>JBNAVY010000007.1:16032-74840 GCA_049700195.1 Thermoanaerobacteraceae bacterium
CCTAAAAGACCAGCAATGAGTTCAGTGAACTCATTGCTGGTCTTTTTACATTTTATTTCTTAGCAAAATCAAACTTATTGTCTTTTATGCTTACTAAAAGTTCATCTCCAGGCTTAATTTCTCCTTTTAACATAAGCTCGGAAAGTTGGTTTTCGACTATTTTTTGTATAGCTCTCCTTAAAGGTCTTGCTCCATAACTTACATCATATCCTTCTTTTAACAGTTCATCTTTAGCTTCTTCAGTAAATTCAAGTTTTATATTATTTTCTTTAAGCCTTTTATTTAGCTCATCAATCATAATATCTGTAATCCTTCTTATATCTTCTTTTGACAGTTGATGGAAAACTATTATATCATCTACCCTATTTAAAAATTCAGGTCTGAATGATTTTTTAAGTTCTTCCATAAGGGAATCTTTCATTTTATCATAAGAATTTTTATCTTCTTCTGTAATCGGCATAAAGCCAAGTATAGATTGCTTTTTCAGAACATTAGCACCTACGTTTGATGTCATTATGATAACCGTATTTTTAAAATCAACAGTTCTTCCTTTTGAATCTGTTAATCTTCCATCTTCAAGTATTTGTAAAAGTATATTAAATACATCTGGATGTGCCTTTTCAATTTCATCAAAAAGTACAACAGAATAAGGTTTCCTCCTTACTTTTTCTGTGAGCTGACCTCCCTCTTCAAATCCTACATATCCTGGGGGTGAACCTACAAGTCTTGAAACAGTGTGTTTCTCCATATATTCTGACATATCAAATCTTATCATGGCATTTTCATCACCAAATAATGCCTCGGCCAATGCCTTTGTAAGCTCAGTTTTCCCAACACCTGTAGGACCTAAAAAAATAAATGAACCTATCGGTCTTTTTGGATCTTTAAGACCTACTCTTGCTCTTCTTATAGCTTTAGAAACTGAAGCTACAGCTTCGTCTTGCCCAATAACTCTTTTGTGGAGAACTTCTTCCAGTTGTAATAATCTTTCTGACTCTTCTTGAGCCAACTTTTTAACAGGAATACCTGTCCATAAAGATACTATCTGCGCAATTTCTTCTGAACCAACACTTTTTTCACTTGATAATGAGTTTTGCTGCCATTTAGATTTCAAATTTTCAAGTTCTTCTCTTAACTTTTGTTCATCATCTCTTATTTTCGCAGCCTTCTCATATTCTTGAGTCCTAATTGCTTCTTCTTTTTCTTTTGTTAAATCTTCAATTCTGTCCTCCAGTTCTTTTATTTCAGGTGGAGCAGTAACTGTCTTTAAACGTACTCTTGATGCAGCTTCATCAATTAAATCAATAGCTTTGTCAGGCAAATATCTGTCAGAAATATACCTATGTGAAAGCTTTGCTGCAGCATCAATTGCTTCATCAGTGATTTTAACTCTATGATGGGCTTCATATTTATCTCTTAATCCTTTTAAAATTTCAATAGTTTCTTCAACTGTTGGTTCATCAACTACAATTGGCTGAAATCTTCTCTCTAAAGCAGCATCCTTCTCAATATATTTTCTGTATTCATCTAAAGTTGTCGCACCTATTACTTGTATTTCTCCTCTTGATAAGGCAGGCTTTAAAATATTTGAAGCATCTATTGCCCCTTCTGCAGCTCCTGCTCCAATTAAAGTATGCATTTCATCAATAAAAAGTATTACATTTCCTGCTTTTATAACTTCACTTAAAACATTTTTTAATCTATCTTCAAATTCACCTCTGTATTTTGTACCAGCTACCATTGAAGCCATATCTAAAGTTACTACCCTTTTATCTTTTAATATTTCTGGAATAGCTCCATCTGCAATTTTAATTGCAAGCCCTTCGGCAACAGCTGTTTTACCTACTCCAGGCTCACCTATCAATACAGGGTTGTTTTTAGTCCTTCTGCTTAATATTTGGATTACTCTTTCAATTTCTTTTTCTCTTCCAATTACAGGATCTAATTTACCCTCTCTTGCATAATCAGTAAGATCTCTTCCAAACTGATTTAATGTAGGAGTATTTGTATTTTTAGACTTGGCAGCCTTACCCTGTCCCACTGCAGGTTCCTCACTTAACATTTTAACAATCTCTTCTTTCATTCTATTAAAATCTATACCCTGCTCCATTAAAATCCTGACAGCTACGCCTTCTCCTTCTCTTATAAGACCTAATAAAATATGCTCCGTTCCAATATAACTTGTGTTAAATTTTCTTGCTTCAGTAAAACTTAATTCTAAAACTCGTTTAGCACGTGGAGTATATCCAACTACATCACCAGGAACATTACCCATACCTATTAGTTCTTGTACTTTTGCCCTTGTATTTTCATATGTTACTCCTAGTTTTTTAAGTGTTCTAGAAGCTACACCTTCTTCTTCTTTTAATAATCCAAGTAAAATGTGTTCAGTACCTACATAATTATGATAAAAACTTCTTGCTTCTTCTTGTGCTAAATATAATGCTTTTTGTGCCCTTTCAGAAAATCTTCCAAACATCGCCATTTTATTCGCCTCCTAATTCCCTTTTATTTGTTTTGTAACATATTCAGCTCGTTTAACATCTCTTACAAAAGGATCAAGCTGTTCTTTAAATATTTTTTGTAGATTCCCAGGTTGTATATTAGTTGTAATTTCATCAATTTTATTTATATCGACATTCAATATTCCTAACACACTGCCTAACCTTACGTCTGATATCAAACTCATATATTCTTTAGTTGTCATAACTTTTGCATTTGATAAAAGTCCAAAAGCTCTTCCTACTCTATCTTCCAACTGTATTTTCTGTTTTTCATATAATTCACTTCTTGCTTTTCTTTCACTAGCAATAATCTGCTTTACTACACCTTCAATATTTTCTATTATCTCCTTTTCACTTTGTCCCAAAGTTATTTGATTAGAAAGCTGATAAATATCTCCTAATACTTGAGAACCTTCACCATATAAGCCTCTTACAGCCATTCCAATTTTTGAAACAGAATTTAAAATATTATTAAGCTGACCTGTTATTGTCAGTGAAGGCAAATGTACCATTACAGAAGCCCTCAACCCCGTACCTACGTTTGTTGGGCATGCAGTTAAATACCCTATTTTTTCATCAAAAGCATAATCTGTATTTTCCTCTATTAAATCATCAATTCTATCTGCTATGTCCCAAGCATCATTTAATCTTAAACCTTTTAAAATACACTGTATCCTCACATGATCTTCTTCGTTAACCATTATACTTACACTATTATCATCTTTAATAAGAACATATCCATTCTTCGTATTTTGTGAGAGATCTGGACTTATCAGGTGCTTTTCTACCAAAGACTGACGCTCAATAACATCTAATTTGCCTATATAATACTCTTTAAAATTTCCGGCTTTATCCGAATTATTCCCTATTAAAGTATTTTTAACTATATTTATTACTTTTAAACTACTTTCATCATCTATTATAGAAGGAAACGGTATATCCTTTATATTTCTTGCTAACCTTATTCTGCTTGACATAACAACATCTGTATCATATTCAAACATGAAATCCACCTACTTTCCAATTCCCTTTTCAATATCTTTGATTTTATCTCTTATCTCTGCTGCTCTTTCATATCTTTCTTCTTTTATTGCTTTTTCAAGTTCTTCTTTTAGTTCTTCTATTTCTTTTTTTACTCTTAAAGCTCCTCCTGCTTTTTTAGGAATTTTACCTCTATGCTCAAAGCTTCCATGTATTCTTCTCATAAGAGGGTTTAGCTCCTCTTTAAAAGAATCATAACAATGGCTGCATCCTAATCTTCCTTTTTCTTTAAACTCTTCATAAGTCATCCCGCAATATTCACATTTTAACTGTTCGTCTTCAACTTTTTTAATCCCTGGTAGAAAATCCATAAGTCCTGATAATAAATTCTGTACTGAAAAAGGAGCAAAAGTTGAAAAAACCTCACTTCCTAATATACCTTCTTCAGCAGCACACTGCTGGCATAAATTCATTTCTGTTTTTACACCATTAACTATCTGAGTATAATGCACTGTAGCTGGTCTTATTTTACACTTATCACACATCATAATAATTAAACCTCCTTACTGATTTTTAAACAGCTCCATTATCATTGATTTTAACAAAATAGCCTTTAAGACATTTTTCTCTTCTTGATTAAGAGGTAATATTCTGTCGTTAAGAACTGATTTCATAATCGCTGCTTCCCTTTCAGTTATAAACTTATGCTCAAGCAAAGCATCTATATAATTTTTAGCTTTTCCCTCAGATAAACTATTACCTATATTTTCTATTATCTCATATGCCCATTCTTTTGGTAAAGAAGCTTTATAAATTTTTATATAACCTCCTCCACCTCTTTTACTTTCAATTATATAGCCACGATCAATTGTAAATCGTGTCTCAAGTACATAATTGATCTGAGATGGAGCACATTTAAATGTATTAGCAAGCTCATTTCTCTGTATTTCTACAAATTGTTTATCATCGTCATTCATGAGCTCTTTAATAAAGCTTTCAATAATATCGCTTAACCTTGCCATACCATCACCAACTTTTACTTTGACTTTCTTTGACCTTCAATTATATTTTTACATCTTTTATTAAATATAGTCAATAATTTTTTTCTTTATTTTTAAATTAAATTTGACTTTAAAACCTCTTTTAGATTTATTTTCCTCATATAAATGCAATTTTACTCTTAATATCTAAATTTTTCTATGTTTTTTATTCTGATAAGTAGTCTTCTTCCTGTATTTCTCTAAATATAAATTCTTCTGTTTTTTTATCCAAATATTCTAAAAAACTTTTATTACCAAGAATAATTTTATTATTTTCCCTAAGCATATCCTCATAATCATAAAAGTTATCTTTATAAATAGATTTTAATAAATTCCCTTTATATTTAATTTTATTTTTCATTATAAAAACACCTCCTATCTAATATTTTTTTACAAAGGAAGTGTTTTAATTCGTTTTTTTAAATTATAAGCCTTTTCTCTAACTCATCCAATTTTATTTTAAGTTTTGAAACACCAGTATCCATAGCCGCTTTTGCCACTTCTAAAGCAACATTTTTTAATACTCTTTTATCAAATGGTTTTGGAATAATATATTCAAAAGTCAATCCATCTAAAAAAGCTATCTGAGCTATTGCATAGGCAGCAGCTATTTTCATTTCTTCATTTATTTCTCTAGCCCTTACTTCTAAAGCACCCCTAAAAATTCCGGGAAATGCAAGAACATTGTTTATTTGATTTGGAAAATCCGATCTGCCAGTACCTACTATTTTTGCTCCAGCTTTTTTTGCCCTTTGAGGATATATCTCTGGTTCAGGATTTGCTAAAGCAAAGATAATAGGATCTTCAGCCATAGATTTTATCATTTCTTCATCCAAAACATCAGGCGCAGATACTCCAATAAAAATATCAGTTCCCTTGACTGCTTCACTAAGATTACCTTTAAGTCTTTTCTTATTGCTTATTTTTGAAATTTCTACTTTTGAAAAATCCATTTCAGGTCTTCCTTCATAAATTATACCTGTTCTATCACAAACAATTACGTCTTTTATACCTCCACTTAATAATAATTTAGTAATGGCAATTCCTGCTGCACCTGCACCATTTACTACTGCTACAATATCTTTTAATTCCTTATTAAGCATTTTTAATGAATTTATTATACCCGCTAAAACAACAACTGCAGTACCATGTTGATCATCATGAAAAACAGGTATATCAAGAACCTCTTTCAGCTTTTTTTCTATTTCAAAGCATCTTGGAGCAGATATATCTTCTAAATTAATACCGCCAAAAGTTGGTGAAATATTAACTACTGTTTTTACTATTTCATTGACATCTTGTGTATTAAGACAAATTGGGAAAGCATCTATACCACCAAATTGTTTAAATAATATTGCCTTGCCTTCCATTACTGGCATGCTTGCTGTAGAACCAATATTCCCAAGTCCTAATACAGCAGAACCATCAGTTACAACAGCGACAAGATTTCCTTTGCTTGTATATTCATACACTAATTCTTCATTTTTATAAATTTCTAAACATGGCTGAGCAACACCCGGAGTATACGCTAAAGAAAGATCTTTTTCATTCTTTAATGGTACTTTACTTTTTATACTTATTTTCCCATGATTATTTTTATGAAGTATTAAAGATTCCTCTTTTATATCCATAAATACCTCCTCATATGTTTTTCTTTATTATACTTCAAAATATATCAAAATAAAAGATTTATATATATTTTTATATGTATAAATATAAAAAACCCCAAATGGGGTTTAATTTATTACTCTTCAGTTTCTTTAAGTTTTCTTCTTTCTTCTATTATCTTTTCTGCAATATTAGGTGGCGCTTCTTCATATCTTGCAAATGTCATTTTAAAATCGCCTCTTGCTTGGGTTAAAGACCTTAAATCTGTAGCATATCTGTTCATTTCAGCCTGAGGAACTTCTGCTGTAATAACCTCCATATTATCTTTTGACTCCATACCTAAAATACGTCCTCTTCTCTTATTTAAATCACCTATTATATCACCCATATATTCTTCAGGAACAATTACTTCCACACGTACTATAGGCTCCAAAAGCACAGGATTTGCTTGCTCCATACCCTTTTTAAATGCTAAAGAAGCAGCAATTTTAAAAGCCATTTCTGATGAATCAACTGGATGGTACGAACCATCAAGAAGAGTTGCCTTTATGTTAACAACTGGGTATTTTGCTAATATACCTTCTTTTATACTCTCTCTAAGTCCTTTCTCAACAGCAGGTACATATTGTTTAGGTACTGAACCTCCAAATATTTTATCTTCAAATTCAAATTCACTATTAGGATTAGATGAAAACTCTATCCATACATGACCATATTGGCCGTGTCCTCCTGTCTGTTTTTTATGTTTGCCTTCAACTTTAGCTTTACCTTTTATCGTTTCTCTATATGGAACTATAGGCTCTGTCAAATTGCACTCTACTCCAAATTTGCTCATAAGTTTCTTTGAAATAACTTCTATATGCTGCTCACCCATACCATAAACAATTGTCTGCCCCGTTTCTGTATTTTTCTCTACTTTAAACGTAGGGTCTTCCTCCTGTAATCTTTGAAGTCCACTACTAATTTTATCTTCATCACCTTTTGATTTAGGCTCAATAGCTAAAGCTAAAGTAGGTATGGGAAAATCTATCTGAGGATAAACTACAGGCTTAGCAGAATCACTCAAAGTATCCCCTGTCATAGTATACTGCAATTTAGAAACAGCTCCAATATCTCCTGCAACAAGTTTTTGCACAGGAAATTGTTTTTTCCCTCTTAACATATATAACTGTCCAATTTTTTCATTAACTTTTTTAGTTGAATTATACACTACTGAATCAGAATTTATAACACCTGACATTACTTTAAATACTGAAAGTTTACCTACATATGGATCAGCAATAGTTTTAAATACAAAAGCAGAATAAGGACCATCTTCTATAACTCTACCTGTATCTTTTATAATCTCATTTGGAGCTGGAAATATTTCAACAATTGTGTCTAATAATTTATCCATTCCTATATTTTTTAAACCAGAACCACATAATACTGGTAAAATGTCACCAGATTTTACTCCGGATTGTAATCCTTTAATAAGTTCCTCTCTTGTAAATTCTTCACCTGCAAAAAACTTCTCCATTAAAGACTCATCATTTTCAGCTATATTTTCTAACATCTCTTCTTTTAAAGAAGCAACATTCTCTTTTAAATCATCCGGAATAGCAGTTTCTTCTATGTTTTTCCCGTTGTAAACGTATGCTTTTTCTGTGATAAGGTCTATATAACCTTTAAAATTTTGCTCACTGCCAATTGGTACCGTCAATGGCACTATCTTGTTACCAAACTTTTCTTTAAGCTGATTTAAAGTTTTAAAATAATCTGCATTTTCTCTATCCATTTTGTTAATAAAGAAAGCACTTGGCATTTTATATTTACTGACAATATTAAAAACTTTTTCAGTACCTACTTCAACACCTGATGCTGCACAAACCGTAATAACAGCAATATCAGAAGCTCTTAAACCACTAATAACTTCACCAAAAAAATCAAAATAACCTGGCATATCTAAAATATTTACTTTGTAATCTTTCCATTCAAGTGGTATCAATGAAGTAGATATGGATATCTGTCTTGCTGTTTCCTCTGGATCATAATCTGAAACTGTAGTTCCATCTTCAATACGTCCCATTCTATCTATAGCTTTTGTGTCGTAAAGAAGTGCTTCAGATAATGTTGTTTTACCGGCCCCTCCATGGGATACCAGGCCCACATTTCTTATTTGATTAGTTTTATAGTCCTTCATATATATCCCCCTATCTTATTGCAATATCCTATATTATTATTATTCTATATATTTTGCAAATTTCCTTTAAAAATTTCTTATTTTTATTAAAAAATCTCCGTAATAAATTACGAAGATTTTTTAAATTTAAAAATTGTATTCTTTTAATAAGTTTTCCATTGTATTACGTATTTTATCAGGTTCAGAAATATTTAAAGCTTCATCAGCGATCTGTTTTGCTCTTTTATATTCAGTATTTCTTATAATATTTTTTATTTCAGGTATTGAACTAGAACTCATAGAGAATTCATCAAGTCCCAAACCAAGCAAAATTGTAGCTGCTAGAGGATCTCCAGCCATTTCTCCACACATTGCTGCTATCTTGCCTTCTTTATGAGCTGCATCTATTACAAATTTTATAAGCCTTAAAATAGCTGGATTAAATGGCTGATAATAATCTTTCACATGTTCATTCATCCTATCAACTGCAAGAGTATACTGGCATAAATCATTTGTTCCTATACTAAAAAAGTCTACTTCTTTTGCTAGTAAATCTGCAGTAACTGCAGCAGAAGGTATTTCCACCATTATTCCAACCTTTATATTCTCGTCATATTTTATTCCTTCATTTTTAAGTTCATTTTTAACTTCTTTTAAAATTTCATTTGCTTTACGTACTTCTATAACTGAAGATATCATTGGATACATTATATTTATATTACCATAAATGCTTGCCCTTAAAATTGCTCGTAACTGAGTTTTAAATATATCTGTCCTATCCAAACAAAGTCTTATAGCTCTGTAGCCCAAAAAAGGATTCATTTCTTTTGGCATATCAAGATATGATAATTCCTTATCACCACCTATATCAAGAGTCCTTATAGTTATTGGCTTACCTTTCATTTTTTCTGCAACTTCTTTATATGCTGAAAATTGTTCGTCTTCTGTTGGCAATGATGACCTATTCATATACAAAAACTCTGTCCTGAATAGCCCTACACCTTCTGCACCATTATTTAAAGCACTATTAACATCATTTGGAGTGCCAATATTAGATACAAGCATAACCTTTTTCCCATCTGTCGTAATTGCCGGTAAATCTCTTTGTTCTTTTAATTTGTTAATTTTAGTTTCATAATCTTTCTTTTTTATTTCATATTTTTTTATAACTTCTTCTTCTGGATTTATTATGACTATGCCCTCAAGTCCATCAATAACTACTAAATCCCCATTGGAAATGTTTTTTGTTACATTACCAAGTCCAACAACAGCAGGTATCTCAAGAGACCTTGCCATTATCGCAGTATGTGAAGTTCTACCTCCTACATCTGTTGCAAACCCTAATACTTTTTCAATCTTCATTGTAGCTGTATCCGAAGGACTTAAATCTTTTGCTATGACAATAACTTCTTCCTCTAAATCAGAAAGATCTCCACTATTTACACCAACAATATTATTTAAAATTCGTGTTCCTACATCTCTTAAATCTGCTGCTCTTTCTTTAAGATATTCATCATTTAAACCTTCCATTACAGATGCATTTTGCTCAATAACTTTATTTGCCGCATTTTCAGCAGTTATAAGTTCATTTTTTATCATATCTTTAACACCATTAATTAGCTCAGGGTCACTTGCCAGCATTAGATGTGCTTCAAAAATTTCCGCTTTATCATGACCAAACTGTTTCAGTGTATCTTCTTTTATTTTTTTAATCTGTTTCTGCGTTAATTCCAGTGCATTCTCAAATCGATTAATTTGTTCATCTACTTCAGACTCATTAATCTTGTCTAAATTTATGTCAACTTTTTCTTTAGTATATAAATACGCCTTTCCAACAGCAATTCCTGGTGATGCCGCAACACCTTTTAACATCTGTAACCCTCCTTAAATTTTCTAAACTATATTATAACATAATTTTTAATACATTGTGAAACTTTTGCACAATAATAAAATAAAACAAAAAAACCTAAAATAGGATTTAGGTTTTTTATATTTCATATATTGCAATTTTGTTTCTTCCTTTACTTTTACCTCCAGCATATAAAGCTCTATCTGCATGACTTATAAGTTTTTCTGCAGAATCTGCTTTCTTAGGATAATCAGCAACCCCGCCTGTTATAGTAATATATATATCTCCTTTACTTGTAGAAATAGGAGATGAAGAAATCTCATTTCTAATTCTTTCAGCTATCATATATGCTTGTTCTGCAACAAGTTTAGGTAATATTACTGTAAATTCCTCTCCTCCAAAACGCGATACAATGTCATTATCCCTTACATTGTTTTTGATCCTTTTTGCTACTTCTCTTAATACTTCATCGCCAACCAAGTGGCCATAAGTATCATTAATATGCTTGAAATTATCAAGATCAAACATTATAAGGCTAACAGGAACATTATCTTCATTTGATTTTAATATGTTTTTAAGAAGGGCATCATTAAAATATCTGCGATTATAAGTTTTAGTCAGTGGATCAGTTATGGAACTTTTGCTTACTTCATAATATTTTTTTGCATTAATTATAGCAATAGAAGATTGATCAGCAATTATCTCAACAATTTTAGATGCATCATCATCAAAAGCTCCTAATTCTACTTGCAGAATCAGTAAACACCCTATAATATTACCTGAAAATCTCATTGGCACAACTATCCCTGAATTAAAATACTCTGAAAAATATTCTTTATTAAAAATATTATCTTCCTTTATATTCCTACATAAAATTGTTTTATTTGTATTTATACATTTCCCAATAATACCCTCATCTTTAAAATAATTTTGTTTAAAAACTTCTTGTATATTTTTATTTGCCACAGCCTTTCCTAAAACAGAAATACCGTTTCCATCAACTATATAAACTGCAGCTCCAGATATTGATACGACTCTTGATATAACATCTATAATTGCATCAAAAACCTTGTCTAATTCTAATTTTGAATTTATAATTTTCACCATATCATAAACTGCATTTAAGCGCTTGTTTGCTTTTATTAAATCTCTTACCATCCTAAAAACATATGCTATAAATAGTAGGGGTGTTAAAGATAAAACAAACATGTTAAAATTATATTTAAAATAAATATATGAAACTAAAAGTGAAATGGGTAACATAATTATATATGTTAGAAGCTCAAGTATAACGCTTTCATTCCAATATTCTTTAAATAATATCTTCCCTTGGACTTTTAGTGCATAATATAAAATAAAATTATTTACTAAAAAACTTACTATTACATATACTAATATATATTTTATTTGGTACAACTCAACTATTCCTGTTTTTCCACCAATAAATAAAAATACCCACCCAGCAATTATATAAGTTGCTGAAAACATAGCTCCATTTAAAAATCCGTTTTTAATTTTTTTCCTCATAACCATAGTATCAAACATTGTTGATGCAATCATAAGCATAGCAGCAGGAAAAAAACCATAAATTATAAAAACGGCCATGCCAACAGCAGGACTTAAAGATAATTTAATATCCGTATAAATTATACCTAAATTATCCAGTATTATTGCAAAAATAAGTAATATTATGAAATCTTTTAAAGTAATCCCCGCACTAAAGTGATAAAGTGAAAGTATAAACAATACCAAACCAAATATAAGCAAAACACTGTTAAAAATTTGCTCTTTATACTTCCTCACAATAATCCCCTCGATTTTACTAATTAATCATATATATATTCTATAAAAGTTATAAAAATCCTTCTCAAAATATATAATAATTATTTAATTTTCTAATTAATTTTTATAATGAAATTTTAGCATAAATATTATTTGCTTTTTGTCGAATTTTGTAATTTATTTAAAATATTATAATCCCGACTATATTTAGAGTCAGGATTATATTTACTAAAATTTAACCGCACTTGGCATAATCACAATTTTTACAAGCTACACAACCAATTTCATGTTATATGAACTATTTTATCTCTTTTTATTGTAAAATTTCTTCTAAAATTTATCCTATGCCCATAATTTTATCCCGGCTTTTGCCGGGATAAAATTATTTATGTTAAAAATTATTTTTTAAAAAATGAACTTATAACTGTCTTTGCACTTGACATTGTAATTCCAAGTAAACTCCCAGTTCTTGTAAGAACCTCGTCTATAGCATCTACAGCTTTATCGATTTGGTCTTTAGTAACTATTAATGGCGGCTCTAACCTTATTACATTAGGATTATTCAAAGTATATGCAGTTATTATGCGATGTTTATTCTGGAGTTCTCCTGCAATCAAAGACCCCATATATTCGTTTGAAAGCTTAGACACAGCACCTTTAGAAAGCCTGTCCAGTATTCCGCCCTCTGGCTGATTGAATTCAATGCCTATTAAAAGGCCTCTGCCACGTACATCTTTAATTAATTTATGTTTTTCTTTTAATACCCTAAGCTTATTTAAAAAATATTCCCCATTTTCTTTAGCTTTATTTGGAAGATCATTTTCTAAAATTGACTGAATCGAAGCAATACCAGCTGCACAAGCATAAGTATTGCCACCAAAAGTGGATGTGTGTAAAAGAGCTTTTTCCATACTTCCATATCCCTTTTGCCATACTTTGTCTTTTGCAATATATGCGCCAATAGGTATTATGCCTCCGCCTAAAGATTTCGCTAAACACATTATATCAGGTACTACTTCTTCGTATTGACAAGCAAACATCTTACCCGTTCTGCCAAGACCTGTCTGGACTTCATCAAAAATAAGATATGTTTCATATTTATCACAAAGTTCTCTTACTTTTTTCAAATATCCCTCAGGTGGTATATTTACTCCGCCTTCACCTTGTATTGGTTCTAAAATAAATCCAGCAACATCTTTTCCCTTTAACACTTCCTCTAAAGCTTTATCATTACCAAAAGGAACAGATATACTATCAGGAACTAAAGGTGCAAAATATTTTTGATATTTTTCTCTACCTGTTACCGATAAAGCTCCCATAGATTTCCCATGAAAAGAATTTTCACAATACACTATCTTATGTTTACCTGAAGCAATTTTTGCTAGTTTTAAAGCACCTTCCACAGCTTCAGCACCACTATTACAAAAGAAACTTCTTTTTAAATCTCCCGGTGTTATCATTGCTAGGTTTTTTGCCAATACTCCTTGTAAATTTCCAACCGCAGCCTGTAATATATTTGGCAGACCTATTACTTTTTTTACTTCATTTATTACATAATCAGGATTATGCCCTAAATTCAGTGCTCCATATCCACCCAAAAAATCATAATATTCATTACCTTCGCTATCCCACACAGAAACGCCTTTTGCTTTTACAAAAAGTTTATCAAATTGAAGCATAGAAAGCATTGTAACAAAGTTTGAATTTACAAATTCTTTGTAATTTTCTCTTACTTGATTTTTATCCAAGCTTAAAGCATCTTCAACTGTTATGTACTCAGGAATCTGTTCCTTTATAGATAATGTTTTTTCTGTATCCACATTAATCTCTCCTCATTATATGTATTGATTTTTATTTAATTTATTTTAATTGTGATTTTCACAATTACAGCTATGTCTATGGTGATAAATATCATGATTTTTAGCATTATCTAACTGTTCTTTAACTTCTTTCTTTATTTCATCTATATATTCTCTCCTAAGCTTTTCTTGTTCCTCTTTTTCCATAGGGTTAAGACCAGTTGTTTTAGACTTATAATATAATTCATTTATCCTCATAACAAGTTCTTTTTTAACCATTTTCTCACCTCAATTTTAACTTTAACAATTATATTATATTCCTTTTTTTTAAAAAAACAAAGGACTTCAAATTATTTAAGATACCTATAAACTAATACAGTAGAAATATTATAATCTTTTGTGTTATTATATATATATAATTTTTTAAAGGACACAAAAATTTAAACTTTTAAGGAGGTTTTGTAATGCCAATAATATGGATAGTGGCTTTTGCTATACTTATACCCTTTTTAATATTTGTTTTCTTCTTTCAAGCTGCAACATTTTCTTTTGCTAAACTAGGTGTATCACCTGATATTGCAGTACTTTTATTCACTTTGTCTATAATTGGGAGTATTATAAACATACCAATATCAAAACATAAAATCTTAATAAATAATAATCAAAAACCTCTTACACCTTTTTTATTTTATTATCCGCCTAGAGTAGAAGAACAAATAATTGCTATAAATGTTGGTGGTGCAGTAATTCCAATACTATTTAGCCTTTATTTACTACAAAGAGCTCCTATTATGCCTGTAATTATTTCAACACTAATAGTTACAGCAGTTGCAAAATCTTTAGCAAAACCTGTGCCAGGAGTAGGAATCTCTCTTCCTGCTTTTATCCCTCCACTTGTTGCTGCAGCGGCTGCTTTATTATTTGCTCATGGAAACGCAGCACCTGTTGCATATATTTCAGGCGTTTTAGGAACACTTATTGGTGCAGATTTACTTAATATACCACATCTAAAAGAATTGAATTCTCATGCTGTAAGTATTGGCGGTGCAGGAGTCTTTGATGGAATTTTTTTAGTAGGAATTGTTGCTGCTCTTATTGCCTAAAATTTAAGATCCTGTAGAAATATCTACAGGATCTTAAATTTTAGATAAATTATTAAAAACATTATATCTGGTGTATAAATACTTATAACAAAAAATTACAAAAATAAAAATTAAACCTTATTAAATATACACTAAAAAGTCTAAACTACTATATTTAAAAATTCCTATTATATGATTATATATTATTTTTTTTTGATCTTTAAACCATTATTTCTAAAAGCTGAAATTTGTATTTTGATAAAAGCATTTTTAAGATAAAGCAATTTTATCTCCCTTTTCTGTTTTTAAGCTTTCAGCCCAAACATTATAATTTTTTACAATTACTATAGGAGTTTGCTGTTCATCATTTCCAGAAGGATTATCTATAAAAAACCTCTCCACATACTTTTTATTTACACCTTCGGAAGCACCAATGCAATCTGCCTTATGTAAGTCATTTGCGTCAATTATCACAGCATCAATACCCATTCTTTCCTTTATACTATTACAGACTTTGTCAGGGTTTGCTGGCCCCAATACTATATGTTTATGATATGGAGGCATTGTACCTGCAACATCATCTATTAATGCAACTTTTCTTCCTGCTATTATAAAAAACAAGCCCTTTTTACCAAATATTTTCCCTATTCCTCCTATAAAAGATGCAAATAAAATTCTCAGTATTCCAACTTCATTTATAGCACATTGCATACCATAAGGAGAAGTAAGACTTCCATTTTTACTGGCAAACTTGCATAAAATTTTTGCCCAAAAACCAATTTTAATATTTTCAGGAAGATATGCACGGCCTTGGGTTATAGCTACTACACTTTCTGCTATAGATATTAAATCTCCTTTATCTGCTATATCCTTAGTATATTTATATACAACATCTAATATATCATCTTTCTCTGTAATAATATGAGTTTTAATTGGTATCCTTTCATACATATAATAAACCTCCATATAAAAATGCAATAATATTTGTATCTTTTATTTTTTTCTTTTTGTGGTAAAATATATTTGTGGTTTATCATAATTATATCACAATTTCATCATACTTTGCTCAAAAAATATATATTTTAATATTTATTTAATAAATGGAGAGATTTAAATGATAAATAAGCTAACAAATTTAGTAATAGAAACAGCTTTAAAAAAAGAATCCATAGATATACAAAAAAGTAAAATAGAATTTGAATTTTCTTTAGATGTGCCAGTTTATGAAATAAACAAAAATGATAAATCTATAAAAATCATATTTAAAGAAATCCCGTTAAATATGCCAGAGGGTAAGTATAAAGTTTTAGATGGTATTATTTCTTATATTGAAATAAAATCAGAAAATAAAGATATTATATCTGATATATCCTTAGACTTTAATACTGATTTTGATGTTAAAATTATAAAAAATATTCCATCCAAACTTGTTTTTCTTATTGACAGAAACCCATTAACAGATTTGTTTAAAGATAAAAAAATAATAATAAACCCAGGTTTTAGTAATAAAACTAAAAGCCCAACAGGGCTTTTGCAACAAGTGCCAATGCTTTATATTTCAAAAAAATTAAATTATTTTATAACAGGTTGCCATGGGAAATCTTGTCTTACATGGGAGCAGCCTATGCAAAAAACAGATACTAGTTCTATAAATGCTGATATATACATAGATATTTTTACAGAAACCTCCAATAACAAAAGTGGTTTTAAAGTATATTATTCTAATAAAAACAAAAATTCCTATATACTTGCAAACCAAATAAACCAAGAAATCGAAAAAAAAATACCTCTTGATAACCTAGGAATATATGAAAAATCATCCGATATAAAGCCAGAAATTATATATGTTGGAATTATACCTGGAATGGAAAATCAGCGCCTTGATGATGCCCATTTGAGGGATTTAGATTACAGAAATAAAATTTCTCAGGGAATTTTTAATGGACTTGTAAAATTCTTTACTATACACTAACAGGATTACAAAATAATTGTAATCCTGTCTTTTATATTAATATAATTTTCACCCACATCACAAGTATATGCATATGCTTCAATACCACTTTTAAGTGCATCTCTAAAAATAATTCCAAACTCTTTATCTTGTTCATCATTTGGGGTAAAAAAGTTTATATTATCCATCTGGATTAAAAAAATTACAGCTGCCCTATACCCTTTTTCTTTTGCTTTTATTAAATCCTTTAAATGTTTTCTGCCTCTTTCAGTAGGAGCATCAGGAAATTTTGCGATATTATCAATTTCTAAAGTTACACCTTTTACTTCTATATAACATATATTATCATTTTTTGTAAGTTTTATATCAAAGCGACTATTCCCAAAGGTTTTTTCTCTTTCAATAAACTCATATCCTATAAATTCTTTTATATAGTTTTTTTGAAGCGCTTCTAATACTACTTTGTTAGGAACTTGTGAATCAATAGATATTAATCTATCACCTTTGTATACAGCTTCTAACTCGTAAGGAGTTTTTCTGCCCGATCTTTCTCTTACCTCTATTAGAGTTTTTGCTCCCGGAATAAGTATTTCATTACACCTGCCTGTATTAGGAACATGAACTAAAGTCTGTTCACCTTTTAAATTGACAAATGCTTCAAATCTATTTATTCTTTTTATAAATTTCCCCTTTAAAATAGGATTTTTAATAATCATAAGTTAATGCCTCAATTAAAATCTTCTTCTGTAACTTCAGCAAAACTTGTAGGAGTCTCCCAAAGTTTTAATTTATAAAGACTATAGTTTTCACCATTTAATATATCCTTTAATTCATTCCACATCCAAAAAAGTATATTTTCACAAGTTGTATTAAATCCTAAAACTTCATTTAAATATTTATGATCCAGTTTTTTTATAATTTTTTCATTTACGATTTCTTTTAATGTTACAAAGTCAATAATCATACCCTCCTGATCAGCTTTACCTTTAACTGTTACTTCAAGCTTATATGTATGACCATGCAACTCTTCGCATTTACCTTTATAATTAACAAGATTATGAGCACTATCAAAAGTAAATAATTTTGTAACTTTCATTTTTGCACCTCTTTATACCAATTATTTTTATACATAACCACATCATTTTTGTCAGTCAATTTCTCTATTAAATCTTTTATATATATATCATTCTTTTTTATATAAGGATTTAAATTACTTAATGGTATAAGAACAAATGCCCTTTCCCACATTCTGGGATGAGGTATGGTAAGATATATGTTATTTATATTAATTTCATTATAAAGCAGTATATCTATATCAATAGTACGTGGCCCCCATCTTATAATCCTTTCTCTTTTCATCTCTTTTTCTATTTCATGTATAATTTCAAGGAGTTTATATGGATCAAGATCTGTTTCTATCTGTATTGCTATATTTAAAAACATATCCTGATCTTTATATCCAACTGGTTTTGTTTCATACATTGGTGAAACTTTTTTTAATTTTATTCCTTGTCTTTTCCCCAAAGATAAAACTGCATTTTTTATATTTTCTTCTTTATCACCTAAATTAGATCCCAGTGAAAGATAAACATTATTCATCTTCTCACCATCGCATCTGTCATTTTAGCTACTCTAAACATTTGCATAACATCATGGACTCGGACAATATCTACTCCCTTTGTAATTCCAACTGCTACTGTTGCTGCTGTACCTTCTACTCTGTCATTTACTTCAAGACCTAACACTTTACCAATCATTGATTTGCGTGATGTGCCAAGAAGTATAGGTAAATTTAAGACTTTCAATTCGTCTAATTTGTTCATAATTTCAAGGTTGTGTTCCAAGGTTTTACCAAATCCAATACCTGGATCAATAATCATCTGATCTGTGCCTAGCCCTGCTTTTTTACCTATTTCAATGCTCTTTTGTAAAAACTTAATTATATCATTTAAAACATCATTATATTCTGCTATAGTACTGTTATGCATCATAATAACACCTGCACCATGTTCAGCGGCTATTTGTGCAATATCCGGTTCTTTTTGTAAACCCCATATATCATTTACTATGTGTGCACCAGCTTGCAAAGCTCTTTGTGCTACATTAGGTTTCATTGTATCTACAGATATTACTACATCTGTACTTGTGGCCAACTTTTCAATTACAGGTACAACTCTTCGTATTTCTTCTTCTTCACTAACAATAGAATCTAAAACTCCTGACAGCCTTGATTCTTTTTTATTAGTATATACCATCATAGGATTACCAACAACATGGCCGGGTCGTGTTGATTCTCCTCCTACATCTATTATATCCGCACCTTCTTCTATCATTTTTAAAGCTCTATCAATAGCTTTTTGGGTATCATTATATTTGCCTCCATCAGAAAAGGAATCAGGTGTAACATTTAAGATCCCCATAATATATGTTTTTTCCCCAAAGTTCAATATCTTGTTTTTGCATCTAAAAATCATTAAAAATCCCTACCTTTTTGAATTAATCAATGCCATTATTTCGGCTCTTGTCTTTTCGTCCGTCTTAAAGGTTCCACGAACCGCTGATGTAACAGTCTTTGCCCCTGGTTTTTTTATACCTCTCATTGTCATACATAAATGTTCTGCTTCAACAACAACAGCGACCCCTAAAGGATTTACCGCATTCATTATAGTATCTGCTATCTCACTTGTTAATCTTTCCTGAAGCTGAGGCTTTTTAGCCAAAATATCAACTATACGAGCTAATTTTGATAAACCTAATATATTCCCTTTTCTAGGCAAATATGCTACATGAGCAACCCCAATAAAAGGTAAAAGGTGATGCTCGCACATTGAATATAAAGGTATATCTTTTACAAGTACTATTTCTTGATGTTCATCCTCCTTGAATATTTTTATAACATCATTTACATCAGTATTAAGACCTGCAAAAATCTCCTCATACATCCTTGCAACCCTGTCAGGCGTCTCAAGGAGCCCCTCCCTATCCGGGTTTTCACCAATAGCTTCAAGTATATCTCTTACTGCTTTTCTTATCTTTTCTTTATCTATCATAATTAATACCCCTTTATTTTTATATTATAGTCAAATTATATATTAAAAACTAATATTAATCAAAAGCATATTTCTCTAAAAAACAAGTTATATAAATAAAATTTTGATTTTATATTTGTTAGAAAAAAACAAATTCATATAAAATATCAAAATAAAAAAAGGCTTACACCTTTTTTTATTCAACCTGTTCAGATTTTGGTTTCATTGTTGGAAACAATATAACATCTCTTATTGAATATGCATCAGTCATAAACATAATTAATCTATCAACACCTATACCCAAGCCTCCTGTAGGCGGCATACCAACTTCTAAAGCATTAACAAAGTCTTCATCCATCATATGTGCTTCTTCATCACCGGCTTCTCTTTGTTTTAACTGCTCGACAAACCTTTCTTTTTGATCTATTGGATCATTTAATTCTGAAAAAGCATTTGCAACTTCTCTTCCATATATAAATGCTTCGAATCGGGATGTAAATTCTGGTTTGTTATGCATCCTTTTAGCAAGTGGTGATATTTCTACAGGATATTCAGTTATAAAAACCGGCTGTATAAGGTGACTTTCAACAAGTTCATCAAAAACTAGTGCTATAATTTCTCCCTTTGTCATCCCTGCTTTTGTTTCCAAGTGTAGACCCTTAGCTACTTTCAAAGCTTCTTCATTGCTTTTTATCTGGTTAAAATCTACTTTCACATATTCTTTTATAGCTTCAACCATAGACAAACGTCTCCATGGAGGAGTTAAATCTATTTCCGTACCTTGATAATTTATTTTAGTAGTTTTATTAACTTTATTTGATACATATGCAAAAAGATTTTCTGTAATTTCCATCATTCCATAATAATCTGTATATGCCTCATAGAGTTCAAGAAGAGTAAATTCAGGATTATGTCTAATATCCATACCTTCATTTCTAAATACCCTTCCAATTTCATAAACTTTCTCAAGCCCTCCAACAATTAGCCTTTTTAAATGCAATTCAAGAGCAATCCTTAAATACATATCAATATCTAATGCATTATGATGTGTTATAAATGGACGTGCAGCAGCACCTCCTGCTATTGTATGGAGGATTGGTGTTTCTACCTCAATAAATCCTTTATTATCAAGAAATTCTCTAATTGCTTTTATAATTTCTGTTCTTTTTAAAAATACTTCTTTTACCCCAGGATTTATAATCAAATCTGTATATCGCTGTCTATATCTTAAATCAGGATCTTTCAGTCCATGCCATTTGTCTGGAAGTATCTGCAATGACTTGGATAAAAGTTTTAAATCAAAAACACGAATAGTTACTTCACCAGTCTTAGATTTAAAAACCTCCCCTTTAATACCTATTATATCTCCAATATCTAATATTTTAAAAACCTCATAATTTTTTTCTCCAACTACATCTAGCTTTACATAAATTTGTATCCTTCCGTCTTTATCCTGTATATCAGCAAAAGATGCTTTACCATGTCCCCTTTTTGACATAATCCTACCTGCTAAAACTACTGTTTTACCTTCAAAATCTATATAATTGTTTTTTATATCAGAAGTCATATTAGTCCTATCAAATCTATCAATTCCATATGGCTCTATTCCTAAATTTTTTAGCTCATTCAGTTTATTTCTCCTAATAAGAAGTAATTCATTAAGTTCTTCATTACTTAATATATTATCATTTGAATTATCCATTTTATACCTCCAACTCTACTTGCGTATTTCTATAATTTTTAAATTTATAATTCCGGCAGGTACTTCAACTGAAACAACTTCTCCAGCTTTCTTACCTATAAGTGCTTTGCCTATTGGCGATTCATCTGAAATCTTATTACTCATAGGATCCGCCTCAGCAGAACCGACAATAGTGTATTCAACTTCTTCTTTAAATGATTCATCAAATACTTTTACTGTACAACCAATACTTACATGGTCTAAATTTATATCTTCTTCATCGATAACCTTTGCATTTTTAAGCATAGCCTCTATTGTAGCAATTCTTCCTTCAACAAAAGCCTGCTCATTTTTAGCCTCATCATATTCAGAATTCTCACTCAGATCGCCAAATGCCCTAGCTTGTTTAATCTTTTCAGCAACCTCACCTCTTTTAACTGATTTTAAATAATCCAATTCTTCTTCAAGTTTTTTTAATCCTTCATAAGTCAAAATAACAGGTTTAACCATATCAATATTCTCCTTTATCTAATAATTAAAAATTTTGTATTTTATTCTATGTAATTAGGTTTGAATTTATGTTAATATTAATACACAAGCACTGCTCAAGCAGTGCTTGTGTATTTACTATGTGGATTATTATAAATCAGTTTACAAATAAAGTCAAGCATTTATTTATGCAAATTTTCTACCTCTTAATTTCATTTTAGCATTTTCCCTCACGGATTCTATTTTTTCCATTGTTACTTCTCTTTCAAAGCTTCTAAAACCCGCTAATTTAAAACCATGTTTTTTAGCAAGTCCTGCTATCTCATCTACTTGTTCTACAGTAAGATCTCTGCCAAGAGAGTAGTTTTCTATTTTACCCTCCATTGCTAATATCATCGTTTCTGCCATACAAGCATAACTCGTTTTAGGAGGAAAACCAAAATTAAAATGAAAATCTACATCACCTGGTATTTCAACAACACCACCTTCAATAACTAATACATCATCTCTTTTTTCTGCTACTTCTTTTGAAACATCTCTTGGTCTTGCAACATCACACACTACTGCACCAGGTTTTAAATACTCAGGTTTTATAACCGTATCAACAGCACTTGTTACAGTTATAATAATATCAGCATCTTCTAAAGCTTCTTTTACATTTGAAGTAATATGAGCAGAAATACCAGTTTTAGTTATTAAATGATCTCTGAAATCTTGTAATTTTTCTTTATTTCTCGCTACTAAGGTCATATATTTTGCATCTCTTGATAAAATCTCTGCACATACTTTCCCAATAGATCCTGTTGCTCCTATTACTACAACATTTGAGTCTTTTACATCTTTCCCCATCATTTCAGCGGCTTTTACTGCTCCTTCTATAGCTGTTGCAATAGTATAGCTATTCCCTGAAGTCACTGCAATATTAGAATTTTTAGCTATAGTTATACCTGCATCGCCTACTACAGAAGTCATAGCACCAAGACCTACAACTTCTGCTCCCAAATCTTCAGCTATTTTTACAGCTTTTATTATTTTTTTCATTACATAATCCTCTGGTAGTTTTAACATCTGATCGGATATTAATGGTACTGCAACAAACCATCCCTGTGTCTTTGAGTAAGAACTTTCAACACCCGTTATTTCTGAAACCTTCATAGGCGGAAGAATCTTTGTAAAATTTTCAACAACTTTACGGGGAAGTTTCTCCATAATCTTAAATTTTCTACTTACATCTTCATATTCAATAGGATGAATTATAAAAGCAAATTTGTGCATGTTAATTGCCTCCCTTATATTTTAATTTATATATTCTATACGTGGTTTAAATCCTATTTCATCAAGTAATTTGTCGTAATCTTCCGGATTCATTTGATCTTGTTTTTTACCAGCTATAGAAATTAAAACTCCCTCCATAACATTTGTGCCAAAAGATCTTCCATTTAAATCAGGTGTAGTTGTTATAAGTAGCTTCACACCCCTTTTTTTCATCATATCTACGTCTTCTTGTGTAACTGTATTTGTTAAAATTATTTTACCCTCCATATTTTCTGGCATATATTTTTTTATAAAAAGATAATCTCCAGCTATTATATCAGCATCTTTATAAAATCTTTCATACTTTTTGCTGTTAATAGTTAATTGCTTATCTCCTGTTGGATAAAGCATTTCAAAAGGCAACTTTACTATTACAGGTGCAAGCACTGCTGCAATTTTATATAATAAATTAAGTGAATGAATTGGAATTGGCAAACCTAATGCAAATATAATATCTCCTAAAGTTAGTTCTGCTCCTTCTTCATTAAAGGCCTGTGTCATTCCAAACCTATCCAGAGCACTGACAATTAAAACTTTTTTCCCTTTTATATTAACAATTCCCTCATTTTGTATATATTTTACTACTTTTCTTTCAAGAGTATTTTTTAAACCAGAACCGTCTACAATAGGAGTAATTTTAGCAGCATTTTTCATAGGAATAGCATCTTTTATAATATATCTTTTCTGACCTGCATAAAGATATAAATCTATGCCACCCATACCAAAAGCATCAACTTTACCATCATATTTTTTTATTAATTCAATTGCTTTATTTAAATCTCCGTCGGTTCCTATGCGCTCTATAATAAATTTTTCACCTAATATTTCTGCTTCTACCGTTTTGTTTCTTGTAGATGAACCAATGCTAATGCTCAAAATCTTCTTCATATTTTCACCCTTTCAAATTATTTAATATTTCTTTTATAACTTGTGGATCAACATATACATCTTCAGTCAACGGTGAATGTCCTATATCCACAGTAATTATGTCTTTATCAAATATTGCCTCGACGAGATTTGTCCTTTTGTCAGATCCCAAAAAAATAACAATATCATGAGCTTGTATTTTTGCAATTAAATCCATTACAGTATTAAAAAGTTCAGCTCCATTCATATTTTCAGCAATCCCGAGTCTTTCTTTTTCAGATAAAAGAAAAGTAAAATTAATACCCCATTCTTTAAAAATTTTTTCTAATTCCTCTTTATTCTTTATAGGGAAACCTACAACAGCAATATTGCCGCCCTTCCTTATTTCACCTATATTTTCCAACCTAGAGATAAAACTCCTATCTACCTTAAATTTGACAGCAACATCCTGCTGTGAAAAGCCATTCTTACGCATTTCAATGATTTTATCAACCATACTATGTATTTTTTCAATGTTAATAGTCTTTTCTCCTATTTTTATAAATTTCATAGCAAAACCTCCATGTGCACATTTTGTGCTCACATTAAATATTATTTTAATACATTTTCAATAAAATAGCAATACATAAAAAAATAATCCGTCAAAACGGATTACTGACCCCAAATCTTGCCTATAGGCTTTAATAATGTTGCTATTACTTTATTTACTGGTGTTATGTGTATATCTAATATAGCAAGAAGGTTAAGAATATACCCCGCAATCAAAAATAAAAAAAATACAGTTAAATCTTTTTTTCTTTTTTGATTTATTAAACCGGGAACCTCTAACAAAATTATTATGATAAAAATTATACTTAATCCTATTATTTTTAACAATATATCACCTCGGTTGTATAGGCTTAGATGAAAGCCCTGTTCTTTTTATGATAGATTTGGCATTTACATTAATTTTTATATTAGGATACATTTCATCCCAGTTTTCTTTAGCCTTTGCCCATTCTTTTGGATTTTTCTGGTGTAATATATTTATAAAACCTACAACATCTGCATTATATTTTTTTTGCAATTTTTCAAGGGCCATTTTTACTGCATCTTCTATTTTCTTGTTAAGTAATTGTTGAAGTTTTTCTAACAAACTAGGTTCTGTAAGGTCATATTTTGTTTCCTGTTCATTCATAGCAGCTTCAATATTTATATTAATATCAAAAGATATATCACCATCTTTTATATGTGGAATTATTTTGGATTTTGATTTAGTTATAATAACTGAAATATGTGATTTTTCTCCCTTTATACCTTTATCTAAAGTCAATGTAGATCTTTTCAGTTTATTCATTATAAGCATTATAGCCTTTGTATCCTGTTCATCCAAAAAACCAATAAATTTATCATTATTAAAAATTGATGAACCAGTAAACCTTGCACCGACAGCCTTATTATCTTTTTTTATTACTTCCAGCCTTCCTACAATAGGAGCCTTTTTAGGAATTTCTAGAGTTTCAATAAATTCGTTTAAATCACATATATATGACGAAGATGTATTTTGATCTGTCGTTATCATACCGAGTATTTCCTTATAGGGATATTTTTCTAACTCATTAGAACTTGGTAAATTAAACACATCTTCTATTGTACCTCCAGAAACAACAATTAAATAAGCTGTTCTTCTGAATTCGGGATTTCTAGTCATAAAATCTAATGTATTATATATACCTGATCTTGCAAATTCCTCATCTAAAAATATTATTTCATTATATTGCATAAAAATATTTCTAGGTATTTCTGTATCTAAATTTGCATATGCTTTTGCAAAATCAACACCGCTTGATTCAAAGTTAGCATAAGGTTTACCTCCACCTCCGCCGCCTCCTCCACCTCCTGTACCACTGCTCCCACCACTGGTTAAAAGTCCTGGTTTTAAAATTTGTACAACCAGTCGTATTAAATTATCTTTTCCTTTTTCTATACCAAGCCCCTGAACAAATGCCAGTTGATTTATTTCTTTTTTATCCCAACAACCTGAAAGTAAAAAAGCTATTAATATGATCAAAATAATTATTCTTTTCATATCATCCTCTTATATCCTCCTGTCTTATAACATTTTCCCTCTGTATAGTTCTAGGCCTTAAAATTTTAGCCCACCATGGTATGCGTATAAAAACATCACTTAATTCTTGATTCCTTCCTGGAGAAATTGGCGATAAATATGGTACCCCAAAGGATTCCATCGAAGCCATATGTGCACTTAGCATCATAAGCACCATTATAATTCCAAAAAAGCCCAAAGTCCCTGCAGCAATCATCATTACAAATCTAAGTATTCTAAAAGTAATAGCTATATTAAATGCCGGTATAGAAAAAGAAGCAATTCCTGTCATCGCAACAACAATTACCATTGCCGGTGAAACAAGTCCAGCCTGTACTGCTGCTTGGCCAATTACAAGACCTCCAACAATACTGACTGCCTGACCAACTTGCATTGGAAGTCTGATTCCAGCTTCTCTTAATATTTCAAAAAAAGTTTCCATAAATAAAGCCTCTAAAAGTGCAGGAAATGGTACACCTTCTCGTTGTGCAGCTATAGATATTGCAAGTTGTGTTGGTATCATTTCTTGATGAAAAGTTGTTTCTGCAATATATATTGAAGGTAACAGCAAAGCTATAAACATAGCAGAAATTCTTAAAACCCTTAGAATAGATGATAAAAAATATCTTTCATAATAGTCTTCTGCTGATTGGAAAAATTCTACAAAAATTGCTGGCACAGTTAACGCAAAAGGAGAACCATCAGCTAATACAGCTACTTTACCTTCAAGGATCTGCGCTGCAGCTTTATCTGGTTTTTCAGTATGTGCTACCTGTGGAAATGGTGAAAATGGATTGTCCTCTATAAATTCTTCAAGATAACCACTATCAATAATCCCATCAATTTTTATTTTACCAAGCCTTTTTTTAACTTCTTCAACTACTTTAATATCTGCTATGCTTTTTATATATGCTATTGATACATCAGTATTTGAGTATCTGCCTATTTTCATATTTTCAATTATAAAATCAGGATGCTTTATTCTTCTTCTGATCATAGAAGTATTTATCCTTAAAGTTTCAACAAAAGCTTCTTTGGGACCTCTAACATAAGATTCCGTAGTCGACTCTGTAACAGATCTACCAGCCCAGCCTTTTGTCGCTATTATTATTGCCTGTTCAATTCCATCAAAAATTATCGCTGTATCACCACCAAAAACACTATCTAAAATATCTTTAATTTTATTTTTTTCGTTTATGTCTGAAACAGCAAAAAACCTTTCTTTTATGCTTTCAAAAAATTGCTTTTTTGTAAAAGGCAAATCTCTGATTTTACGTGTTTCAATCATAATTGGTTCTAATACGTTTTTATTTATTAAATATTTATCAATCATACCATCAATATAAATTAAAAAGCCTCTTACTTTTTTATCTCCTACCTCAAATGTTCTTATAACAAAATCACTGTTTTCTCCTAACAATATCTCGAATATTTCCAGACTCTCGTCAATATTTTTTGATATTGTCATCTCTTCATAATTATCCTTTATATATTCTGTATCCTTGATTCTTTTAGGCATATTCTCACCTCTATGAATTATTATTCCTAAAATTTTTTAGAATATTATTATACTTTTATGTACATAATAAAAAAAAATTTATATACGAGGTTGTATATGATCAATAAAATAGAAAATACATCAGAAAAAAAAATTTCAATTAAACAGTTTTCTTATTTGCTTATTACAATTGTTATATCAACAGCTGATATATTTTTACCCTCATATGTTGCTCTGATAGCAAAACAAGATTCTTGGATATCTGTTATAATTGCCTCTTTAACATCAATTATAATATTTTTTTTCTATTATAAGCTTTCTATGCTTTTTAAAAAAGAAACCTTATTTTCTTATGTTAATAAAATAACTGGTAAGGTTATAAGTAAATTTATATCTTTATTGTATCTGTTATTTTTACTTCATGGTATAACCATAATAATGAGAGAAATTATTGAAATAATAAAAAATGTTTTTATGCCTAATACTCCAGAAACAATTTTATATATTTTTTTGGTATTGCCTGTTGCATATGCTGTTTCAAAAGGTTTTTTAGCAATAACCAGAATGACAGAAATACTTTTCCCATATGGAATAATCCTTTTGATATTTGTTATAAGTTTATCATTGCCTAAAATAGATATGTCAAATTTCCTACCCGTTTTAGAAAATGGAATTAAGCCACCTCTGCTTGGTTCCATACCCATTTTATCTTATACTCTTGAAACTATAATTATTTTATTAATTTTTCCATATATACATGATCAGAATAAAACACTTAAATATGGGATAATTTCAATTATTACATTAACAATTAGCCTGAGTTTTGGTGTGCTTGCAATAGGTGTGTTTGGAGCAAAAACAACATCAAACTTTCAGTTTGCTGCATTAGAAATGGTCAGAAATATAAGAGTAAGCAATTATATACAAAGATTTGATTCTTTAGTAATGGCACTCTGGATAATGGGAATATACCTTAAAATAACAATATTCACATATTTATTTGTCAAAGGTTTTGCTACAACAATTAAATCTTATGATTATAGGTATTTGGTTTTACCTGTTTCTTCATTAATAATACCTCTTTCAGAAAATATATCTGAGAGTCTTGATGGGCTTTATACTTATGTACAAAGGTTTTTCCCTTTTGAAGCATTGGTTTTTGAAATACTTATTCCACTTATTTTATACATAATAGCAAAGCTTAAAAAAATAAAATGAGAGGAATTATTCAATATTCCTCTCATATATTATCCTAAGACCTTCTAATGTAAGTAAATCATTAACTGTATTTATTGTCTCTGATTCTTCGGCAATTAATTTTGCAAAACCTCCTGTTGCAACTACAAATGCATCTTTTGCAAATTGATTTTTCATTTTGCGAACTATGTAATCTACCATGCCTATATGGCCATATATAATACCCGACTGCATGCTGGAAACAGTATTTTTACATATTACATTATCTGGTTTAGTAAGTTCAATTTTAGGAAGCTTTGCTGTCCTTTGAAAAAGTGCATCTGCAGAAATAACTAATCCTGGAGCTATAGCACCACCTAAATACTCACATTTTTTTGATATTGCACAAAATGTTGTTGCCGTTCCAAAATCAATCACTATTACTGGCCCACCATATATTTCATATGCAGCAATTGCATTTACAATTCTATCTGCACCTACTTCTTTTGGATTATCATACTTTATATTTATTCCAGTTTTAATTCCAGGACCAACAACTAATGGAATTGTATTACAATATTTTATAGTCATTGATTCTAAAGTATGCATTATAGGAGGTACAACTGAGGAAATTATAGCAGCTTCAATATCTTTTAATTTTATGCCATTGTATTCAAAAAGTTCATTTATTAAAATGCCATATTCGTCAGAAGTTTTATCCCTATCAGTTGATATCCTGAAATTGTGCACGAGCTTTTTACCATCATATACTCCTAAAACTATATTTGTATTTCCTACATCATACACTAGCAACATCACTATCACCTTCTCAAAATTACAGCAGGCATAAGCCTGCTTTATTTATAAAACCTATATGTTCTTTTTAAAGCTTTCACTATTAAAGAAGTTAAAATAACTGCTACTATTACTTCTAATATCCCATTTTTTAAAGCTATCAGCAAAGCGACTTTAGAAGGTAAATATTTTAAAATAACAGCCAGGCTTAAAACACCTACAGTATTTGTCAATGTACCTGTTATAGCTGCTAAAGCTGAACTTTTAGTAAATTTATATGTGTAATATGCTACTATGCCTATTAATAATCTTGGCAATATAGCTACTAAAGGATCAGCAAAAAGTGGAGTATTTGCTCTCAAAAAACTTGTTAATCCAAAAATCAGACCAATAAAAACACCTACAACAGGCCCTTCCAAAATAGCACCTATTATAACAGGTATATGCATTGTAGTTGCATTAGCAATACCAAGAGGTATATAACCTAAAAATGTAGTGGATAATACTATTGATATTGATGAAAGCATACCTGCTACAGTAAGCTGATGTAATGTAATATGGGACATTTTCCCTTTCTTAACAGCCTTGCTTTCCAAGTTTATCACCTCCGTTCCGGTTCCTTTTAGGATACCGTTCGAACTTTAAATATCAATTTTTATCTGTCCGGTTCGATATCGATACCTGCATAAATATTTTAACAGAAACTTTTTTATATAGCAATATTTTTTTAGTTCATAGAAACAAGTATTTCCCCAGTATTAACAGAGGAACCTTTTGCAACATTTATTGTAGCTATTACTCCATCCTCTGCTGCCATTATCTCATTTTCCATTTTCATGGCTTCTAATATTAAAACCACATCTCCTCTTTTGACATTCTGACCTTCTTTAACTTTTATATCAATAATAGTACCCGGCATTGGAGCAGTTATAACTTTTGATCCAGTATTCTTATTTGATATTTGTTCAGTTTTTATTTTCTGTTCTGATATTGCAGTTTTATTTAAAGAATTCTGATTTTTAATAGGCTGTTGTATAAGTGTGTCTTTGAGCTGTGTTTGTTCATGATTAACTTTTATCTCCTCAACTTCAACTTCATATGTCTTTCCGTTTATAGTTACATTAAACTTTCTCATGAAAATTCCTCCTATGTGAAAAATCTGGAATATATCTGTTCTTGTCTGCCAACTCTATTCCATATTGGCGATGTATCTGGCATTCTTACTATTGATTTTACTTTAAAATTACTTATATCTGCATCTATAAACATAGCTATTGTTGCAGAAATAATTGCAGCTATTTCTTTTTCATCTTCTTCATTGTCAGCTAATACTTTTACCCCTGTTGAATCATCTTTATCCTGAATGTCGCTTTTTTTTATATCTTCATCTTTTATTCTTTTAAAAAAATCCATAATTCCTCCCATTATCATCCCACCTTATAAAGGAATATTGCCATGTTTTTTATGTGGTCTTGAATCCCTTTTACTTGAAAGCATATCAAAGGCAGAAATAAGTCTTGGTCTTGTTTCAGAAGGAATAATTACATCATCTACATATCCTCTTGCTGCAGCTTTATAAGGATTTGCAAAATTATCCCTGTAATCATTTATTTTTTGTTGTCTAATTTCAGAAGGATTTTCTGATTCATTTATTTCATTTTTAAAAACAATGTTTGCAGCACCTTCTGGCCCCATAACAGCTATTTCAGCAGTCGGCCATGCCAAAACCATATCAGCTCCTAAATCTTTACTGCACATAGCAAGATATGCTCCTCCATATGCTTTCCTAACAATCAATGTAATTTTAGGTACTGTTGCTTCAGAATAAGCATACAGCATTTTTGCACCATGCCTTATTATACCTCCATACTCTTGATTTGTCCCTGGTAAAAAGCCTGGCACATCAACTATACTTAATATAGGAATATTAAATGCATCGCAGAATCTTATAAACCTTCCAGCTTTATCAGAAGCATTTATATCTAAAACCCCAGCTAAAACTCTTGGTTGATTTGCTATAATTCCTATTGTTTTACCATTTAATCTTCCAAAAGCAGTAATAATATTTTCAGCATACATAGATTGAGATTCTAAAAACTCTCCATTATCTACAATCTCTTTTATTATTTCTTTCATGTCATAAGGTTTATTTGGACTATCTGGTATAATTTCTATAAGTCTGTTAGAAATTCTGTTTAAATCATCTTTAGTATCATAAATTGGAGAATCCTCCAGATTATTTGATGGCAAATAACTTAGTAAATTTCTTACCATTAAAAGACATTCTTCGTCATTTGGAGCCCTAAAATGTGCAACACCACTAATCCTGTTGTGAGTCATAGAACCGCCAAGTTCTTCTGATGTTACATCTTCTCCGGTAACTGTTTTTATAACTTGAGGACCTGTTATAAACATCTGACTTGTTTTGTCAACCATAAAAATAAAATCTGTTAAAGCCGGTGAATAAACTGCACCACCAGCACTTGGCCCCATTATTACAGATATTTGGGGTATAACACCTGATGCTAAAGTATTTCTATAAAATATATTTCCATATCCTGATAATGCATCAACACCTTCTTGAATCCTTGCACCACCAGAATCATTTAAGCCAATTATAGGAGCACCCATTTTAATTGCCATATCCATAACTTTAGTTATTTTTTTTGCATGATATTCACCTAAAGATCCACCTAAAACGGTAAAATCCTGAGCATATACATATACAAGCCTTCCATCAATAGTTCCATACCCAGTAACAACACCTTCACCTGGATACTTCTGTTTTTCCATGCCAAAATCGTAACACCTATGTTCTACAAAAGCATCTAATTCTATAAAACTTCCCTCATCTAGAAGTTTATAAATTCTTTCGCGAGCCGTTAGTTTGCCTTTTTCGTGTTGTGATAAAATCCTTTTTGGGCCTCCTCCTTCAGATACCTTATTTCTTCTTTCCTTAAGGTCCTGAATTTTTTCCTGTATTCCCATTAGATTTCCTCCTCGCAATTTATTAAAAGCCTATTTATTAAAATAAATAGCAGTTATTATTATGATCTGGTCATAATAATAATATACCACAATAATTTCAAATATACAAATATAATTATAATCTTTCACAAAGTTCTAAAAGTATTCCATTGGTACTTTTAGGATGTATAAAGGCAATTTTTGCACCACCTGCTCCATATCTAGGAACCTCGTCTATAAGTTTTATACCTTTTGCTTTTAAATCTTTTAATTTTTGTTCAATATTTTCAACTCTTAAGGCTATATGCTGAATTCCTTCACCTTTTTTCTCTATAAATTTTGCTATTGGCCCATCCTCTGAAGTAGATTCTAATAATTCAAATTCTCCTTCACCTATTGGTATAAAAGCAGTTTTAACTTTTTGCTCTTCAACTATCTCTATATCTTTAATTTTTAATCCCATTACGTCTTCATAAAATTTTGCTGCCTCTTCAATACTTTTTACAGCAATACCAATGTGATCTATTTTACTTATCATAATATACCTCCTTATTAGTTAAAAAATATTCATTGTATATTTCTTCAGTAAAAGAATAAAGATCTAATTCCTTATTAATTATCTTGTTAAGATTTTTTTGTAAATTTTCTTTATTTATCTTGTCTAAAATATCTTTTGTTAATTTCGATATAATAATATCAATAAATTCAGTCTTTAAATTTTCTAATCGCCTTTTATATAACTCTCCACTGTCTTTTATATATATCTTATGTTTAAAAACCGCATTTAAAAGCTCGGTTATCCCTTTATTTTCCTGAGCTATTACCTTTATAATAGGAGGTACCCATTTTCTTTCTTCACTTAATTCCAACATCATTCTCAATTCTATTACAGCTTTATCAGCACCATCTCTATCAGATTTGTTTATGGCAAATATATCTCCTATCTCCATTATTCCTGCCTTAATAGCCTGTATGTCATCACCCATACCAGGAGCTAAAACCATAATAATAGTATCAGCTATTTTTACTATTTCAATTTCAGACTGCCCAACGCCTACTGTTTCAATAAAAATATAATCCATTCCGCTTATATCAAGTATCTTTACAGCCATATTTGTGGCTTTTGAAAGCCCTCCCAAATGTCCTCTTGTACCCATGCTCCTTATGTATACATTAGGGTTTTGAGATAGATCTTGCATTCTTATTCTATCTCCTAGTATAGCTCCTCCGGTAAATGGACTTGTAGGATCAATTGCTAATATCCCTACCTTATTGCCTTTGCTGACAAGTTCTTTTACCATTTTATCTGTTAATGTACTTTTCCCTACGCCAGGAGCACCAGTAATACCAACTACAAAAGCATTGCCAGATTTTTTATACAACTTTTTAATTAAATTTATAGCTTTATCAGGATAATTTTCAGCATATGTTATGGCTCTTGCAATAGCCCTTTTATCTCCTAAAAGGAGCTCTTTTTCTAAATCCATTTTATATTTCCCTTTTTACATTTTCTTTTATAAATTCTACAGCTTCTGAAGTTGGAGTCCCTGGTGTAAATATCTTTGATATACCATTTTCCTTTAAAAATGGTATATCCTCTTCTGGTATTACACCTCCACCTATTACAAGAATATCATCTACACCTTTTTCCTTTAATAGCTTTGTAATTCTTGGGAAAAGAGTATTATGTGCACCAGATAAAATGCTCAATGCTATGACATCTACATCTTCTTGTATGGCTGATTCAACTATTTGTTCCGGAGTCTGTCTTAGTCCAGTATATATAACTTCCATACCAGCATCTCTTAAAGCTCTAGCTATTACTTTTGCTCCTCTATCATGACCGTCAAGTCCTGGTTTTGCTACTAAAACTCTTATAGGTCTATCCATACTAATCCTCCTTACAAAATAATCTGCTGTTGATATTCACCAAAAACCGAACGCAAAACATCTGTTATTTCTCCTAAGGTAGCATATTCCCTAACTGCATCAAGTATCCATGGCATCAGATTATCTTTGCCTTGTGCAGCTTTTTTTAAATTATAAAGGGCTTTATTTACATTTTGATTATTTCTACTTGCTTTTACCTTTTTAATTTTTTCCTTCTGCATTTCACCAACTATTGGATTTACTTTTAAAAGGCCTTTCGGAGGTTCCTCCTTTATCTGGAATTTATTTAATCCAACAATAATTCTTTCCCCTGATTCAATCTCTTTTTGGTATTTATAAGCACTATCCTGAATCTCTTTTTGAATATAACCTATATCAATAGCTTTTGCAGCTCCACCTATTTCATCTATTTTATCTATATATTCAAATGCCTTTTTTTCTATTTCATCTGTAAGACTTTCGACATAATAACTGCCTGCCAAAGGATCAGGAGTATCACATACTCCACTCTCATATGCTATAATCTGCTGAGTCCTCAATGCGATTCTTACAGAATCTTCTGTAGGAAGAGCTAAGGCTTCATCTTTACTATTTGTATGTAGAGATTGAGTACCTCCAAGAACTGCTGCTAAAGCTTGCATAGTAACTCTTATAACATTATTATCTGGTTGCTGTGCAGTTAATGTCGACCCAGCAGTTTGAGTGTGAAATCTTAACATCATCGATTTTGGATCTTTTGCATTAAAACGGTCTTTCATTATTTTTGCCCACATGCGCCGTGCTGCTCTGAACTTAGCAACTTCTTCAAATAAATCATTATGAGCATTAAAGAAAAATGATAATCTTGGAGCAAAATCATCAACATCAAGTCCAGCATTTATAGCTGCTTCTACATATGCTATTCCATCAGCTAATGTAAAAGCGACTTCCTGAACTGCGCTCGCTCCTGCTTCTCTTATATGATATCCACTTATACTTATGGTGTTCCATTTTGGAACATTTTTAGAACAATACTCAAAAATATTTGTAATAAGCCTCATTGAAGGTCCTGTTGGAAATATATATGTACCCCTTGCTATATACTCTTTTAAAATATCATTTTGTATAGTACCATTTAATTTATCCGATGATATTCCCTGTTTTTCAGCAACTGCTATATACATTGCTAAAAGTATAGCAGCAGGTGCATTTATAGTCATAGATGTACTAACTTTGTCAAGTGGAATCCCGTTAAAAAGGATTTCCATATCATAAAGCGAATCAATTGCCACGCCAACTTTTCCTACCTCGCCTTCTGCCATAGGATGATCAGAATCATATCCAATCTGTGTAGGTAAATCAAAAGCAATGCTCAATCCTGTTTGCCCTTGTGATAAAAGATATTTATATCTCTCATTTGATTCTTCTGCTGTCCCGAACCCCGCATATTGCCTCATTGTCCAGAACTTTCCTCTATACATTGTTGGCTGTACTCCACGAGTATAAGGATATTCTCCTGGAAAACCTATATTATCTAGAAAATTATTGTTACAAATATCTAAAGGAGTGTAAATATTTTTAACTTTAATTTCTGAAGAAGTCATAAATGTTTCTTTTCTTTCTGGAAATTTAGAAATTACTTTTTTTACCTGGTTATTTTCCCAGCTTTCTTGTTTGTGTTTTATCTTTTCTAATTCTTCTTTGTCATACATTAGTTAAACCTCCTTTTAAAAATTCCCCCAGGGAATATTATAACACAATATATATAATAAATGTTTACCTTTTCAAAAATAAGTTGAAATTTTTAAAACAGGCATACAGCCTTCAATATATTTTATGGCCGCATGCCTGTTAGATTTTACTTATTCCATATCATTTATTAACTCATTTAATTCCTTTACAACATCGTTAAGTCCAAAGTACCCTTTTTGCATCCTTAATTTAGCTATAAGCTTTTTATAATGTTTTAATGTGCCCATTAATATAACATCAGACTTATCCACACTCATATTTATACATCCCCTTGCAACAGCAGCTTCTCCTCCAACAGCTAAAATCTCCTGCTTTATTATATTCGCTGCAGCAGGGTGTACATCATATAACTTTATTACCCTAAAAACAGCCTTGGGAGCCATCATAGAAACAGAGATTTTTTCCACATTAAGCTTATTTAATTCTTTTTCGGCTTCTTTTAGATTAGTAATATATAAAATCTCTTTATTCATCTTTAAACCTCAGAATAAACCTGTTATGCGCCCATTTTCATCAATATCAATATTTTCAGCTGCAGGATGTTTTGGAAGCCCTGGCATTGTCATTATATCTCCTGTAATTGCAACAATAAATCCTGCACCTCTTGAAACTCTTAACTCTCTTACAGTGATATTAAATCCTTCAGGCCTTCCTAAAAGTTTAGGATTATCTGACAAAGAATATTGAGTTTTTGCTACTACTATAGGCATTTTATCAAATCCATATTTTTCAATATTTGCAATATCTTTTAATGCTTGAGCTGTATACTCTACTCCATCAGCACCATATATTTCAGTTGCTATTATGCGTAATTTATCTTTAATAGGCAGTTTTTCATCATATAACACTTTAAAATTAGATGTGTTATCACAAGCCTTAACTATCTTCTGCGCTAAATCAACACCACCTTCTCCACCTTTTTCCCAAACTTCGGTCAGAGAAATCTCAACACCTATTTCAGCACATGCATTTTTAACTTCTTCAATTTCTTTTTCTGTATCAAAAACAAATCGGTTAAGTGCAACCACTGCTGGAACACCAAATTTTCTTACATTTTCTACTTGTTTTTTAAGATTTGCTATTCCTTTCCTCAATGCTTCAACATTTTCTTTTTGCAAATCTTCTTTTTTAACTCCTCCATGCATTTTTAAAGCTCTTATTGTTGCAACTACTACAACTGCGTTTGGTTTTAACCCTCCAAACCTGGATTTAATGTCAAAGAATTTTTCTGCTCCCAAATCAGCGCCAAAACCCGCTTCTGTAACAAGATAATCAGCAAGCTTTAAACCATATTTTGTTGCAATAAGACTGTTACATCCATGTGCGATGTTTGCAAAAGGCCCCCCATGAACAAATGCAGGAACGTTTTCTAAAGTTTGAACCAGATTTGGCTTAATTGCATCTTTAAGTAAAAGAGTCATTGCTCCATGAGCTTTAAGATCTTTTGCAGTTACAGGATTCCCATCCTTGTCATATGCAACTATAATTTTACTTATTCTTTCTTTTAAATCCATTAAATCTTTAGAAAGGCAAAGAATTGCCATTATTTCAGATGCAACAGTTATTATAAAGCCATCCTGGCGTGGATATCCATTTGCTTTACCACCAAGTCCTACTATTATTTCTCTTAAGGCTCTATCATTCATATCAAGAGCTCTTTTCCATGTAACAGTTCTTAAATCAATATTTAGCTCATTCCCTTGATGAATATGGTTATCTATCATTGCTGCAAGAAGATTATGAGCTGTTGTAATTGCATGTAAATCGCCAGTAAAATGAAGATTTATATCTTCCATTGGCACTACTTGAGAATATCCTCCTCCCGCTGCTCCACCTTTTATTCCAAAAGAAGGTCCTAAAGAAGGTTCTCTCAAAGCAATCATAGCTTTTTTCCCAATCTTTGCAAGAGCCTGTCCTAAGCCAACTGTAACAGTTGATTTCCCTTCACCTGCTGATGTTGGTGTAATTGCTGTAACAAGTATAAGTTTGCCATCTTTATTATCTTTTATCTTTTCCCATAATTCAGGGGAAATTTTAGCTTTATATTTACCATAATGTTCTAGAAAATCTTCATCTATACCTAGTTTCTCAGCTATCTTATTAATATGTAACATTTTTGCTTCTTGAGCAATTTCAATATCTGTTTTCATTTTTACCCCTCCAGCGTTTTTATTTTTACTTCACATTTAAAAAAAGTTTAACTATTGTTCCTTTACCCTTTTTACTCAAAATTTTCATATCACCTTCGTATATCTCAAGTATATTTCTACAAACTGCAAGTCCCAGTCCTGTCCCATCTTTTTTTGTCGTAAAAAGGGGCCTGGTAATTTTTTTTAATGTTTCCTTATCTATCCCACCTCCATTATCAGCAAATCTGATTACAATTTTATTTTTATTTTTTAAATATTTTGTTGTTAAAATTATTTCACCATCCTCTTCAATTGCTTGAAGTGAATTTTGAACAATGTTTAGAATCAACTGTTTAATATGGTTTTTATCAATATTAATCATAGGTAAATCTGAAAAAATCTTTTTAAACTTAATCTTTTTATGTGCGGCTTCTGCTTCAAAAAGAAGCATATATTGATTTATTATTGCATTTATATCAATCTCTTCTGTTTCGCCAGGTTCACTGTTTCTTACTATTCCAAGATAGCTCTTCATAAGGCTTAAAGCTCTATTAATCTCATCCAATATTGTTTCATAATATGATTCACTCTCTTTATGTTTTATCTGCAAAAGCTGTATAAATCCCATTACTGATGTAAGAGAATTTTTTATTTCGTGAATTGTTGAGGCAGTAATCTCTCCAAGCACATTATACTTTTCGGCTTGCTCTATTAATCCATTATATTTAATATCTTCAGTTATATCCTTTACAAAAACACTATGCCAACAATCGGTATTAACATCACCATATTTAATTAAAATAATTCTTTCTTCAGAACTTCCTTTAGATCTGATTTTAAGTTTAATCCCTTTATATAAATTTATTTCATTTATATCTTCTATATTTTCTATATAAGTTTTTAAAATATCTATAAATTTTTTTGTAATAAACTTTGAATATTTTATATGAAATATATCACAAACTTTATGGTTAGCATATATTATATTTGATTTATTATCAATTACAACTACGCCTTCTTCTGTAAACTCCATTACATCAATATAATTTTTAAATACATTAAAACATTGTTCTGATTTGTTTTTACAGTAATTTTTGGGCCGTACAAAGCCTAAAAAAGCTATTTTTCCACCATAATTATTTGTTACAGGACTATATTTTATTGTAAATGTTCTCTTTTCTAAATATCTTGTTTTCAGTTCAATAACAAGTCCATCCTCCAAAGGCCCAAGTTCTTTATATTGAAGAACATTATAAAAAAATTCTTTATAATCATTATCTATATCATCATGAAAATATCCAAGATATTCAAGAAGTCTTGAATTAATATATATAATATTTCCATTAAGGTCTTTAAGTACAAAAAAATCGTGTGCATTATCTATAAGATTATATATCCACTTCAAGGAATTTTTGTCATTATAAGCCGTTCCATTTGCTAACATTATTATTCCCCCTCGACCTCCTGAATATAATTTGTCAAGCTGCACATTTTTAGTATCCCCTTATAATATAATTTGACATTGCTTTAAGAAAATCCTTCTAAAAATAAAAAATATTTTATGTAAACTAAAAATTTTTAGTTAAAAATAGTGTACAAGCCTTTTACTTGTACACTATAAAAAGTTTATGCAAACTCTACACCATCAATATTCTCTCCATTAAAGACTTTTTCAAATTCTTCAGCATTCAGTTTTTCCTTTTCAATCAAAGCTTTTGCAACTCTGTGTAATTTATCTATATTATCTCTTAATAGAGTTTCAGCTCTTTTATAAGAGTCTTCTATTATCTTTTTCATTTCATTATCTATCTCATATGCTACTTCTTCGCTGTAATTCCTTGTCCTTCCAAGATCTCTCCCTATGAAAATTTCATCATTGCTTGTGCCAAAAGTCATAGGTCCAAGCTTTTCACTCATTCCATATTCAGTTACCATCTTTCTTGCTATATTTGTTGCTCTTTCAAGGTCATTTTGAGCTCCGGTACTTATATCATTTAAAACAAGGCCTTCTGATACTCTACCACCTAAAAGATGTACAATTTCATCCATCATTTCTGACTTTGACATATAATATTTATCTTCTTCTGGCAATAGCATAGTATAACCACCGGCTCTTCCCCTTGGAATTATTGTAACTTCATGCACGGGTGGTGTATTAGGCAATAGCTTTGCAACAACTGCATGACCTGCTTCATGATATGCAACAAGCTTCTTATCCTTTTCTGAAATAACTCTGCTCTTTTTTTCAGGCCCAGCAATTACTCTAGTAATTGCTTCTTCTAACTCGACCATAGTTATTTGCTTGAGTCCTTTCCTTGCTGTTAACAATGCTGCTTCGTTCATTAAATTCTCAAGATCTGCTCCCGTAAATCCAGGTGTCCTTCTGGCTAAAACCTGTAAAGATACATCAGCTGCTAAAGGTTTATTGCGTGAATGAACTTTTAATATTTCTTCCCTTCCTTTTATATCTGGTATACCTACAGTAATATGCCTATCAAATCTACCTGGTCTTAAAAGTGCAGGATCTAAAATATCCGGTCTGTTAGTAGCTGCAACTACAATTATGCCTTCATTTATACTGAATCCGTCCATTTCTACAAGCAACTGATTTAATGTCTGTTCTCTTTCGTCATGTCCTCCACCCAAACCTGCTCCTCTGTGCCTTCCTACAGCATCTATTTCATCAATAAAAATTATACAAGGTGAATTTTTCTTTGCTTGTTCAAATAAATCTCTTACTCTTGATGCACCAACACCTACAAACATTTCAACAAAATCTGAACCGCTTATGCTAAAAAATGGTACACCTGCTTCTCCTGCAACAGCTTTAGCTAAAAGAGTTTTTCCTGTTCCAGGAGGGCCAACTAAAAGAACGCCCTTTGGTATTCGAGCACCTAAATCAAGAAATTTCTTTGGATATTTTAAGAATTCCACTATTTCCTGAAGTTCTTCTTTCTCTTCATCTGCTCCTGCAACATCTTTAAAAGTTATTTTTCTTTTATCATCTGTTACCATCTTTGCTCTGCTCTTACCAAAAGACATAACTTTACTTCCACCGCCGCCTTGTGCCTGTTGCATAAATACATACCACAAGACAACAAATACTATAATAAGAAATAATGAAGGAAGCATTTGGACCCACCATGGTGGTCCTACTTGTGGCTGAACATTAAAATTAAGTTTACCATTTAATATATATGGATTAACAAATTGCATAAAACTTCCTACATCAGAAATATTGCTTTTAAATTCAGTCCCATCACTTAATACACCTTTTACCTGTGTACCTATAAGTGTTATATTTTTTATACTGTTATTTGCAATATCTCTTATAAGTGTTCCATATTCTATTTCTTTAATTTGTTCGATATTTCCTGAGTAAAAAGTTATCATAGCATATATAGCTATAAAAATTAGAGAATATAAAATTATACTTCTTAATGTCTTATTCAAATAAGGCCCCTCCTTATAAAAAGTCCCATTACTTTATTTATAATATCATATTAGCTTTAAAAAACCAAATCATGTATATAATTCCCTTTTTAATACCCCAATAAAAGGCAAATTACGATATTTCTCATCAAAATCAAGACCATACCCTACAACAAATTTGTCGGGTATTTTAAAACCACAATAATCAACTTTAACATCAGATTCTCTTCTTTCTGGCTTGTCTAATATAGTACATATTTTTAAACTGTTCGGTTTTCTCCCAAGAAGTGTCTTCCTCAAATATGAAAGTGTTAACCCACTGTCTATTATATCTTCAACTATTAAAACATCTTTGCCTTCTATATTTATATCCAGATCTTTTATAATTTTTACAATCCCTGATGAACGAGTAGAACTTCCATAACTTGAAACAGCCATAAAATCAATTGATAAAGGTAAATCGATCGACCTGGATAAATCCGCCATAAACATTAATGCACCTTTTAAAACACCAACCAGTATGAGATCTTTACCCTCATAATCTCTTGTTATAATTTTACCAAGTTCAACAGTTTTTTCTTTTATTTCTTGTTCAGTAAGAAGTATTTCTTCAATGTCTTCAGATAAATTTGTCATTTGTTTGCCTCCTTTTATTCTTCTAAAAGTTTATATTCTAAAACAAGGACTTTTTTTGTGTTAATATTTAGCTTAAATTTATCACTTATCCTATATCCTACAACCCAAATAATTTCTCCTTCAGAAACAACCAAGGGTATTTTATCTCTTAACTCAAGAGGTACCTTTTCATCTATAAAAAAATTTTTTAACTTTTTTGTTCCTTTCATGTTTAAAGGTTGTATTGTATCTTTAGGTTTTCTATTTCTCACAATTATTTTGCCATTTATTTTATCATAATCGAAGAATTTGGTATTTTCACTTTTATTAAAATTATCAATTTCATCTATGTTAAAAACACTTGCTTCAAATATACCAATTCCATCGATTATTGTTATCCCTGGTATATTTAATTCTGCATAAAATTCTGTTTTTTTTATGTTTGATACTTTTCTGATTATAAGATAATTATAACTTTTTAGAGCTTCAATTTCAAAGGGTAAATTAATTTTTGAAGAAGTCTGCTTGTCTATCAATTTTAGAACATCTTCGACATTGACAAATTCAAACCCTTTAAGATCCCCTTTTACTTTTTTATAAGCTTCTCTAATTATTCTTCTTTTTAAAGCTATATGACATGATTTTAAAGAATCAACACAAATTAAAACTTTGTCATCATTAAAAACACATATTTTTTCACATATATTTTTTGTTTGTATATTCATATAATCATCTTCTGAGGATATCAAGTTTGAAAGTCTATATAGGTTTTCTGCAATATCTACATTAAAATTTTCCTTTATAAAAGGTAAAAGTTTTAATCTTACCTTATTTCTCCTGTAAAAATCTTCAAAATTCGTTTTATCTGAAACAAAACTTAGTTCTTTTTTTTCTATATAAGTCTCAATTTCACTTCGACTAAATTCTATCATCGGCCTTATAATATTGCCGCTTACCGGTTTAATTCCTATTAAACCTTCCATACCCGAACCACGCAAAATATTTAAAATTATAGTTTCAACCACATCATTTTTATTATGTGCTACAGCTATTTTATTACCTTTTACTTTGTTTAAAACTTCTCTTAAGGCTTTATATCTGATAATTCTTCCTGCCTCTTCTTCAGAATAGCCCATCTTCTTCGCTATAGATGGGATATCTTCCTTAAATAAAAAAAATGGGACGCCCTTGCTGCGGCACAAATTTTCCACAAATTTCTCATCTCTTTCCGCATCAGCGCCTCTTATCATATGGTTTATGTGTACAGCAAATATTTCAATATTATAAACATCAATAATATTATATAAAATATCAAACATGGAAACAGAATCCGGCCCGCCAGAAATTCCCATAACAATTTTATCATGCTGATTAATCATATTATATTTTTTAATTGTTTTTAAAGCTTTTTCGATCATTATTATCCCCTTAAAGCTATATTTAAAAGTATTAAAAAAATTAGCCCTGAAATAATCATAGCATAATTTAATTTTTGCTGAAATATAAATTTTTCTTTATAATGTAAATCCCTTTTAAATTGAGCAATAGTGTAATCACCATTTAAACCCCTAAAAATTGCATAATAACTATATGGGAATTTAAGTTTTATTTCTTTCTTGATATAATTTATAGATAATTTATGTGGCTCAAAAACTTTTCCTAATAAAAGATTTGACATTATCATAGCTATTTGAAAAGTCACATAACCACTATCAATAGCTCTTTTACCCATATCCCAGCTTGCTCTATCATATGCAGGTGTAAATTCCTTAATTGATTCTCCAGATTCAATTACACTTCCAAAATCAACAATATAAAAAGCATCTTTTTGTACTATTATATTTTCTGGCTTTAAATCTGTATAATATAAATTTTTGTTTGATAAATACATAAAAAAGTCACATAAAAAATCAGCAATAAAAATTATTTTATGAAAATCAATTTTATGTTTAATGTAATAAGATAAATTTTTCCCCTCTATATATTCTAAAACAATATAATGATATATTGTATTATACAATATTGTATCATCCAAATCAAATACCTTTGGAATAAATTTTTCATATTTTAATTCACTTAAAACTTTGTATTCTTTAGTTATTGATATTAAATCTCTACTAATTTTCAATGCTTTTATATTTCCATTTTCATCCTCTATTTTATACACCTCTCCTATATTACCTCTGCCAATTAAATTTATTATTTTATAACTGTGTTTATTATATAAACCTGTTATCAAGCATCCGGGCTTTATCATTTTTATAATATATACTTAACTTCTTCAAAATCTTTTTGAAATAATTCTGCAGCATCTTTTATAGCAAAGGTTGTAGGTGTATTACCTGATGTTTTAAGTTTTTTTAAATTTTTCTCAAGTTCCAATATATTTGATGTAAAATTACTGATAATTTCAGTATGTTTATGTCCTTCACCAGGGAAAGCCAAAATAGCTATCTCATTTTTCCCTCTTCTTTCTTTTATGCTTTTTAAAAGTTCTAATACGCTTAATTTTGCATTCTCTAACTTGTTTTTCATACTTTGGCTTACATCTATTAGAATAACGCATTTTAAAAAAATATCTTCAGATAATTTTTCAATATAATCTACAATTTGTATTCTAATAAATGGATTTAATTCATTTAAATCTTTCCCTAGTATATTTTTTAGCTCTATATTAATTGTATCCTGTAAAGTTTTGTTAATTGTTTTCTGTGTAACCATAGTCATAGAATAGCCTAATTTATCAATTGTAGTTATATCATATGTACCGCCTCCGCTTTTTGCAATATTTACAATCTCATTATATGAAAGATTATCACCATCTGATATACCTATAGCACTGACTGTTATCCCTAATTTCCTTACATCTTTTGCAGCATCTGCTGGATTTCCTCCAACATTAGATTTGCCATCTGTTATAACTATTATTTGTTTTAGAATCATTGACATAAAAATCCCTCCACAAAATAGATTTTAAACTTATCTTATCCATAATGTGGAAGGATTATGCAATTACAGTATTAATACTTTTTCCATATTTTTGAAACCAGAACTGTCATATCATCTTTGGGTTCATTATTACATTCCTGAAGAATCCCTTTCATTATTAATTCAGCCATATCTTGTGGATTTCTGGTTGAAATACTCTTTAATAATTTAGAAAAATTATATTCTTTATCTTTTTCAAAACATTCAAGAACACCATCCGTAGTTAAAATAACAAAATCACCGTCTTTTAATTTTCTCTCATGAATATCAGCATCAATATCTTCTAAAATGCCTATTGGCAATGAACTGGACTCTATAATTTCTACATCATTTGCTGTCTTTATAAAAGTAGCTGATGACCCAATTTTTATAAACTCAGCTTCTCCTGTAAACTGATCCAGAAACATTATATCAACTGTTGAAAACATTTCTTCTGCAGATCTTAAAGCTAAAATAGAGTTTAGTGTCTGTATTATTAAATGTTTATCAAAACCGGCTTCGATAAACTTTTCAAGTAAAGAAATTGTTGTACCACTTTCAGATGCTGCCTTATAGCCAAACCCCATTCCATCGCTTAATGCAGCCATATATTTTCCACCCTCTAATTCCATAAAAGAATAGGAATCGCCAGATACTTTATTTTTAGTTTTACTTATTTTACTAATGCCTGTTGATACATTAAATTTTTCCGCTCTTGAAAGTTTTATAGAACAACGACCTTTATGATCAATTGAACATATATTGCTTTTTCTTTCATACTTTTCTCCCATTATTTCAGAAATAATGGGTATTATCTTTTTATCACATTCTTTTATAGCATAACAAGCTTTTTTGTAAATCTTTATATTGATATTTCCATCTCCTGAATCATATATTATTACATCATCTACTGGAGTTCCTCTTTTATCCATTTCAATCATTACTAATTGTTCTAATTCATCTTTGAAACTAATATCCATACTTATATCTTCTGCCATATTAGAAATAGCATCAGAAATTCCTTTTAATTGATTGGCTATTAATCCTTTGGCATCTTTTAATCTTTCTCTCCATTGCATATTTATTTTATATATATTTAAATTATATCTTGTTGAATTAATTAACTCAGGAAATTTTATACATTTTTTATATAGTCTGTTTGTTTCGATTTTCCCATTACCTTCAATAGACTCAACCATTTCAAACATACTTTTATATGTTTGATAAAAATCTTTATCCCAACATGTTCTATACATTACACAGTTTGTACATACCTTATTTGCTATTTCCTCAAATAAGTATGATACATCCTTATGATCTAATACTTTATCATTTACTTCTTTGAAGCTTTTACCAAGTTCATCAAATACTCTTGAATATTCCTTTAATTTATCTGTAACAACTTCTTTTAGCTTTTCATTGTAATTTCTTTCATTAAAAATTTTATTTCCTCTGACATATTCATTAAATTTATCTACATACTTTCTTGGCATCGCCATAAAAATTCCTGAGGCTAGAATAACATCATAATAGTTAATAGGGAAATTTATAGAAGCAGTTATATAAAAAGCCGTAATCATAACCGCTGTGATAAATCCTAAAATTATACCTATTTTATTTAATTTTTTTAAGCTGCCTGATAAAAGCCCTGCAAAACTATAAATACCTATAGCAGCAGTAGTTTGCAATGTCGAAAGACTTCCCAATAGTCCAATTGCTGTCCCTACACTTGCCCCTGCCGAGACTCCTCCAAAATAAGAACTATATAAAATTATCAAAATTCCAAACGTAATATTTAAGTTAAATCTCCAAATATTTATATGGTTTAATCCTAAAACTACCAGACCTAAAAATATAAAAATAGATATAATTTCTTCATTTGATATTATTTTTCTGTTTTTCGTGAGCAAAAAGGATACTGAATTAGCAAATACAAAAACCATCAATGCTGAAGTTACAGATTCATAAAAACACATTATAATATCAAAAGTTAAAAATCCATAAGTATAACTAAATAATATACCAGACAAAAAAAGGGAGATAAAAACACTTAATGAAACTTTAATAATATTCTTTGTCTTTAGTTTAAATAATACCTCAAGTAAAAATACAAGCACAAAAGCTATTATGTATTTTAATATGTTGATTCCATTTAAAGTCATAATGCCCGCTAAAATACCTATACCAGCTACTGAATATATTTTTTTATTCATCATAATAACTGAAAAATATGCTATACCAAACGGAAGTAATGTTTCAAAAATAGTTGCTCTGCCTAAAAAAAATCCTAAAAATGTAAGCATAAATATATTAGGTAAATTCTCAATAAAGTTTTGTTTTATTTCTTTTTTTTCTTCTTTTTTAAAAATCCTTTTATAAGGTAAAATATTAGTATTTTGCATCAATACCCACCACCATTAATTTTTACCTTATTATACCATTATGTTTATTGTATAAATTGTTAATTTATAGTACTTATGTAAATTTTTTTTCGACACTAACTATTAAAAAATAATGCTGCATTTAAAAATGCAGCATTATTTATAATAATCTTTATAATTAATTACATTATTTTGGTGACCCCGACGGGATTCGAACCCATGTTGCCGCCGTGAAAGGGCGGTGTCTTAACCACTTGACCACGGGGCCTTATTGACACTCTAATTTTATCACATTTTGTTAGAATGTCAACATTAAATTTTCCCAGTTTTCAATATAAGATATTTAAGATCAGTTTATTAGTATTTTTATTAAATGTTTATACTTTTACATAATATTATATTTGTTCTTTCAGATTCCATAATATTTAGATTGCAATTATATACTTCTTCTATATAAGATTTTATATCATTTATGTCTATCTTAGCCTCATGATGTTGGCCTCTTTCTCTGTGCCTTTGTTCAACATCAGCTCTTCCTCTTTCATTTAGTTCTGAAATTAATATTTTGCCTCCACTTTTTAAGACTCTGAACATTTCATCAATTACTTTTTTATAGTCCCTCATATGATGCATAGCATTATATGTTGCGACAACATCAAATGTTTTATCTAAAAAAGGAAGATTATGTGCATCACCCTTCATCAATAAAATATTACTACATTGTCCCTCGTTTATTATATTCTGCTCAGACCTTTTAAGTGCATTCTCATTTTCATCAATAGAAATTACTGTATACCCATATTCACATAAACCAGAAGCCAATCTTCCACTTCCAGTACCTATATCTAAGGCTTTACCATTACCTTTACCTAACAAATCCAGGGCATCCTTTACGTCTTTTTCCATAATACATCACCTCTTAATTTATTATATCACAAAAGTATTTTTATTCTTCCTATTTATATCCATTAAAAAAAATGATATACTAAATTTGATAATAAAATCACTCCTTTTTGCGGTATAACTACCGCATCTTTTTCGGCAAACATATATCCCCTCAGGTGTATAGGGCAAAAATATCTTTATTTTATACTAACTCTTCATTTAAAATCGCAACTTTCGAGATCTTTCCATAATAATTAGTTCCCCATACCCCTATTAATATCATAATTGCTCCTAAAATATGATACCAATAAAAAGCTTCATGTCTTATTGTTACACCAGCAATTACAGATATTACAGTGGTTAAGTTCGTAAAAACTGATGCTTGAGAAGCAGGTAATCTTGATAATGCAAAATTATTCAAAAAATATGCAACAACGGAAGACAACACACCAAGATAAATTACAGGTATTAATACCTTAATGTCTAATAAATCTATAAAATATCCTAAAAAATTATATCCATAATAAACCCTGTTCATAATATTGACAAAATTAAATACTATTGCTGCAAACCACATCATCACAAAAGTTATTTCAATTGGAGAAAAATCAAGAGAATATCTTCTTGCTAATATAGTATAAATAGCTGCAGACAAAACTGCACCTAAAAGATATATAAAACCTATAATAGAAATATTTTTACTATCTATTCCTGTCATTAAAATTATAAAAACTACCCCCATAACAGATAAAATAATAAATAAAAGTTGATATAAAGATGGTCTTTCGTTTAAAAAAATTACTGCCAGTATAGTAACAGCAACTGGAATCAATGAAATCATTAATCCTGATAAAGAAGAAGACGTATATTTAACACCATAAGTTTCAAATATAAAGTAAATAACAGGCTCAGACAAAGAAAGAAAAAATAAAGGCCACATATTTTTCCCTTTATAATTGAGTTTAATTAAACCGAACAACCATAATAAAGTTATTAAAGTTGCTGCAATCAAAAATCTATAAGCTATAAGTTCCATAGGTGGAACAATATCAAGCCCCATAGAAGTAAACAAAAATGAAAATCCAAAAATTGAAGCCATACCAATACCGGCCAAATAAGGATAAAGTGATTTTGTATCTTTCAATATAACACCTCCGAAAAACTCTTTTACAACCCTAATTATATACCATATACTTTGCATAAATCAATAAAACAAAAGGAATAGTTCATCCTTTATTATTTTTAAATTTGAATACTCCTTTATTTGTTTTTTTAGTGTCACAAAATTTTATTTACATGTGTTATTATTAATGAAAAGACACAGGGGAGGTGTTCAAAATAGAGGAGAGTTTCAAAGATATCTTTGAAAAATATTATCCAAAAGTTTTAAATCAAATTTCTTGGATGGTAAAAGATGAATTTAAAGCAGAAGATATAGTTCAGGAAGTTTTTATAAAATATTTTAAAAATCCTCCCCGTCATAATGAAAATATAGGAGGTTGGTTATCCAAAGTGGCAATAAATCATGCCTTAAATTATATCCGCAGTGAAAAAAGCACAAAAACAAGAGAACTGGAAGTTTTTAAAATAACACAAGAGGAATCCTTTATTAACCCTGAAGAGATGGCAATTGAAAATCTTGAGAAAACCAAAGTAAAAGAAATCCTTCTAAAAATGAGTAAAAGAGAAATGATGTGTCTTTTACTTAAACATTCGGGATATAGTTATGAAGAAATATCAAATTCATTAGGAATAAAAAAATCCTCCGTAGGAACAACTATTGCAAGAGCACAAAAAAAATTTAAAGAATTATATGAAAAGGAGGTGTAGATATGTGCTATGATGAAGGAACTCTTCAGGCATATCTGGACAATGAACTGGATGAAATCACTGCAATAAAAGTAGAAGAGCATTTAAAAACTTGCAATACATGTAGAGAAAAATTAGAACAGTTAAAATCTATAAATGAATTTACTTCAAAAACTTTAAACAAAAGCAATATAGATTTAAATGAAGCTTGGGCTACTCTAAATGAAAAATTGAACAAAAATAATAATAAAGGAGGAATGTTTGCCATGTTTACAAAGTATAAAAAGTCAATTGCCGCTGCTTTGATAGTGGCATTTATAGGCGCCTCAGCCTTTTTCCCGCCGCTTAAAAATGCAGAAGCCAAAATTTTAAACCTTTTAAGGCTTAACAAGATGCAGATTGTGACAATAACCCCAGAGGATATTACGCAAATCCAAAATGAGTTTTACAAAAGAGATATGAAAAATATTGACCTCAAAGAATACGGAGACATAAAAGTATCAGAAAACCAAAAAGGCTATTCTATCCCACCTAATGAAATTGACAAATTAAAATCAGATGTTAATTATCAATTTAAGCTTCCAACAGATAAAAACTATGAAATAAAAAACATTTATGTAGAGAAAGTTAACAGTTTAGAGTTTATTCTAAATGTCAACAAGACCAATGAGTTAATAAAAGCCTTTGGTGGAACTCACCTTTTACCTTCAGAACTTGATAAAAAACCTGTTGTACTTGAAATTGGGAAGGGAATAAGCATTTCTATGGAAGAAAAAAATTCTGTAAATGGGAAGAAAGTATATGTCAATCTTTCACTAGCACCCATCCCTACAGTTACTGTACCAGAAGGTGTGGATGTAGATAAAGTAATAGATGCTTTAACTAATCTTCCTTTCTTACCTGAAAACTTAAAAAAGCAAATCGCAAATGCTAACTGGAAAGAAACCATGCCTTTGCCTTTGCCAATGATGACTTCAGATTTTAATATAAAAGAAGTAGATATAAGAGGGAATAAAGGAATATTAATGACAAATAAAGGCTTTGCTGACTATGTACATCTTCTTTGGGCAGAAGATGGAATTATTTACGAGCTAAACATTTATAGAGAGTATAAAGATGGTACTCCTTTTACACCAAATAATGCTCCAGAAATTATAAAGGAAAATGAAAATATGCTCTTTCAAATCGCAAATTCAATGAGGTGATCAAATGATTTTAGAGACAAAAAATCTAACAAAGCAGTTTAATGGAAAAGGCGGTTTTAAAGAAGTTTCTCTCTTTGTAGAAAAAGGTCAGGTCTTTGGGTTTTTGGGACCAAACGGTGCAGGAAAAAGTACTTTTGTAAAAACCATGGTGGGGCTTTTATGCCCCACTTCAGGTTTTGGATGGATTTTAGGAAAACCCATAGGCAGTATAGAGTCCAGAAAAAAAGTGGGATTTTTACCTGAAAATTTTAGATTTCACGACTGGATGACAGGAAAAGAGCTATTAAAATTCCATGCAGAGCTTTATAAAATAAAAAATCCAGGCAAAAAAATTGATGAACTTTTAGAATTGGTAAAATTAAAAGGTCATGAAAATAAACTTATCAAAAATTACAGCAAAGGAATGCAGCAGAGAATCGGCATTGCAATAGCCCTTTTAAACGACCCCGAAATAGTGTTTTTGGATGAACCAACTTCTGCTCTAGACCCTGTTGGAAGAATCGAAGTAAGAGAAATTATCAAAAAATTAAAATCACAAGGAAAAACCGTTTTTTTAAACAGCCATCTTTTAAGTGAAGTAGAAATGGTATGTGATGATGTTACTATAATAAATCATGGTAGAGTAATAGCACAAGGAAAACTGGATGACTTATTAAAAGAACACACCCATGTAGAAATGATTATAACAGATTATACTTCTGAACTGATTGAGAAAATTTTTCGCTTATCAAAAGAATTTCAATTTAAAGAAGGTAAGCTAACCTTTAAAGTAGAAGACAGAGAAAAAATACCAATTATAGCTAAAATGGTAATAGGAGCCGGTGCCAAGCTGTATCAATTAAATACCCAAACTTCTTCACTGGAAGATCTATTCATAAACTTAATTGGAAAGGATGAGGTTTCGTGACAACCATAATAAAATACACCTTTAAAGAGATGCTAAAAAAACGGGCTTTTCTATTGGTCTTTATTTTATCCCTCCTCTACCTTTCCATATACGCTTTTGGATTGAGTAAAATATTTGATCACCCCTCAAGTTCTATATTCGACATAATAGTTGAATCACAAATTTTGTCTGCTGGCCTTTTCTTTGCAAACTTTATAGTGGCTTTTCTCGTGGTTTTGGCATCTGTAAACGCCATATCTGGAGAAATAGAAAGCGGCACTATATATTCTATTTTGTCTAAACCTATAAAAAGATATGAACTGGTATTGGGAAAATTTATAGGACTTAGTACAATGATTGTAATATACAGCTCCATCATGTTTTTATCTGTTGTAGGTTTAAACATCTTTATGGGGTCTAAAATAACCTTTGAAGCAAGCAATATTTTAAGAGGACTTTTTTTCTTCGACTTAGGACCGATTGTATTTTTAGCCCTTATAATTGCCTCAAGTTCAATCTTTTCAACCGTAAATACAGGAATAATCGCTATTATGGCTTATGGAATTGCCCTTGTTGGAGGTGTTCTTGAACAAATAGGTGTAGCAATGCAACAATCTCAAATAAAAGGAGAAGGTTTAATTAATGCAGGTATTTTGACAAGTCTTATCCTTCCTACAGATGTCATATATAGAAAAATGACCGCAGAGCTTTTAACACAAAATAGCGGAATAAGCTTTATGACACAAGGTTTATTTGGGGGTATGTCTCAACCCAGTCTTTACATGTTTATATACATCTTTTTCTATGTTGTATTCCTTCTTTATTACGGTTCAAAGCGTTTTTCACAAAGAGACTTATAAAAGGCGGTCACACACCGCCTTTTAACTTTTTAAACCCTTCCAAACAATACCCAAGTCTAAACCATTGACAGTTACTGCATATCTTTTCCATTTTTTCTTCAGTCATTTTCTCTTTAATTCTATTTGTGACTTCCCTATAGCTCAATATCTCCCCTGGCCTTATATCTAAAACTTCTAAAACTGCCCTATCTTTTCCTTTTACACTTCCTGGATACTCTTCCTCTGTACATTCTCCATTTACATTGTTTGGACACATGCTGCAAATGTTATCCACACTATCCACAGCTTTTATCAACATATCATGTTCATTATTCAATTTTCTAATAATTTCATCCATATTTTTAACAAATTTTTCATCATAACCAAGCCCTCTAAAGCCCAACACACACAAAAAGTGATGCCCTCTTATCTCCATTTCAATCTCTCCTCATCCCATGATTACAACAATAATTATACTCTAATTTGAACTGTAACCTAAGAAAAAAAAGAAATTTACATTTCTCAGTTTATCACAATAATAGTCATAATTTCTTCAATTATCGAAAATAATACATTTAAAGGAGTGATTGTATGACTAAAAAACCAAAAAAACCTCACAAAGTGCCAATAGAAAATCATAAGACTGCTTCCTGGGCAAATATACAAAATGTAAAAGAAGAATCAAAAGTTCCTATCCCAAGTAAAAATGAGGTAATAAACGCAAAAGAATGGGTAGAAGAAAACAAAAAATAACGATTCCGGGCGTACGCCCGGAATCGTTATTCTGCCTGCTTTCTATATCTTTCGTATCTCTCTTTTGCAGTATCTTCTGCCTTCTGATAAAGTTTTTCCGCAATCTGAGGAAATACATTTTTAAGTGAGGAATATCGTATCTCCCCCTCAATAAATTCTCTGAAAGATTTTGTCGGCTCTTTAGAATCAAGTACAAATGGATTTTTGCTTTCTTCTTTAAGCTCTGGATTAAATCTATAAAGGTGCCAGTAACCAGACTCCACTGCTTTTTTCTCCTCCATTATACTTGTTCCCATGCCTGACTTTATGCCATGGTTTATACAAGGAGCATATGCTATTATAAGTGAAGGCCCTTTGTATTTTTCTGCCTCCACAAAAGCCTTTATCGTCTGGTTCATATTTGCTCCCATTGCAACTTGTGCTACATAAACATATCCATAACTCATAGCCATCAAGCCTAAATCTTTTTTACTTGTTTTTTTACCTGCTGCCGCAAATTTTGCAACTGCCCCTAATGGAGTAGATTTTGAGGATTGCCCTCCTGTATTAGAATACACCTCTGTGTCAAGCACTAGTACATTTACATCTTCTCCTGATGCTATAACATGGTCAAGCCCTCCAAAGCCAATGTCATACGCCCATCCATCTCCCCCTATTATCCACTGAGATTTTTTTACAAGAAAATCTTTTTTGTCAAGTATCTCTTTTATTATCTCATTCTCTGTATACCCGCCTCTATTAATAATATCCAAAATCTTTTTAGAAGCAATTTTAGATTTATCTCCATCCTCCATCCCATCAATCCACTCTTGGAATGCAGCTTTTAATTCATCGTCAATAGGCATATTTATAGCTTCTTTCATCAAATCTCTAAGCCTTTCCCTTATCTGCTTATTTGCTAAAAACATGCCGTAACCAAATTCGGCATTGTCTTCAAAAAGTGAGTTAGCCCAAGCAGGCCCTTTTCCTTCTTTATTAGTAGTATAAGGAATAGAGGGTGCACTTGCCCCATAAATAGATGAACAGCCTGTGGCATTTGCTATCATCATCCTATCTCCAAAAAGCTGTGTCAAAAGCTTTATGTAAGGAGTCTCGCCACAGCCGGGGCATGCGCCACTGAATTCAAACAGAGGCTTTGCAAATTGACTGCCTTTTAAAGTTGTCTTATCTACTAAATTATCTTTGACATCAAGAGTTACAGCATACTCCCAATTTCTCGCTTCTTTTTCTATTTGTTCTTCAGCGGGTTTCATTATAAGAGCTTTTGTAGGTGCTGGACAAACATCTGCACAATTGCCGCATCCTGTACAGTCTAAAGGACTTACCTGTATTCTATACCAAAGCCCTTCTAATCCTCTTCCTATTGCTTTTTTCAGTTTAAAAGTTGGAGGTGCTTTTTTCATTTCTTCCTCCGTTAATAAAAATGGCCGTATTACTGCATGAGGGCAAACATAAGAGCACTGGTTACACTGTATGCAATTGTCTGTCTGCCATTCGGGTATCAATACTGCAATTCCTCTCTTTTCATAGGCAGTTGTGCCAGTAGGAAATGTGCCATCTTCCATGCCAACAAAAGCACTTACAGGAAGGAGGTCTCCTTCATTTCTTTCCATAGGTCTTTGTATATTTTTAACAAAATCAGGCTCTGGCTTTACAATTTTTTGCCCTTCTTTTGCGTTTTCCCACTCCTCAGGCACTTCTACTTTTACAAGAGCTTCTACGCTTCTGTCAACAGCCTTTAAGTTCATATCCACTATATCCTGACCCTTTTTGCCATAGGCCTTCTGTATAGAATCTTTTAAATACTCAACTGCTTCTTCAAAAGGTATTATATTTATAAGTTTAAAAAAAACTGTCTGCATTATCATGTTTATTCTGCCGCCCAAACCTACTTCTTGGGCAATTGATATGGCATCTATTGTATAAAAATTGATATTGTTTTTAGCTATATATCTTTTCATTGAAGCAGGTAACTTCTCCTCCAGCTCCTCTTTACTCCAAGGACAATTTAATACAAAAGTCCCGCCATGTTTAAGTCCTTTTAAAACATCATAATTGTAAATAAAAGACTTATTGTGACAAGCAATGTAATCAGCATGATTTACCAAATAAGAAGATTTAATCGGCTTTTTACCGAACCTTAAATGGGAAATAGTGGTGCCTCCTGATTTTTTGCTGTCATACTGAAAATATGCCTGCACATACAAGTCTGTGTTATCCCCAATTATTTTAATAGCTGATTTATTTGCCCCAACCGTTCCATCAGAGCCTAATCCCCAAAACTTGCAGCTTACAGTTCCAAAAGGTGTAGTCTCTACAAATTCACTTTCTTCTAATGATGTGTAAGTCACATCGTCTAAAATTCCTATGGTAAAACGGTCTTTGGGGGAGTCCTTTTTTATATTGTCATAGACTGCAATAATCTGAGAAGGAGTTGTATCTTTTGAGCCCAGACCATATCTACCTCCTACTATAACGGGCTTCTTATCCTTGTTATAAAATAACTTAACCACATCAAGGTACAAAGGCTCTCCTATTGAACCCGGCTCTTTTGTCCTGTCTAATACGGCAATCTTTTTAACTGTATCAGGTAAAACCTCAAAAAAGTGTTTTTCAGAAAATGGCCTGTAGAGATGTACTTTAATCAAACCCACTTTTTCTCCTTTTTTTGTTAAATAATCAATCGTCTCTTCTATCGTGTCACAAACAGAACCCATAGCTACAATTATGTACTCTGCATCCTTTGAACCATAGTAGTCAAAAAGCCTATATTCTCTTCCTGTCAGCTCTTTATACCTTTTCATGTAGTCCTCTACTATTTCAGGAATCTTTTCATAAAATTTATTTGATGCTTCTCTTCCTTGAAAATAAATATCTGGATTTTGTGCAGTTCCTCTAATTGCAGGATGTTCCGGGGTTAGAACTGTATTTTTAAATCTTTTTAAAGCATCTTTATTTAAGAGTTTTTCTATATCTTCGTATTCTACTAACTCAATTTTTTGAAGTTCATGAGAAGTTCTAAATCCATCAAAAAAATGCAAGAAAGGAACACGACCTTCTATTGCCGAAAGATGAGCTATATATGCCATATCTTGTGTTTCTTGAACATTACAAGAGCACAAAAGTGTAAATCCTGTTGGCCTTACGGCCATAACATCCTGATGATCTCCAAAAATTGAAAGAGCATGTGTTGAGATTGCTCTTGCACTTACATGAAAGACTCCAGGTAAAAGTTCACCTGCTATTTTATACATGTTAGGAATCATTAAAAGAAGTCCTTGTGAAGCTGTATATGTTGTAGTCAGCGCACCTGTCGTTAGTGAACCATGTACTGCTCCTGCTGCACCCGCTTCTGACTGCATTTCTACAACTTTTACAGTCTGTCCAAAAACATTTTTTTTCCCATTAGCTGACCACTCATCTATATTCTCAGCCATAGTAGATGATGGCGTTATAGGATAAATTGCCGCAACCTCAGTGAAAGCATAAGAAGCGTAAGCTGCTGCAGTATTCCCATCCATTGTAACAAAATTTTTCATATATTATCCTCCTTATTTTGTATGTTTATCCAGATTTATTATTTGAATTTTAGGTCATAATAATACATTTTAAAATAAATAATAAGTTTAAAATACCAGATAATTGACCTCACAAATAAAGTGTTAAATTTAAAATTATTTTGTAAATCCAGAAGGAATTTGTGCAAAAATATAGAATATATTATGTAGTAGTATAAGTGTACAAGTAAAGGAGATGTCTATGATGGAAGGATTTATGACCGCTGTTGTTAAACAACAACCTAAAGAAGGTGCGGATATAATAAAAAAAGAAATACCTAAGATTGAACCAAATGAAGTCTTAGTTAAAGTTAAAGCTACTTCAATATGTGGTACAGACGTTCACATTTATATTTGGAATGAATGGGCTAAAAGCAGAATAAAACCTCCTAAAGTTATGGGTCATGAATTTGTAGGTGAAGTTGTGGAAGTTGGTGAAAACGTAACCTCAGTCAATATAGGTGATTTAGTTAGTGCAGAAACCCATATTGTATGTGGTAAATGTAGAGCATGCAGAACAGGTAATGGTCATATATGTGAAAATACACGCATTCTTGGTGTTGATACTGATGGAGCTTTTGCAGAGTACATTAAAGTACCTGAAGAAAATGTATGGATAAATGATAAAGATATACCCTTAGAACTTTTATCCATACAAGAACCTTTAGGAAACGCTGTACACACTGTTTTTTCTGGAGATGTTGTAGGAAAATCTGTAGCTGTCGTAGGCTGTGGACCAATAGGCATGATGGCAATACCACTACTTAAAACCACAGGAGCATCTGCAATTTTTGCTGTAGAACCATCAGAATACAGAATGGAACTGGCACAAAAATTAGGTGCATCAAAAGTAATCAATCCAATAAAGGAGGATGTTGTAAAAATAATAAAAAGTGAAACAGAAGGCTATGGTGCAGATGTAGTACTAGACTTTTCCGGCAGTCCTACTGCAATAAGGCAAGGACTAAAATATATTGCAAAAGGCGGGAGAATGTCCCTGCTTGGATTACCCGATAATGAAGTGCCAATAGATATTACAAATGACATAGTATTTAAAGGAATAACTATAA
>JBNAVY010000008.1:0-63703 GCA_049700195.1 Thermoanaerobacteraceae bacterium
AGCGCCGATGGTACTGCTTTCGCGGGAGAGTAGGTCGCTGCCGGTACAATTTTATTAAAGAGGTTGTCTGTTTTAAATGGACTACCTCTTTTTTGATTCTTATGGTATAATTAACGTTAAAGTTATAAGAAGGGAAGTAAAAAAATGTTAAAAAGTAAAAATATTGAACTTGTGCCATTTGAGCCTAAATACATTAAGAAATTTGTAGAATTTCGCAATAGTGAAGACAGTAGAAATTTTTTGATGCCGGGTATACCATATCCTGTGACAGAAGTTTCAGTTTCAGAGTGGTTTAGTAAGAGAGCAAATCCTAATGAGTCAGGTGAATTTGCAATTATTTATAATGAAACAAAAGAATATATAGGCAATATTTCATATGGCAATGTTGATTGGAAAAATAGACATTGTGAAATTGCGGTATTTATAGGTGAGGAAAGGTATAGAAACAGAGGTCTTGGTTCAGAAGCAATAATAACTTTATTAGATTTTATATTTAATGAATTGAATTTGCATCGGGTAGAATTAAAAGTGTATGATTTTAATGACAGAGCAATAAAATCTTATGAAAAATGCGGTTTTAAAAAAGAAGGATTGCTGCGAGAAGCTGTATATAAACATGGTCGATATATAAACGAATGGATAATGGGGATTATAAAAGACGAATTTTTAGAGCATAATTTCCAGGGAAATAATAGTAATAATACATAATGGAGGAAATATGAGAGCGTTTTTAGCTATAGAATTAAGTGAAAATATTATTAAAGATATTAAGAATTTACAAGAAGATTTAAAAAAATATACAATAAAAGGAAGATGGACAAATAAAAATAATTTACATATAACTCTAAAATTCTTTGGTGAGATAAATGAAGTTGATGTTAGTAAAATAAGTGAGATAATAAATGATATTTCCTTAAATTTTAAGCCATTTTGTATAAAATTAAATAAACTTGGTTGTTTTGATGGGAAAAATAATATAAGAGTACTATGGGTAGATGTTAAAAATGATGAAAAACTTATATTATTACATGATGTTATCGATACAGAATTATCTAAAGCAGGATTTAAAAAAGATGATAGAAGATTTAAAGCTCATATTACTGTTGCAAGAGAAATTATTTTAGAAAAAAGCATAGAAGAAATAAATAATCTATATAAATTAGATTCTGATTGCTTTGTTGTTTCTAATATACATCTTATAGAAAGTAAGTTAGAGAATAATAGAAGAGTATATAAATCTATTTTTGATATACCATTAAAAACAAATAAGTAGGTAAAAACCTACTTATTATCAGGTGTTACATATAATGTTTTTTGATTTGTGTAAATTACAAAACCCGGTTTTGATCCTGAGGGTTTTTTAACATATTTTTTAAATGTATAATCTACAGGTACTTTTGAAGAATTTTTTGCTTTACTATATTTAGCAGCTAGTTTTGCTGCTTCCAATATGGCTGTGTCTGTTATATGATTTTTTTTATTTTTTATTATTACATGTGATCCTGGTATATCTTTTGTATGGAACCATAAATCATCAGGGTCTGCAAGTTTTAGTGTTAAATAATCATTCTGAGTGTTGTTCTTTCCTATATATATATCGTAACCATCAGATGAAACTATATGCATTGGTTTTGAAATAGGAGTTTTTAGATTTATTTTTTTATTTTTTTTGCGTATAAATCCTTGGTTTCTAAGTTCATTTCTTATTTCTTCAATTTCTGAGGGTAAGGTGCAGTTTTCAATATTCAAAAGCTGGCCCTCTAAATAGTTAATATCTTCTGAAGTAGTTTTTATTTGTTCTTTTAAAATATTGATTGCGGTTTTTGCTTTGTTGTATTTTTTAAAATATCTTTGAGCATTTTGTGAAGGAGAATATTGTTTTTCCAATGGTATTATAATTTCTTGACCATCATAATAATTTATAGTTTTAAAACTATCTGTCCCTTTTTTTATTTTATAAATATTTGCTGTAATTAATTCACCATATAATCTATATATATCAGCATTTTCAGCTTGATAAAGTTCTATTTGTATTTTATCAAGTTTTTTATATAATTTTTCAAGATTATTTTGTATAATTTTTTTTAAATCATGGGACCTTGATCGGATATTTTCTTCATTAGCTTTTTCATTAAAAAATTTATTTGCTGCATAATTTACTGTGTCAAAAATATATAGATCAGTATATTGCGTTAATTTAACACATGAAAAATCTATTGCTTCATTGTTGTAGAAGGCAACACAAGGTTCAAATTTAAAATTATTTATATTATACGCAATAGTTTCTATTGTTTTATAAATTCTTTCAAGATCATCATTGTTTAGTTCAGAAACATATTTATCATTAGTTTTTGATCTGAAAGAAATTTCTCTTCCTAGTACTGGGCTGAAACCTTCCAGTGTATCTACAATTGCTTTTTCAATTTTTTTATTTGAAAGCTTTTTAAGTGTTTCAATAAAATTATCTTTTGATAGAGTTTTTAAGTTTATTTTATTTTGTAAAGGTGGATAAACATATTTTCTACCTGGCAGTATTTCTCGTATTTTGCTCATGTCATTATATATTCTTTTGATACTGTCAATTATAATTTTGGTGCTGCTATCTATTAAAATAATATTGCTATGTCGACCCATAATTTCTACTATTAAAGTTTTTAATACTTGATTTTCTAAATCATCATGCCCTAATATGTCAATTTCTACTATTCTATCAAAACTTACCTGCCTGATATCCATGATTTTACCACCTTGTATAAACTTTCTCATTAACATGCAGAACATAGGTGGTTCAGCTGGGTTTTCTTTATTTAAATCGGTTAAATATAATCTTGGATAATTCGGATTAGCAGATATTAAAAGCTTATAATTTATTCCTTTGTTACGAATTATTAAAATTAATTCTTCTTTTTCAGGTTGATAAATTTTATCTATTTTACCATCTGTTAAATTTTTATTTAATTCATTTATTATCGAAAATAAAGTAATACCATCTAATGCCATAATCATACCTCCAATATCTCATATAAAAAGTATACCATAAAAATGTACAGTTTAATATTATTTTTATTGAAATAAATTGTAACATCTGTTACAATAATTATATTATGGAGGTCGATAGTATGAAATGGCTTTTATTTATTTATAAAGTACCAACTGATTCTTCTACAGCAAGAGTTACTATATGGAGGAAAATTAAGAAAATAGGAGCCTTATACTTGCAGCAGACAGTATGCATTGTTCCTTATATGGATAAGTTTATAAATGATATGAAAGATTTAGAAAAGGAAATCAAAAGTTTTGGAGGAGATTTTAAAACTTTTGTTGTTGAAGCACTGGACGATAAAGAAGAAAAAGATATAATTTCACAGTTTAATAAACAGAGAATAGAAGAATACATGGAAATAAAAGAACAGTGCTATAATTTTTTTAAAGAGATAGAAAAAGAAACTAAACTTAAAAATTTTTCTTATGCAGAGTTAGAGGAAAATGAGGATGAACTGAATAAGCTGCATAATTGGTTTGAAAAGGTTTCTCAAAGGGATGTTTTTAATGTTGAATTGAAATATGAAATAATTTCACTATTAAAAAAAGCTGATGAAGATTTTGAGGTTTTTGCTTCAATAATTTATGATATATATGGGAAAGATTAGGGGTGAAACTTTTGTTTAATGTTATAATTTTAGGTTTAACAAGTTTTTTTACAGATATATCAACAGAAATGGTTTATCCACTTATACCTCTTTTTTTAACAACAACTTTAGGTGCAAGTCCTGCTATAGTAGGTATTATTGAAGGTGTTGCAGAAAGCCTTTCAAGTATTTTAAAAGTTTTTTCAGGTTATATATCAGACAAAGTTGGCAGGAGAAAGCCTTTAGCAATTATGGGGTACTCTTTTTCTACAATAGGCAAGGTATTTTTATCCTTTGCTACATCTTGGGTATGGGTTTTCTTTGGGAGAACCAGTGACAGATTTGGTAAGGGTATAAGGACAGCACCAAGAGATACAATAATTGCAGAAACGGTTGATAGCAGTAAAATAGGTGCAGCTTACGGACTTCATAGAGCTATGGACACAATGGGGGCTACAATTGGTATTATATTAGCATATTATTTTCTTACATCATATAAAGGAGATTTTAAAGTTGTATTTATATATTCATTAATACCGGCTGCAATAGGTGTTTTTGCGCTTTTTTTCGTTCGGGAGAAAAAGATAGAAAAACAAGCTGCTAAAAAAATTGAATTTTCATGGAAAAAACTTGATAAGCGTTTAAAATTATTTTTGATTGTTATATTTATTTTTGCTTTAGGAAATTCTTCAAATCAATTTTTGCTTTTAAGAGCGAAAAATATTGGTTTTAGTGATGCAGATGTGATTTTATTATACTTAGTATATAATCTTGTATATATGATTTTTTCATATCCTATGGGTAAATTGTCTGATAAAATAGGCAGAAAGAAATTGTTAATTGCTGGTTATTTATTTTATGGACTTGTTTATATAGGATTTGCTGTAATGGGCTTTAAATGGGCTATGTGGCTTTTGTTTTCAGTTTATGGACTTTATATAGCTTTTACTGAAGGGGTCGAAAAAGCATTAGTTGCTGAAATAGCACCTTCTGATATAAAAGGCACGGTTATAGGCTTACATGCAACTTTTACCGGTATAGGTTTGTTGCCTGCTTCTTTTTTAGCTGGATTTTTATGGGACGCTGTTGGAGTTTCTGCACCATTTTATTTTGGCGGAATAATGGGAATTTTGGCTTCTATAGGCCTTATGATCATTTTATGAGTATTTATCTTAAATTTTCTTAAAATATCTAATCAAATTGACTGTTTTTATGTTATAATATTTTTAATAAATGTTTTATATGGAGTGATTTTTGTGAAATTTACTAAGATGCATGGTCTTGGCAATGATTTTATAATTATTGAAGGAATAGGGAAAAAAGATTATAGTTCTCTTGCAGTTAAATTATGTGATAGACATTTTGGTATTGGTGCAGACGGCCTTTTAATTGTTGAACCTTCAGGAATTGCTGATATTAAAATGCGTATATTTAATTCTGATGGCAGTGAAGCAGAGATGTGTGGAAATGGATCAAGATGTTTTGCAAAATATGTTTTTGAAAAAGGTATAGTAAAAAAAGATAAAATAACGGTTGAAACTTTAGCCGGTGTTATAATACCTGAACTTTATGTTGAAAACGGTAATGTTTATAATGTTAAAGTATATATGGGCAATCCAATATTTGAGTCAAACAAAGTTCCAGTCAATAGTTCAAAAGATAATTTTATAAATGAAAATGTAAAGGTCGATGGTATATCATATAAGTTAACATCTCTTAGGGTTGGTGTACCGCATACTATTATTTTTGTAGATGATCTTGATGAAAATATGGTTAAAACTATTGGTCCTAAAATAGAAAAGCTCCACATTTTCCCAAAAGGTACAAATGTTGATTTTGTTAAAATAGAAAGTAATAATAAAATTTCTGTTAGAACATGGGAAAGGGGTGCAGGAATGACTTTAGCATGTGGAAGTGGGGCTTGTGCATCTGCTGTAGCAGCTTCTATAAATGGGTTTACACAAAGGAATGTAAAAGTTAGTTTTAAAAATGGTGAGTTATATATTGAATGGGATAAAGATAATAGTATATATTTAACAGGTAGAGCAGATGAAGTATTTACAGGTGATATAATAGTTTAATGGCTGCAATATTTGACAATAATAAGGAAAAGGTGATTTTATGATAAAAAGTATGACAGGTTATGGTAGAGGAGAAGTTTCAGATAAGGGTTTTTATATTGTTGTTGAAATGAGGTCAGTAAATCACAGATTTCTGGATATTACATGTCGTTGCAGTAAAATTATAAGCAGCCTTGAAGATAGAGTAAGAAGTTTTATTTCGGATAAAATTTCAAGAGGGAAAATTGATGTTAATATAAGCTTTGAAATGCCAGAAGGTAGTATGAATAAGGTTAATATTGATGAAATTCTATTAAAACAATATATGAATGTTTTTACAGAAGCTAAAAATAGTTTTGGTCTGGAAGGAAATATAAAAATAAGTGACATAATTCTACTACCTGAAGTTGTTAAAATTAAAAATCTTGAAATTGATATAGAAGAGATATGGATTAATTTAAAAAAGGCATTAGAAGATAGTATAAATAAACTTATTGACATGAGGGTCAAAGAAGGTATAAAATTATACAATGACCTTGTTTTTAGATTGGATAAAATTGAAAGGTCTGTTAATGAAATTGAAGAAACTAGTCCAAAAATCTTAGATGAGTATAAAGTCAGATTTGAGACAAGAATAAAAGAACTTGCACAGGATAAAGTTGATCAAAACAGAATAATGACTGAAATTGCTATATTTATTGATAAGGCATGTATTGCAGAAGAAATTACAAGATTAAAAAGTCATTTGATTCAATTTAAAGAATCAATAAAAGAGGACATAGCGGTTGGGAAAAAGCTTGATTTTATTATACAGGAATTGAACCGTGAAGCAAATACTTTAGGTTCTAAATCAATAGATTACAAAATTTCAAAATGTGTGATAGAATTAAAGAATGACATTGAAAAGTTAAGAGAACAGGTACAGAATATTGAATAGGGAGGATAATATATGTCAATAAAAATGATAAATATAGGCTTTGGAAACATTATATCAGCAAACAGATTGATAGCAATTGTAAGTCCAGAGTCAGCTCCTATAAAAAGGACAATTCAAGAAGCAAAAAACCGTGGGATGCTTATTGATGCTACATATGGCAGAAGAACACGTGCCGTTATAATTATGGATAGTGATCATATTATTTTATCAGCAGTACAACCTGAGACTGTTGCTAATAGATTAAATTCTAAAGAGATTATTGATAATATAATGGAGGAAGAACCAGAAGAATAGGAGGAATTGCCTTTGCTTAAAAAAGGTTTGTTAATTGTTTTATCAGGACCTTCAGGTGCAGGGAAAGGAACAGTCTGCAAGGCACTTTTAGAAAAAGAAAAAAATTTAAAACTAAGTATTTCTGCAACGACAAGAAAACCAAGGAAAAACGAAATTGAAGGTGAAAATTATTTTTTTACAAGTGTAGATAATTTTCAAAATATGATTGAAAATAACTCTTTGCTTGAATGGGCAAAAGTTTATGATAATTATTATGGTACTCCTACAGATTTTGTATTAAAAAATTTAGATGAAGGTAAAGATGTAATACTAGAAATTGATATTCAGGGGGCTTTAAAGATAAAAGACAAATTCCCAGAAGGAGTTTTTATATTTATTATGCCACCATCTATGGAGGAATTGAAAAATAGAATTAAAAAACGTGGAACCGAAACAGAGGAAGAAATTTTAAAGAGATTTAAAAGTGCATATGAAGAAATAAATTTTGTTTCACGTTATAATTATGTTGTTATAAATGATAATATTGATAGTGCTGTAGAAAAAATTAAATCTATTATTATAGCAGAAAAGTGTAGAGTAGATAGAAATAAAGATTTATATTTGGAAATAAAGGAGGGCTTAGAATGATTTTATATCCTTCAATAGTTGATTTGATGGAAAGGGTAGATAGTAAATATACTCTTTGTGCTTTAGTAGCTAAAAGAGCAAGGCAAATTATAGATGGTGACGAAAGTTTAGTAAAAACAAATTCTAACAAGCCGGTGACAATAGCTACAGAAGAAACTAATAAAGGACTTATAACATATGAAAGACAAAAATTCGGTATTAAATAGAAGGTGCTAAAATGAATGAAAAGAAAAATTTATTATTAGGAGTTACAGGAGGTATAGCAGCATATAAGGCTTGTGACTTAGTTTCAAGGTTAGTTAAAAAAAATATTAATGTTGATGTTATAATGACTAAAGAAGCTGTTAATTTTGTATCTCCTCTTACTTTCCAAGCTTTGTCTCATAATAAAGTTATTGTGGATATGTTTGATAACCCAAAGTATTGGGAGATCGAACATATTTCTTTAGCTGAAAAAGCAGATACTTTTGCTATTGTTCCAGCAACTGCAAATATTATTGCTAAAATAGCTAATGGTATTGCTGATGATATGCTTACTACAACAGTTATTGCAACAAAGAGCCCAATTCTTATTGCACCTGCAATGAATACAAATATGTACCTTAATAAAATTGTACAGCAAAATATAGAAAAACTTAAAAATTTTGGATATATTTTTATAGAACCAGATGAAGGGCGCCTTGCTTGTGGTACATATGGCTCTGGGAAATTAGCTGATATTGACATAATAGAAAAAAGTATAATAGATATTTTATATAAAAAAAATAAAAAAGATTTTAAAGGTAAAAAAGTTTTGGTAACTGCTGGTCCTACAATAGAACCTATTGATCCCGTAAGATATATTACAAATCATTCATCAGGCAAAATGGGCTATGAAATTTCTAAGGCACTTGTAGAAAGAGGAGCAGAAGTAGTTTTAATATCTGGAAAAACAAACTTAGCAGTTCCGGAAAACCTTAAATTTATTTCTGTAGAAACTGCTGTTCAAATGTATAATGAAGTTTTGAATTTTGAAGATAAAATGGATGTCATAATTGGAACTGCTGCAGTAGCTGATTATAGACCTGAAGAAGCTAAAAAAGAAAAAATAAAGAAAGAATCTGATTATATTTCAATAAATCTTATAAAAAATCCTGACATTATGTTAGAATTGGGTAAAAGAAAAAGAAGTAAAATTTTAGTTGGTTTTGCAGCAGAGACAACAAATTTGATTGAGTATGCTTTTAAAAAGTTAAATGAAAAAAACATGGACTTAATAGTCGCTAATAATGTTGTTTTAGAAGGAGCTGGCTTTAATACTGATACTAATATAATAACTATTATAGATAAAAACAAGAATATTACTGAATACCCTCTAATGTCAAAAGCAGATGCAGCAAATATTATTTTAGATGAAATTGCAAAATTATTTTAAGCCCAATATGGGTTTTTTTATTTATATAATGAATGAAAATGTCTTTTTTGGGAGGTTATTATGTTCGCTGAAATTATTGTTGAAATAAAATCAGGAAATACGGATAAAATTTATACATATAGGGTTCCAGAAGGAATGAAAGTCGAAATTGGAATGAGGGTTTTAGTGCCATTTAACAGAAGAAACATTGAGGGATATATAATAGGTCTGTCAGATATTGCAGAGTATCCTGATGAGAAAATAAAAGATATAATTAAAGTTTTAGATGAATTCTGTGTTTTTGACAAAAAAATGATAAAATTGGCTAAGTGGATGAATGAGTATTATAATTGTTATTTTTCAGAGAGCCTTCAGACAATAATGCCTTCTGGATTAAGGCAAGGCGAAAAAACTATAAAAGTTGTTTATTCTAAAATTAAAAAGATTCCAGAAGGTTTAAATAAAAAGGCTCCGTCTCAATACAAAATACTTAAATATATTATAGATAAAGAAAAAGAAAACCTCTCAGATTTAATTAAATTAACAGGTACAAGCTATACAACAATAAATAACCTTGTGAAAAAAGGATTTATAGAAATAAAGGACATTCAGATTAATAGATATGAAGTTAATAATATTGTGAAAACATCACCACTTTTGTTAACAGATGAACAAAATAATGCTGTAAGTATAATAAGCAATGCAATAAGTAAAAACAAATATGAAAAATTCCTTATTGAAGGTGTAACAGGCAGTGGTAAAACAGAAATATATTTGCAGCTTATAGATTTTTGTATAAAACATGGTAAAGAAGCAATAGTATTAGTGCCTGAAATTTCGCTGACCCCTCAGACTATAGAGAGATTTGTCGGCCGTTTTGGTGATATGGTTGCTGTTATGCATAGTGGTCTATCAAAAGGTGAAAGGTTTGATGAATGGAAAAAAGTAAAAAATAGTGAAGTAAAAGTAGTTGTTGGAGTGAGGAATGCAATATTTGCACCTTTTCAGAATTTAGGCCTTATAATAATAGATGAAGAACACGAGGGGACATATAAACAGTCAGATGCAAAACCAAAGTATAATGCAAAAGAAGTTGCAGAAAAAAGATGCGAAATGGAAGGAGGAGTTTTAATTTTAGGTAGTGCAACTCCTTCTTTAGAAAGTTATTATAAAACGATGAAAAAAGAATATAAATTAATTCAGCTTACAAAAAGAATAAACGTAAAAATGCCTGAAATAGAAATTGTAAACATGAGTAATGAACTTGCATCAGGTAATAATACCATATTTAGCCGCAAATTATATAAATATATAAAGGATAATCTTGAGAAAGAGGAACAAACAATTTTATTTTTAAATAGAAGAGGGTATTCATCTTTTATATCATGTAGAGATTGTGGCTATGTTCCCAAATGCCCTAATTGTGATATATCATTAACTTTTCATGCCGATGAAAAAAATCTTGTATGTCATTATTGTGGTTATACTGAAAAAATGTTACAAGAGTGTCCTAAATGCCACAGTAAAAGGATAAGATATTTAGGTATAGGCACAGAAAGAGTTGAAAATGATATAAAGAAGTTTTTTCCAAAAGCCAGAGTTTTGAGGATGGATGTTGATACAACAAGAAAAAAAGGATCTCATGAAAAAATTTTTTATCAGTTTAAAAATAAAGAAGCTGATATTTTAATAGGAACTCAAATGATTTCAAAAGGATTTGATATAGAAAATGTAACACTTGTTGGTGTAATTTTAGCGGATATAACTCTTAATATACCTGATTTCAGGTCTAATGAAAAAACCTTTCAACTTCTGACACAAGTAGCAGGGAGGGCTGGAAGAGGAGAAAAAAAAGGGAAAGTAGTAATCCAAACTTATGAAGAAGATCATTATAGTATATTATATGCACAAATGCAAAATTATAGGAAATTTTATGATGAGGAAATTAAATATAGAGAAATTTTTAAATATCCACCATTTTCTCATTTAATGAATATAGTAATATCAGGAGAAGATGAGGAACAAGTAATATTAAATGCAAATAATGTATATGAAAGATGCCAAAATATTATTAACAAAATAGAAAATAAGAGTTATAATAAAATATTAGGGCCAGCATCTGCACCAATTTATAAAATTAATAACAGGTATAGGTGGCAGATCATAATAAAAAGCGAAACAAGAGAACTTTTATTAGATATTTATAGAACTTTAAACAAATATAAATTTCCAAAAAATATAAAGCTTTTTGTAGATATTGACCCTAATAATATTATGTAAACAAAGTTAAGGAGGAATACGAAGTGGCTATAAGGCATATAAGAAAGGTTGGAGATGAGGTATTAAGGAAAAAAGCAAAACCTGTTGATAAAATAGATTCTCATATTCTAACTTTATTAAAAGATATGACTGATACAATGTATTTAAGAGATGGGGTAGGCCTTGCTGCTAATCAGATTGGAATTTTGCGCCGTTTAATTGTTATAGATGTTGGAGAAGGGCTAATTGAAATGATTAATCCTGAAATAATTCATGAAGAAGGAGAACAGATTGGACCTGAAGGTTGTCTTAGTGTTCCAAATGTTATAGGAGAAGTAAAAAGGCCTCAAAAAGTAAAAGTTAAGTTTCAAAACCGTCATGGCAAAGAGGTTATATTGGAAGGTGAAGATTTGTTTGCGAGGGCAGTTTGCCATGAGATAGACCATTTAAATGGCATTTTATTTATAGATAAAGCTTTAAGAATATTGGATGAAGATGAAGTAGAAGCTAAGGAGGTATAAAACTTGAAAATAGTTTTTATGGGCACACCACAATTTGCTGTCCCATCTCTTAAAAAGTTATATGAAGAAAACTATGAAATTCAGGCTGTGGTGACACAGCCTGATAAGAAAAAAGGAAGAGGTATGCAAAAAAACTTTTCGCCAATAAAACAATATGCTTTAAATATTGGAGCAAATATTTTGCAACCGGAAAAGATTAAAGGTAATTTGGATTTTATAAAGGAGTTAAAGGCTTTAAATACTGATTTTATAGTAGTTGTAGCATATGGTAAAATTCTGCCAGAGGAGGTTTTATCTATACCAAAGTATGGCTGTATAAATGTACATGCTTCATTACTACCAAAGTACAGAGGTGCTGCTCCGATAAACTGGGCAATAATAAATGGTGAAAAAGAAACCGGAATTACAACTATGTTTATGGATAAAGGATTAGATACTGGAGATATGTTATTAAAAAAGTCAATAAAAATTATGGAGAATGATGATGCAATTACAATCCATGATAAATTAGCTGATTTAGGAGGAAATGTTTTAATAGATACTATTGAGGGTTTGAAAAAAGGTTTAATTTTACCGATAAAACAAAATGAGGATGAAGCTACATATGCACCTATTATAAGTAAAAAAATGGGACATATTGACTGGTCAAAGGACTGCAATTATATAAGAAATCTTGTAAGAGGAATGGTACCATGGCCAGGAACTTATACTTTTTACAATGGTAAGATGCTTAAAATATGGAAAACAGAATTTGTTAGTTATGATGGTTATGAAGAAGAAGGAACTGTATTATCAAATAATAATAAGCTTTTAGTTAAATGCTTGAATGGGGCATTAAACATACTAGAGGTACAGGGAGAAGGTACAAAAAGGATGAATATTTCTGATTATTTAAGAGGACATAATATTATAGAGGGAACAGTTTTAAATTAAAGGAGAATTTATGTTGAAAGATAAAAAAAACCTTTTTTTAGGCATTGTAGTATTTGTTTTTTTGTTTATATCAGTATTAATAAGTTTTTTTACATATATTTTGCTATTTAATAAAGAAAACTTATTTAAATATTTTTTTGCTGCAATAACAGTTATAATTGTTTTTATAGGGTTATTTATATTCGTAGGTGTGTTTTCGGCTATTATGGTTATTTACGGAAAGAGTAGAAATAAATATCTGATAATAATTTTTTCTACATTAATCGATATTATATATCCTTTTGCTATTTTCTGGGGTAAAATTTTTAGAATTAAAAGAGATAAAGTCCAACAATCATATATAGAACTTAAAAATTTTTTATTTAATGAAAAATTACATAAATATAAACCGGGAGAAATATTAATCTTAGCTCCTCACTGTATACAATATAGTGAGTGTAAATTTAAAGTTACGAATGATATTTATAATTGTAAAAGATGTGGTAAATGTCAGATAAATGATTTAGTTAATTTAAAAGATAAGTATGGTGTAAATGTTGCTATAGCAACAGGGGGAACTTTAGCAAGAAAAATTGTACGTGATGTAAGGCCAAAAGTTATAATTGCAATTGCTTGTGAACGAGATTTGACAAGTGGTATGCAGGATGTTAAACAGATTCCTGTTTATGGTATAATAAATGAAAGACCTTTTGGATCATGTTTTAATACAAGGGTTAATATTGAAGAAGTAGAAAATACTATAATAAAATTATTAAATGGAATTTAAGCAATTTTTTATTTTAGTAAATAATTATTTAAAGAAAATTTTATATTTTGAGGTGTTAAATGAATTCTCGAGAAATAGCTTTTGAAATTTTATATGATATTTTTAAAAATGGTGCTTATTCAAATATATCTTTAAATAAACACTTTAAAAAATATGAAATAGAAGATGCTGATAAAAATTTAATTAAAGAAATTGTTTTTGGAACTATAGAAAGAAAATATACTATTGATTATTTTATTTCATTTTATATAAAAAATAAATTAGATAATTTGGATTTAAATACTTTAATTGTATTAGAGATGGGTATTTATCAATTAGAATATTTAGATAAAATTCCTAACTATGCAGTATTAAATGAGACTGTAAACCTGGCAAAGAAAGTTACAAATTTATATAAGTCAAAATTTATAAATGCTGTGTTAAGGAATTTCCAGAGAAAAAGTAAAAAAATTGAGTTTCCAGATAGAAATAAAGACTTTATTAAATATTTATGTATAAAGTATTCTTTTCCTGAATGGATAGTTAAAAGGTTAGTAAAAAACTATCCAAAAGATAAGACGGAAAAAATTTTAATAGCTTTAAATGAGAAACCAGAAATTTGCTTTAGAATGAATTCCCTAAAAATAGAGAAGGAAGATTTCATAAATTATTTAAAAGAACACAATATTGATTATAAAGAGGGCTATTATAACGAAGAAGCTTTTTATCTTAAAATAAAAGATGCCCAATCAAATGATTTGTATAAAAAAGGATATATTCAAGTTCAGGATGAAGCATCAATGTTGGTTTCTAAAGTTTTATCACCAAAAGAAGGAGATTTTATTATAGATGTATGCAGTGCACCAGGTGGAAAAACAACTCATATAGCCCAACTTATGAATAATGAAGGTACAATAGTTGCTTTTGATGTTTATAAACATAAGTTAAAGATTATAGAAGATAATTGTAAAAGGTTGGGAATTAAGAATGTAAAAACAGAACTTTTTGATGCAACTAAAATTAATAGCAAGTATATAAATAAGGCTGATCTAGTATTAACTGATGTACCATGCAGTGGGATAGGAATTATAAAGAAAAAACCTGATATAAAATTAAAGAGATTGTCAGAACAAGATATATTAAATCTTGTTGAAATACAATATTCTATTTTAAATTCAAGTTCTAATTATGTAAAAGTTAATGGCTTTTTGGTTTATAGTACTTGTACTCTTGGAAACGAAGAAAATATGGATATAATAGAAAAATTTCTGAATAATAATTCAAATTTTATATTGGTTGATATTTCTAATGAGCTGAAAAATTTTGATAATGCTTCATTAAAAAAAGGTTTTATTCAAATAACACCTGACCTTTACCCTATTGATGGATTTTTTATATGTAAGATGAAGAGAATTAAGTAAGTATCAGGAGGGATATTTTGTATAATTTTAAAAATATGACTATTGAGGAACTCGAGGAGTTTTTTCAAGATATTGGAGAAACAAAATACAGAGCGAAACAAGTATATAAGTGGATATATCAGGGAGTTACTGATTTTGATGATATGACAGATATATCTAAAAAACTCAGAGAAAAGTTAAAAGAAATAGCCTATATTTCACAAATAAAAATAGAAGCTAAAAAAATTTCGAAGATAGATAACACAGCAAAATATCTGTTTTTATTAGAAGATAATAATATAATTGAAAGTGTAGCAATAAGTTATAGTTTTGGGAATACAGCCTGTGTTTCAACTCAGGTTGGATGTAACATGAAGTGTTCATTTTGTGCTTCTGCAATTGGTGGTAAGATAAGAGATTTAGATGCTTCAGAAATGGTTAATCAAGTTCTTTTAATAAATAGTGATTATGGTAAAATTTCAAATATAGTATTGATGGGCAGTGGAGAACCTTTTGATAATTATGATGAAGTAATGAGATTTATTAAGATTATAAATAATCCTTTTGGTATTGGCATAGGTAGTAGACATATAACAATATCTACTTGCGGTATAGTACCTAAAATTTATAAATTTGCAGATGAAAAACTGCAAGTTAATTTATCAATATCCCTACATGCGCCAAATGACAAATTGCGTAGTCAGCTAATGCCAATAAACAATGCATATCCATTATCAGAGCTTATGAATGCATGTAAATATTATGTAGAAAAAACTAAGAGAAGAATTACATTTGAATATTCTTTAATAGAAGGTGTAAATGATAAAAAAGAACATGCTGTAGAACTTGCTGGACTATTAAAAGGCATGATGTGTCATGTTAACATTATTCCTATAAATTTTGTTAATGATATTGGATATAAAAAATCAAAAAATGAAAACATACTAATGTTTAAGAAAATTATTGAAAATGCTGGTATAAGTTGTACTATAAGAAGAGAACTGGGAAGTGACATAGAAGCTGCGTGTGGACAATTAAGAAGGAAGTATTTAAAAGAAAGGTAGGGTATATATGATTTTTGCAGCTCTAACAGATAAAGGCAATGTCAGAGAAAAGAACGAAGATAGTTATTATGTCTCACAGATAGATAATACTAAACTTTTTATCGTTGCTGATGGTATGGGTGGCCATAAAGGAGGAGAAATTGCTAGTAAGTCAGCAATTAATGCGATAGCTGATTATTTTAAAAAATATTATGTTAAATGGCCAAAAGATAATAATTCTATAAAAGAATTTATTAAAAATGCAATGAAGTTTGCTAATAAAGAAGTTTATAATAAAGCTTGTTCTGATTGTGATTTAAATGGCATGGGTACAACTTTAACTTTACTTGTTATTGAATCAGGTTATTATTTTATAGGTCATATAGGTGACAGTAGAGCATATTTAATAAGAAACAATACTATTAAGCAATTGACAGAAGATCATTCTTTTGTAGAAGAACTCGTAAAAATGGGTAAAATAACAGAAGAGGAAGCAAGAGTACATCCTCAAAAAAATATTATTACCAGGGCGTTAGGAATAGATGAAGATATAGATATTGATGTAATCAGCGATAAAATTTTTATAGATGATATTATATTTTTATGTAGCGATGGGTTAACTAATATGCTGACAGATGAGCAAATTTTATCAGAGTTTTCAAAAAATATTAATTTAGAAACAATATGTCAAAATTTAATTGATGCTGCGAAATTAAATGGTGGATATGATAATATTACCATAGTTGCTTTTAAGGAGGTGGCATCATGATAGGGCGAATGCTTGGTAATAGATATGAAATTTTAGAAAAAATCGGTGAAGGCGGTATGGCAAAGGTTTATAAAGCCAGATGCCATCTATTAAATAGAATTGTAGCAATTAAAATTTTACGTCCTGAGTTTGCGGTTGATGAGGAATTTGTAAAAAGGTTCCGCAGGGAATCTCAAGCAGCTGCCAGTTTATCGCATCCTAATATTGTTAGTATTTATGATGTAGGACAAGATGGTGATATTTATTATATAGTAATGGAATATGTAAAAGGCATTACATTAAAAAATATGATAATCGAAAATAAAGGTCCTCTTGGAATCGCTCAAGCAGTAGATATAACAATGCAAGTAGCAAGAGCTCTTGACCATGCCCATAAAAATCATATAGTTCACAGGGATATAAAACCTCAAAACATATTAGTAACAGAAGATAATATTGTAAAAGTAACTGATTTTGGTATAGCCAGAGCTGTTAATGGTTCAACAATAACATATAGCGGCGATGTTTTAGGTACAGCTTATTATTTTTCTCCTGAACAAGCAAGAGGTGGAATTACTGATGAAAAAACCGATATATATTCTTTAGGTATTGTTATGTATGAAATGCTGACTGGGAAAGTACCTTTTGAGGGAGATAGTCCTATTTCGGTTGCACTAAAGCATATACAGGAAAATATTATACCACCTTCAAAATTTAATAATAAAATACCAAAGCAGCTTGAGGATATTATTTTAAAAGCAACTAAAAAAAATTTAACATTAAGATATCAAAATGCAGGTGAATTATTAAAAGATCTTGAAACATTTTTAAGAAATCCTGCAGAACTAAAAATAAAAGATTTTGAAGAAAACAATAAAACTAAAGTTATACCATCTGGGGAAATTGAAAAGTTAAATAGGATATATAAAAATGAAGATAAAAGAAAAATTAAAAATAAAACATTAAAAACTGCGGGCATTGTGCTTTTAATACTATTATTGTTAGCTTTTTTGTCATATGGTACTATATTTGTATTAAATAATATTTTTAAAGCAAGTGATGTAGTTGTTCCAAACATTGTAGGTATGTCATTTAACCAAGCCAGTAAAACATTAGCAGATTATAATTTAAAAATTGAAATAAGTGATGAAAAATATAGCGATAAACCAGAAAACACAATTTTGTCACAGGATCCTTCAAAGGCTACAACAGTAAAATCTGGCAGTACAGTGTTTGTAGTTGTAAGTAAAGGGAAACAATTTTTAGTAGTACCTAATGTAATTAATCAAGACTATCAAGATGCAAAGATACAATTGGAGAATGTTGGTTTAAAAGCTAACATTATTGAGCAGTATAATGATAAGTTTCCTATAGGTTTTGTTTTTGATCAAAATCCTAGGCAAGGAGTTCAGGTAGAGTATAATACCACAATTGATTTATATGTAAGTAAAGGTATTGAGCCTGCCACAGTTCCCAATCTTGTCAATATGACATTGGATAATGCGAAATCGGCTCTTGAGAGTGCTGGCTTAAAGTTAGGCAAAGTAATATATAAAGAAACAAATGATGTTTCAGATAATGTTGTTTTGGAACAAAGTGTTCCAGCAAATACTGAAGTGCAAAAAGGTGCAAGTATTGATTTAATTGTGAGTAAAACAACTACAAATTCAGGACAGGAGCAAACCAAAAACATAGTAATAGACTTGCCTAATAAACCTAATACTATGAAAGTCGAAGTTTATGTGGTACAAAATGACCAACGAAATCTCGAATTTAGTGGGAATTATACTTATCAGCAAAGTCCTGTCACAATACCTGTTAAGGGTACTGGTAATGCTACTATACAAATTTATATAGATGGACAATTGTATAAAGTTATGGAGGCGAATTTTTAGTTGGAGGCTTTGAAAGGAAGAATTATAAGAGGCATTGGTGGTTTTTATTATGTTGCTACAGAGCATGGAATAATTGAATGCCATGCTCGTGGCAAATTCAGAAAAGATAATATCATACCTATAGTTGGTGATTTTGTTGAAATACAAACAAGCAATTTTAAAGATGGATATATATTAAAAATCGAAAAGAGGAAAAATTTTTTAATAAGGCCTCCTGTTGCAAATGTTGATAAGGCTGTAATTGTTTTTTCAATTACAAATCCTGAAATAAATACACTGCTATTAGATAAGATGATTGTAATGGCAGAGGAAAGAGATATAGAACCTATAATATGTATAAACAAAATTGATTTACAAAAAGATTGTGAACACCAAGAAATTCTTAATATTTATAAAAATATAGGGTATAAGACAGTTGGAACTTCAATTTTAAAAAATGAAGGAATAGATATTTTAAAAAATATTTTAAAAGATTATACATCTTTTTTTGCAGGTCCATCAGGTGTTGGTAAATCATCACTTATTAATGCAATAATTCCAGGTTCTAAATTAAAAACAGGTGAAATTAGTGAAAAACTTTTAAAAGGCAAACATACTACTAGAAATGTAGAATTATTATCATTGGATTCTGGAGGTTTTATTCTAGATACACCGGGTTTTTCCTCACTTAAATTAAATATTAAAAAAGAAGATCTTAGATTTTATTTTAAAGAATTTTTAGAGCTTCAAGATAAATGTAAATTCAATTCTTGTCTTCATACAAGTGAACCTGGATGTAATATTATTAAATCTGTCGAAAATGGAATTATTAATAAAAAACGTTATGAAAATTATATAACGATTTTAAATGAATTAGAAGAATATTATATGAGGAGGTATTAATATGAAAATAGCACCATCAATTCTCTCAGCGAATTTTGCTAATCTTATTGATGATATAAAAAAGGTTGAAAATGCAGGAGCAGATTTATTACATATAGATGTAATGGATGGGCATTTTGTTCCAAATATAACAATAGGTCCTGTTGTTATTGAATCATTAAGAGGCTATACTAAGCTTCCTTTTGATGTTCATCTTATGATAGAGAATCCAGATTTTTTTATTGATGATTTTGCAAGAGCTGGAGCTGATATTATTACTGTACACCAGGAAGCTTCTATACATCTTAATAGGACAATACAAAAAATTAAAAATCATGGAATTAAATCAAGTGTTTGTTTGAATCCATCTACACCAGTTGAAACATTAAAATGGGTTCTAAAAGAAATAGATATGGTTCTTATTATGTCAGTTAATCCAGGTTTCGGAGGACAAAGATTTATATATTCTATGCTTGACAAAATTAAAGAATTATACAAATTAAGGGAAGATTTAAATCTTAATTTTGATATTGAAGTTGATGGAGGGATAAATATAGATAATGTAAGCAAGGTCGTTGAAGCTGGTTCAGATATAATTGTTGCAGGTTCTGCTATTTTTGGAAACAAAAATCCTGAAGAAGCAATTAATAGTATAAGAAGGGCTGTTTTAAAATGAAAGCTTTAATTATTTCTAATGGAGATATAAACGATTATAAATTTTATAAAAATTTTATAGAAGATTATGATTTTATTATTTGTGCAGATGGTGGTACAAACCATGCTTATAAAATGGGTATAATACCTACTATTATAATTGGCGATTTAGATTCTATTGAAAATGATATTTTAGAATTTTATAAAAAAAAGAATGTTAAAATACAAAAATTTCCCACATCTAAAGATGAAACTGATACACAATTAGCTATGTTAAAAGCAATTGAAATGAAAGCAGATGATATTACTTTTATAGGAGCAATAGGAAGTAGGTTTGATCATTCTTTTGCAAATATAGCATTACTGCATTATTTATTAAAAAGGGATTTAAAAGGTAAGATTATAAATGAAAAAAATGAAATATATTTGATAGATAAAAATATAGAAATTAGTGGTAATGTAGGTGATTTAATTTCTTTAATACCTTATATGGGCGATGTAAAAGGAATATATACAAAAGGACTTTATTTTTCTCTTTCCGGAGAAAATATGAGTGCAGAAATGCCTTATGGAGTCAGTAATTATTATACTGAAAAGACAGCATATATAAATATAAGCTCAGGGCTTTTATTAGTAATAAAAGTAAGAGAATAGTAACACAAACCTCACTCATGAATATTATATAATAAAAGTATAAAATGGGCGGAGAGTGAGTGTTTTGTGGGATAAATTTTACTATAAAATAAAAAAGCTAAACAGACAGTTAAATAATTCTTTAGGGTATATATTTATCTCTTTAGGTATTATTATATTTGTAATGTATATACCATCATGGCTGTGGATGATTTTATTAGGTACACTAATAATTATGGTCGGGTATTATATAAATGCTTATTTAAAATAAAAATATAAAAAAGCGTGCAGATAATGCACGTCTTTCTTTATATGGCTCGTTGAACTTTTCCTGATCTTAGGCATCTTGTACATACATTTAACCTTACAGGTGTACCATTTACTATAGCCCGAACACTTTTTAAATTTGGTTTCCACTTTTTTATTGATTTTCTGTGTGAATGACTGTATTTATAACCAGCCATAGGAGTTTTACCACAGATATCACATTTAGCCATGTTCTGCACCTCCTTTATAAAGACAAATATATTGTAACACAAATATATTAATAGATACAAGTGTTATAAAGAAATTAAATTGACTCAAAAACAATTTTATTTTATCATTATAATTTATATATGGCAATATTATTTTTTATTATAATATAGTATCATAACAAAAAATTAAACATATTGAAGATATTTTATCCTTAGGTTAAAATATTAATATGAATGGAGGGAAAGTAATGATAGAAATAATAAATAAATTTGGGAAAATAGAAATAACTAATGAAGCTATTTCAGCAATATGCAGCAAGGAAGTTTCTGAGGCCTATGGTATTGTTGGTTTAGGTAAAAGAGGAGCAAATGGTATTTTAGAAATTTTTCGAAACGAACATACAGGTAAGGGTGTAAAAGTTAGTCATGATGAAAAGGGTATTATTCTTGAAGTATATATAGTAGTTGAATATGGTGTTAATTTAAAAACTGTTTCTCAAAATCTTATTGAAAAACTTAAATATTCAATTGAAAAGCTTACAGGAATCAATGTTAGTGATGTTATAGTTAATATACAAAGCATAAAGGTAGAATTGTAAGGAGGAAAATATGTTGAAATTTTTAGATGGTAAAGCGTTAAAAAATATAATAGAAACTAGTTCAAGATATTTTACAAATAAAAAAGATGAAGTTGACAAATTGAACGTTTTTCCTGTTCCGGATGGTGATACAGGTTCAAATATGGCCTATACGTTAAATTATGCAGCAAAAGAAGTTGAAAAAGCGTCTGATAAAATAAGTGATATTTTAAATAGCCTGTCAAAGGGTGCACTAATGGGAGCAAAAGGTAATTCGGGTGTTATATTGTCTCAAATTTTCAGAGGATTTTCTAAAAGCCTTATAAACAAAGAAAAGATTTATACAAAAGATTTTGCAAAAGCTTTGCAATCCGGATCTGAAACTGCATATAAAGCAGTTATGAAACCAGTTGAAGGCACTATTTTAACTGTTGCTCGGGAAAGCTCCGAAGTTGCAGTAAAAATAAGTGAATCCATATCAGATTTTGAAAATTTTTTAATAGAAGTTATTGAAGCTGCAGAACAATCTCTTTTAAAGACACCTGAATTATTGCCAGTATTAAAAGAAGCTGGTGTTGTTGATTCCGGCGGTATGGGATATTTATATATTTTAAAAGGCATGTTAAAGGCAATTCAGGGTAAGATTGTTGAAAGTAAAACATTGTTTGAAGAAACTGGAGCTGTTATTCATAATTTAAAAGATATTAAGTATAATTATTGTACAGAAATCTTGATAAAAGCTAAAAAATATGCTGTAGATATATTAAAAGATAAGTTTTCAAAATATGGAGATAGTCTTGTTGTAGTTGCTGACGATGATTTAATCAAGATACATGTTCATACAAATAATCCCGGATTAGTTTTAGAGGAAGGCTTGAAAATTGGAGAACTTATAAAAATTAAAATAGACAATATGAAAATACAGCATGAAAGCATAATAGAACAGTCTGTTCCACAAAAAAAATATGGTATATTAGCTGTAGCAAATGGAGAAGGAATTAAAAATATTTTTATGGATTTGGGTTGTGATGTTGTAATTGAAGGTGGTCAAACTATGAATCCCAGCACCAACGACATTATTGAAGGAATAAATAAAATTAATGCTGAAAACATAATTATTTTTCCTAATAATAAAAATGTTATTATGGCTTGTGAACAGGCAAAGAAGTTATCTGAAAAAAATATATATGTTATACCTACAAGAAGTTTTGATGAAGCAATATCAGCTATAATAAATATTGATATTACACAACCTGTTGATGAATTAATAAATAATATTAATGAAACTATCAAATCAGTAAAAACTATTGAAGTTACTTATTCTATAAGAGATACAAAAATTGATGATAAAGAAATAAAAAAAGGTGATATATTAGGCTTTATAGATGAAAAATTCAAAGAAAGTGGAAATGATTATAATGAAGTTGCTAAAAAACTTATAGAAAATGTTATTGATAAAAATTCATCTATAATAACAATATATTATGGCAAAGATGTTGAAAAATCCAAGGCTTTGCAGCTTAAAAATGAATTAAATTTTGATGGTGATATTGAAATACAAGCTGGTGGGCAACCTCTTTATTATTATGTTATATCAGTTGAATAAAGGTGGTAATCATGTCTTTAGACAACAATATTAAATATCAAAAAGGAGTAGGTCCCAAAAGAGCAAAACTGCTTAATAAACTTGGCATATTTACAATAAAAGATTTATTGTTTTATTTTCCAAAAGGTTATGAGAATAGAAATAATATTACAACTATTGAAAATCTTAAAATTGGCGAAAAACAAACATTTAAAGCTTATATTGCAGGTAATCCACGACAGATCAGAACTAGAAAAGTTTTGATAACAAAAATTCCTATAAAAGATGGTACAGGAGCTATTGAGCTTGTTTGGTATAATCAGCCATATATTAAAAACAATTTTAAAATAGGTGAAGAATATATAATAAACGGAAAATTACAGCTAAAATATGGTCAATTATATATAGAGAATCCGGTTTTAGATAAAACAGAGAAATTCACATTAAATACAGGAAGAATTGTACCTGTTTATAGTTTGACTGAAGGGCTTAGTCAAAATGTTATGAGAAAAATAGTTTTTGATGCATTAAACGATCATATTAGTAAAGTTGAAGATTTTTTTACTGAAGAGTATTTAAAAGAAAAGGATTTGTTGAATTTAAAAGATGCTTTATTAAATATAAATTTTCCTCAAAATGAGGAAATGCTAAATAAAGCAAAATATAGAATTAAATATCAGGAATTATTTTTATTTCAATTTGCATTATATTTAATAAAAAATACTATTAAAAGAGAAAATAAGGGTATAACATTTAAAAAAATTGATTTAAAACCATTTACAGATCATTTGGGTTTTTATTTTACACAGGCTCAGCAAAAGGCTTTAAATGAAATAATTTATGACATGATGTCTGATAAAATTATGAATAGATTACTTCAGGGGGATGTTGGTTCTGGGAAAACTGCAGTAGCAGCAGCAGCTATGTATTTTGCTGTTAAAAATGGATACCAAGCAGTTATGATGGCTCCTACAGAAATTCTAGCAAAACAGCATTATGAAACATTGAAATTCATGTATAAAAGACATCCTATACAAATAGGCTTTTTGTCAGGTAGTGTTTCAAACCATGATAAAAATATTATACTAGAGAAAATTAAAAATGGTGAATATGATATAGTTGTTGGAACTCATGCACTAATAGAAAATGATGTTATTTTTAAAAATTTAGGATTAGCAGTAACTGATGAACAACATCGTTTTGGTGTAAGACAAAGAGCTATTTTAATGAAAAAAGGTAAAAATCCGGACATATTAGTTATGACAGCAACTCCGATACCAAGAACTTTAGCTCTTATGCTTTATGGAGATTTAGATATTTCTGTTATTGACGAAATGCCACCTGGAAGAAAAACCATAAAAACTTATGCAATTAACTTTTCTATTAGAGAAAGAGCCTACAAGTTTGCTTTAGAAGAAGTAAAAAAAGGAAGACAAGTTTATATTGTCTGTCCTTTAATTGAAGAATCTGATAAAGTAAAAGCAAAATCTGCCGAAATAGTATATGAAGAGATTTATAAAGGTATTTTTAAAGATGTTAATGTTGGTATTTTGCATGGCAAATTATCGGATTTTGAGAAAGAAACTACGATGGAAAAATTTGCAAATGGTAATATTGATATTTTAGTTTCAACAACTGTAATTGAAGTAGGTGTTAATGTTCCTAATGCTACAGTAATGATAATTGAAAATGCTGAGAGATTTGGCCTTGCACAGCTACATCAGTTAAGAGGACGTGTAGGACGATCTAAATATCAATCATATTGCATACTTATTGCTTATTCTAATTCTGAGATTGCAAAAAGGCGATTAAAAGTTATGACGAATACCATAGATGGTTTTAAAATTGCAGAAAAAGACCTTGAGATTAGGGGACCAGGAGAATTTTTGGGACTGAAACAGCATGGATTGCCAGATTTTAAATTAGCAGATATCTTTGAAGATATAGAAATACTTAAAAAAGTACAAAATGATGCAGAAAACCTGCTTTTAAAAGATCCTACACTTAAAAATCATAATAATCTAAAAAAAGAACTTATTAAGAATTTTGAAGAAAAACTTAATGGAATTATTTTGAATTAAAAAGGAGAATTCGGTATGGATAAAATAGCAATTGTAACTGACAGTTTAGCTGATGTTCCTGAAGATTTAGTCAAAACTTATGGGATTTATGTTGTACCTTTAACAATTAATATTGATGGAGTTTCATATAAAGATGGGATAGATATTACAAAAGAAGAATTTTATAAATTAGTTGAAGAAGGTAAAATGCCAACTACTTCTCAGGTTTCACCAGTAGAATTTATGGATGTTTTTAATGATTTATTAAAAAGTTATGATTATATTATAGCTATAATTTTATCTTCAAAGCTAAGCGGTACTTATCAATCAGCTGAAATAGCCAAAGGTATGGTTAATCCTTCTCGCATTCAAGTTTTTGATTCACTTCAATACTCTTTTGGTAATGGCATAATTGTTTTAGAAGCTGCGAAAATGGCCTCACAAGGTGCAAGTAAAGAAGAAATTATAGCCAGAGTACAGGAAATGATAAAAAATGTTAGGTACATAATGTCTTTTGATTCTTTAGATTATCTTTACAGAGGTGGAAGGCTTGCAAGATCTCAAGCATTTTTAGGAAATATCTTAAATATAAAACCTATTGTAATGAATGAAGACGGAGAAATAAAAATTGTAGACAAGGTTAGAGGGCAAAAAAATGTAATTAAATGGATTGTTAATTATATGAAAAAGACTGGTATAGATTTTACTGAGAAAGAAGTAGGTGTTTTACATACAGACAAAGGTGATTTTATAAATGAAGTTGAGACAGCATTAAGGAATGAATTAGGAATAACAAAATTTATAAGAGGTAGAGGAAGTTGCAGTACTGGAACTCATGCAGGTCCAGCGGCAATAGGAGTGTTTTTTGAAGAAAAAAAGTAAATTTTAAACAATTTATTTTGCCATTTTGATCACTATTATACATTTTTGAAAATAATTTTTCGGTTTAGAAAAACTGTTTTTGGTTAAATTAATAATACAAACACAAATGGAGGTGATTAAAATGGCAGCAGGTTCAGATACAAAAAATCCACTTGTGGTAAGAGAAGCAAAACAAGCCATGAGCCAGTGGAAATATGAAATAGCTAGAGAGTTAGGTATTAATCCACCAGCAGATGGTTACTGGGGAAATTTAACATCACGTGATTGTGGTGCTGTTGGCGGACACATGGTAAGAAAAATGATTCAAATGGCAGAAAGCCAGATAGCAAGCAAAGGCACTTTAAGATAGTTTAATTATAGATTTTAAAAGGATATCCTTTGGGATATCCTTTAATATATATATAATAGTAATTTAGTTTATATAATTTTTATATAAAAAAACATATATTACATATGTTTACATGAATATAATTTTTATATATGGTTAAATTAATAATACAAACACAAATGGAGGTGATTAAAATGGCAGCAGGTTCAGATACAAAAAATCCACTTGTGGTAAGAGAAGCAAAACAAGCCATGAGCCAGTGGAAATATGAAATAGCTAGAGAGTTAGGTATTAATCCACCAGCAGATGGTTACTGGGGAAATTTAACATCACGTGATTGTGGTGCTGTTGGTGGACACATGGTAAGAAAAATGATCCAAATGGCTGAAAGCCAAATTGCAAGCAAAGGTACTTTAAGATAAATTATATAGTTTATAAAGATATAAAAGGACAGTCTAAAGGCTGTCCTTTAAAAATATAATAAAAAATATAATCCAGGTAGGTTTTCTACCTGGATTGGGAGAGGAGAAATTGAAGGAAGAATTTTGGGGAAATTTGATTCCCATTAATATTATTTACCAAAGTCGAAAAAAATTATACATTTTTTTGTGTTAAATCGTAAAATATGCTAAAATAATTTAAGAAGTGGAGGTGCAATTTTGAGGATAGTGTCAGGTTTTTTTAGAGGAAGAAAACTAAAAGCTCCATTTGGTAAGGATATAAGGCCTACATCTGATATGGTTAAAGAATCACTTTTTAATATTTTATATACTAAAATAGAAGATAGTATTTTTATGGATTTATTTTCAGGCACTGGTAATATAGGTATTGAAGCTTTAAGCAGAGGTGCAAGGTTCTGCTATTTTATAGATAATAATTTTAACAGTATTAGATGTTTAAAGGATAATTTAGATTTATTAGATATAAAGGGCAAGTTTGAAATAATTAATAGTGATGTATTTAAAGCTATAGAATTTTTTAAGAAAAAAAATATTAAATTTGATATAATTTTTATTGATCCTCCATATTATAAAAACTTAGCACATAAGACCTTAATTATGCTTTCTGATTCAAATATATTAGATGAGGATGGAGTAATAGTGGTAGAACATCACAAAAATGATATAATTGAAGATGTTTATAATACTTTATTAAAAACTAAAAGTAAAAAATATGGTGAAACAATTTTAACATTTTTTAAGGAGGAAATATGGGCAAAATAGCTATTTATCCTGGTAGTTTTGATCCTGTTACATACGGACATATTGATATTATTCAAAGAGCATCACTGTTATTTGATAAATTGATTGTAGCAGTATTGGTGAATCCAGCCAAGAAACCACTTTTTTCTTTAGAAGAAAGAGTACATTTATTGCAGGAGGTAACTAAAGATATAGCAAGGGTTGAGGTTTCTAATTTTGATGGATTGTTAGTTGATTATGCAAAAAAGGTTGATGCTACAGCTATAATTAAGGGATTAAGGATGATTTCTGATTTTGAATATGAGTTTCAAATGGCATTAATTAATAAAAAGTTGTATCCATCAGTAGAGACTGTTTTTTTGATGACAAATAATAAATATGGTTATTTAAGTTCAAGTGTAGTTAAGGAAATTGCTGAATTTGGAGGTTGTTTGTCAGAATTTGTGCCAGATATAGTAAGTAATGAATTAAATAAAAAGTTTAAGAAATAATTTATTAAAGGGGGTAATATCTTGGCTAATGTGGAGGATTTAGAAGTTTTTAATCTTTTAGATGAGTTAGAAGATATAATTGAAAAAAGTTCTAATATACCACTTTCTAATAAGGCGTTAATAAATAAAGAAGATATACTGGAATTAATAAAACAAATACGTGTAAAATTGCCTGATGAATTTAAAAGGGCTGAGTGGATAAGACAGGAAAAACAAAGGATTCTTTTAGAAGCACAGCAAGATGCTGAAACAATTGTAAAAGAGGCAGAGCAACGTATAAATATGATGGTAAATGAAGATGAAATTACAAAAAAAGCAGAAAAAGCTGCTGCAGAAATAATTGCTTCAGCACAGGAAAATGCAAAAGAAATAAGGCTTGGCAGCAGGGAATATGCAGATGAGATTTTAGCAAAATTAGAAGAGGAAATGACTAAAATAGTACAAACCATAAAAAATAACAGGAATGAGCTGCGGGGCGTGAAGTGATTATGCCCTGCTTTTATATATTTTAGTTAAAATACCTATTAATAATAATATTAATGATGTTATTAAAAAAAGAAATAAAGAAATTTCAAATATGTTTATTGTATTTTTATATGAAAAATCATTAAATACATTTAGTGTTTGATATTCTGGAATTTTAACAAATAATAATATTAAATATGAATATATTCCGGCAAAAACAAATTGGATCAATTTTGCCATAAAATATGGGAAATATGCAATTTTCGTTTTTGCTATAACGCTCATTACTTGACCATGTATTGAAATACCGCCCCATGCAATAATAGAACTAACTATTATTATTTTTTGGTTAATAGGTACTTGTGTTTGGCTTATTAAATTTGATCCTACAGTAATTTCAAGCATACCACTTAAAAAGGATGGTACTATTCTATTGTCAAAATTTAAAACACTAAAAAAAGGACTAATTATATGACTTAAAAATATTAATACACCATATAAGTTTAAAAACTCTATTATAACAGAAAAAAATACTATATAACCGCCTATCATTATTATAGTGTTCATTGATTTTATTATAGCATCTGACAAAATAGAGCTGAAACTTTTTTTGTTTTCATTTCTTACATCATACATTTTTTTAAAAGCGGATTTTAAAGGTTTATCAATTTTATATGTATTTGTTTTAATATCTTTTTTATAAAATCTGAATAATATACCTGTAGTTATTGCAGATAAATAATTAGAAGCAATTATGATATAACCAATAATATTATTGTTAAACATCCCAATTGCTACAGCTCCAAGCATAAAAAGAGGTCCAGAATTATTGCAAAAAGCCATTAATCGTTCAGCTTCTGTTGTTGTGCATAATTTTTCTTCCCAAAGCCTGGATATTATTTGAGCACCTACAGGATATCCAGATGTATAACCTATAGCCATAGCAAAAGAGCCGCTTCCTGGGACTCTAAAAACCTTTCTCATTATAGGTTCTAAGAATGTACCTAAAAAATGAACTATTCCCATTTGTATTAAAAGTTCTGAACCAATAAAAAAGGGCAATAATGATGGTGTTATTATAAAAAGCCAAAGGTTTATTCCATTTTTTGCTGCTTCCATAGATTCTTTCGGGAAGATAATAAGAGAGATAACTAATAAAACAATAAGTAAAACAAAAACATTTAATATAGAATTTTTGCTTTTCAACATATCCCCACCCTGTAACCTGAATTCTATATTATATGTTTATTGAAAAAAAAAATAAAAATGCTGATTATATTTTTATTATAGGATGAGTAAAATCTAAATTTCCTCTTGACAATTCAGAATTTTTATATGCTAAAGTATAGATATCAGTTGCAAATAAGTCTTTTTCAAACATTTCGTAATTATCCAGGATTTTTTTATAATTAGAGACTTTTGTTATTATAGGAAGACTAGATTTCTTTTTTAGAGAATTTAAGATTTTTAAGCCTTTATTATTAAAGCCTAGGACTCTTATGTAATTTGGACCGTCGAATTTTTGGTACATTTCATTTTTTATTTCTAGCAGTGTGTGTGTTAAAATACGTCTAATACGACTTTTTGTATATCTTTTTGATTTGATCAGTTCGACTAAATAATTAAAATTGTTAGTTAAATTTGCTGAATTGTATATCTTATTTTCTAATCCTTCTGATACATCAAAAATATTTTTTAAATTAGTTTTTTTTCTAAGTTTATAAAAGATAATATTAGAAAAATCTTCAAAAGATACGGGACAAATACCATTTTTTATAGCTTCAGTTAAAATATCGTAACTATAGTCTGGTATATATTTTTGTATATTATTTATATTATTTTCATAAATTTGTTTTCTTGCGGAAGAAGCACTTATAAAATTTCCTTTGATTTCAAGAGAATTATACATATTTCCAATTCTTTTTATTGTAAGAGGTTTTATATTACTATTTAATTTTAATAAAGATTTTACATATTCTATTGCAAGAATATTATTTGATGTTTGTAGGATATTGCTCATATCATTATTTGTAAATTTTTTTATTGCTTGTTCTCTTGCAAGAGCAAAGGTAAGACCAGTGTTTAAAAATTCTTTTAAATATTTTTTATATAAGCTTGGCTCATTTTTGAGGATTTCTGCAATCTTGTAAATTTCATGAAGATCGCCCTTTTCAGTGCCAAAACATATATAATCAATTATTTTTAAAGAATCAAGAAGTTTAATTGCTCCATATGCAAAATTTTCTGCAGTTGATGTAGAATATATTACAGGTAATTCTATTACCAGATCTACACCTGACATAAGCGCCATTTTGGTTCTTTCCCATTTATTTATTATTGCTGGTTCTCCTCTTTGAACAAAATTTCCACTCATTACTGCAACTACTTCATCACATTTACTAATATTTTTTGCAGAATTTATATGATAAATATGACCATTATGTAAAGGATTATATTCTACAATTATTCCTAAAATACTCATAATTCGATTCCTTTCAAAAAATTTTTTAATATATACTTATTATTTTATATAAAATATGATAAAATGTAAAATGTGTATACAATATTTTTTGTAAAAATTATATAAAAAGAAGGGAGTTATAAAAATGGGTGTAATGGATAATATTATCCAGAAAGCTAAAAATAATAAAAAAAGTATAGTTCTTGCGGAAGGTAGTGAGCCAAGGACTTTAAAAGCTTGTGAAAAAGTATTAAAAGAAGGTATTGCTGATATTTATTTACTTGGTAATGAGGATGTTATACATAAAGAAGCAAAAGATGTTGATATATCAAAGGCCATTATTATAGACCCATCAAAATCAGAATTTTTAAATGCTTATGCAAAAGAGTATTATGAATTAAGAAAAAGCAAAGGTATGACAGAAGATAAAGCTCTTGAAATTATGAAAGATCCTATGTATTTTGGATGTATGATGGTTAAAATGGGGGATGCTGATGGAATGGTTTCTGGAGCAATACATGCTACCGCAGACGTGTTTCGTCCAGCATTTCAAATAGTAAAAACTGCTCCAAATGTTAAAGTTGTATCAAGTGCTCTTATTATGGAAGTTCCTGATTGTACTTTTGGTTCTGATGGAGTATTTGTTTTTGCAGACTGTGCAGTAAATCCAAATCCTAATGAAGAAGAACTGGCTGCAATAGCTATTGCATCAGCGCATACAGCAAGAGTACTTGCAGGTATAGATCCTAAGATTGCAATGCTTTCTTTTTCAACAAAAGGCAGTGCTGCCCATGAATTAGTTGATAAGGTGAAAAATGCTACTAAAATAGCAAAAGAGTTGGCACCTGATTTGCTAATTGATGGTGAACTGCAGTTAGATGCAGCCATTGTAAAAGAAGTTGGTGAATTAAAAGCGCCAGGAAGTCCTGTTGCAGGGAAAGCTAATGTTCTTATATTCCCAGACTTACAATCAGGAAATATTGGATATAAACTTGTCCAGAGACTTGCTAAAGCAAACGCAATTGGCCCGATTTCACAAGGAATGGGAAAACCAATTAATGATCTTTCAAGAGGCTGCAGTGTAGATGACATTGTTAATGTAATTGCAATAACATCAGTTCAGGCAGAAAAATAAACTTATAAAAATATGGAAGGAGAATGGAATTGAAAATTTTAGTTATAAATTGCGGAAGTTCATCTTTAAAATATCAATTGTTAGATATGGAGAATGAAACTGTTTTATCAAGAGGACTAGCTGAGAGAATAGGTATAAATGATTCTCTTTTAACACATCAGGTTATTGGCAAAGACAAAGTAAAAATTGCCAAAGAAATGAGAAATCATAAAGATGCAATACAAATAGTTTTAGAGGCTTTAACAGATAAGGAAATAGGTATTTTAAAAGACATGAAAGAAATTGATGCTGTTGGACATAGAGTTGTACATGGTGGGGAGTATTTTAAGGATTCTGTATTGATTGATGAAAATGTTATTAGGAATTTACTTAATTGTGTTGAATTAGCGCCTCTTCATAATCCTGCAAATATTGAGGGTATAAAGGCTTGCCAACAGATAATGCCAAATGTACCGATGGTTGCGGTGTTTGATACTGCATTCCATCAGACAATGCCTGAGTATGCTTATCTATATCCTATTCCATATAAGTATTATGAAAAATATAAGATAAGAAGATACGGTTTTCATGGAACTTCACATAAATTTGTTTCATACAGAGCAGCACAAATTTTAGACAAGCCTGTTGAAGAGCTAAAAATTATAACTTGTCATTTAGGTAATGGGGCTAGTATTGCCGCTGTAAGACACGGGAAATCAGTTGATACAAGTATGGGTTTTACGCCTTTAGAAGGGCTAGCTATGGGAACCAGATCAGGAAATATTGATCCTTCAATTATAACTTTTTTAATGGAAAAAGAAAATATCACTGCTGAAGATGTAATTAATATTTTAAATAAAAAATCTGGTGTTTATGGCATATCAGGTATTAGCAGTGATTTTAGAGATATTGAGGATGCAGCATTTAAAGAGAAAAATGAAAGAGCTCAACTGGCGTTAAATATTTTTGCATATAGAGTTAAAAAAACCGTTGGCTCATATGCAGCTGCCATGGGTGGTGTTGATGTGATTGTATTTACTGCAGGAGTTGGAGAAAACGGACCTGAAATGAGAGAATATATTTTAGATGGTCTTGACTTTTTAGGTTTTACTCTTGATAGAGAAAAAAACAAAGTCAGAGGGAAAGAGGCAATAATTTCTACTCCTGACTCAAAAGTAAAAGTAATGGTCGTACCTACGAATGAAGAATATATGATTGCAAAAGATACGAAAAAAATAGTAGAGGGATTAAAATAAGGTACCTTGACAAAGGTTATCGCGGTTAGTATAATAAATGTTGGCAATTATTTTGGAGTGTGAGATTGATGAGAATTGATTTGTCAAAAATCAAATGGCAGGTAGGCCGAAGTATTAATTTGGATTATTATGAGGATATTAAAGAAATTGAATTTAATGGCAGTGTTTATTTACTCGAAAAACCTATACGCGTTTATGGAAATATAACAAATAAAAAAGAAGGACTTTTTTCTGATTTCAATATTTCTGGCAGTTTAAAAGTGGTTTGTGACCGCTGTCTTGATGATTTTATTTACAATATAAATGTTGATGTGAAGGAATATATTGATATTATAGAAGAAGAAGGAAATTCTTTTGAAAACTTTGATTTAACAGATTTTATTTTAGACAATATAATTTTATCACTGCCAATGAAATTTATATGTAAAGAAGATTGCAAAGGCCTATGCCCTGTATGTGGAACTAATCTTAATCATAATACATGCAATTGCCAACGAAAAGAAATAGATCCACGACTTGAAATTCTAAATAAATTATTGCAGTAAATGTAGGAGGTGTTAATATGCCAGTTCCAAAGAGAAGAACATCTAAAGCCAGGAGAGATAAAAGAAGAAACAGTCATAAATTGGCTGCACCTGCTTTTGTTTTATGTCCACAGTGTCATGAACCTAAATTACCTCATAGAGTATGTCCTAATTGCGGATATTATGGGAATAGAGAAGTTTTAAAGATTGAAAAATAAAGTAGTAATAGGATTAATCCTATTACTACTTTTTTTACTTGATTTTAGAAAAAAAATATTTTATAATTTAGAGTAGGTCATAAAAACAACTATTATTTGGAGCTGGTAATATGGCAATAAAATTAAGTAAAATAGACAGGCAAAAAATATTAAAAGAAAAAATCTCAGAGAATCCTTTTTATACTGATGATGAATTATCTGAGATGTTTTCTGTTAGTGTACAAACTATTCGGCTTGATAGAATGGAATTAGGAATACCTGAAGTTAGAGAACGTATTAAAACAGTTGCAGAAAGAAATTATAATAAAGTTCGTGCTATAGAAGGTAGTGAAGTTGTTGGAGAATTAATAGATTTAGATTTAGGTAAAAGTGGTATTTCAATTTTTGATCCAACTGAGGAAATGGTTTTTGTTAAAACAAAAATAGTAAAAGGTCAGTATATATACTCACAGGCGGAATCACTTGCTATGTCTGTTATAGATGCTTCAGCAGCTTTAATTGGTGTTGCAAATATAAAGTATAAACTTCCAGTAAAAATTGGAGATAAATTAGTTGCAAAAGCTGAGGTTATAAGGCAAAGGGGAAATAAGTTTTTTGTGTGGGTAAAAATAAAAGTAAAAAATAATGAAGTTTTTAGAGGTAAATTTATACTCGTATCTTTAGATGAAAACTTCATATTAAAGTGACATATAAAAAAGGAGTGACACTTTTGAAATTAGCAATTGATGCAATGGGTGGGGATAATGCCCCAGGAGAAATCATAAAAGGTTGTATTGATGCTCTTAAATATTATAATGATATAAATATAATATTAACTGGCAGTGAAGAAACTTTAAAACCTTATGACGGGAAATTTGAACGTTTAAAAATAGTTTATACAAAAGAAGTTATAACAAATAATGAATCACCAGTTGCTGCCATTAGGAAAAAAAAGGATTCTTCAATGGCTGTAGGTTTAAGACTTCTGAAAGATGGCGAAGCTGATGCTTTTTTATCGGCAGGGAATACTGGTGCTCTTATGGCTGGAGCACTTTTAATGGTTGGTAGAATTAAGGGAATTGACAGACCTGCATTAGCTCCTATACTTCCAGCACTAAATGGTTCAGTTGTTCTTTTAGATGCAGGTTCTAATACAAATTGTCAAGCTGAAAACCTTAGACAATTTGCAATAATGGGCTCAGTATATGCACAAAAAATGTTTAATATAGAAAAACCACGTGTTGGACTTTTTAATATTGGAGCCGAAGAAGAAAAGGGTAATGATGTTGTTAAGGGAGCATTTGAACTTTTAAAAAGTTCAAATTTGAATTTTATTGGTAATGTTGAAGGCAGAGATATACCTTTAGGTGTTGCTGAAGTTGTCTCTTGTGATGGCTTTGTTGGCAATGCAATTTTAAAATCTATGGAAGGTACGGCTTCTGTAATATCTCATTTATTGAAAGAAGAATTAAAAAGAAATATATTTACTAAATTCGGCGCACTTTTTATTATGAATGGGCTTAAAAGAATAACTAAGAAAATGGATTATACAGAGCATGGGGGAGCTCCTTTACTTGGAATAAAAAAACCTGTAATTAAAGCCCACGGCAGTTCAAAAGCAAAAGCAATATTTAATGCAATAAGACAAGCAAAAAATTTTGTTGATAATGACGTTTTAAGTCATATCGAGAAAGAAATTGAATTAATAGGAGATGATGTAGTTGAGTGAAAATAAGGTTTATGCTGGAATTTTAGGTATAGGAAGCTTTGTACCTGAAAAAATTCTCACAAATTTTGATTTAGAAAAAATAGTTGATACATCTGATGAGTGGATTACAACAAGAACAGGAATAAAAGAAAGACGTATTGCTGATAAATCTGTTGCCACATCAGATCTAGCAACTGCTGCTGCAAAAAAAGCTTTAGCAGATGCAAATTTAAAAGAATCAGATATAGATCTGATAATTGTTGCTACAGTTACTCCTGATATGAATTTTCCTTCTACAGCTTGTATTGTTCAGTCAAATTTAGGCGCAAAAAATATTCCGGCTTTTGATATATCAGTTGGATGTTCTGGATTTATTTATGGTATTACAATAGCTCAACAATTTGTTGAAAATTGCATTTATAATAATGTTTTAGTTATTGGAGCCGAAACTTTGTCGAAAATCACCAATTGGGAAGATAGGAATACATGTGTGCTTTTTGGTGATGGAGCCGGTGCGGCTGTTATAGGTAAAGTAGAAAAAGGATATGGAATACTTAGTTCTTTTTTAGGGGCAGATGGTGACGGTGGGAAATATCTCTATATGCCTGCTGGAGGTTCTAAGATGCCTGCCAGTGAAGAAACTGTTAATAAAAAACTTCATACTATTTTTATGGAAGGTCAAGAAGTTTTTAAATTTGCAGTTAAAATAATGGATAGTGCAACAATTGAGGCATTAAACAGATGTGGATTAAAAGCAGAAGACATTGATTTGCTTATTCCTCATCAAGCTAATACACGTATTATTGATTCTGCGATGAAAAGGCTAAAATTAACTAAAGACAAAGTGTATATAAATCTTGACAAGTATGGTAATACGTCTGCAGCTTCTGTTGTAATAGCTTTGGATGAAGCTTATAGAAATGGTTTAATAAAAAAAGGCTATATTGTGCCTGTAGTTGCTTTTGGAGCAGGATTAACATGGGGCGCTGCAGTAATTAAATGGAGCAAATAAGGAGTGATAAAATGTTTAAAACTGATATATTAGATTTACTAGATATAAAATACCCGATATTTCAAGGAGGAATGGCATGGGTAGCTACTGCTGAATTAGCTGCAGCGGTTTCTAATGCTGGTGGTCTAGGAATTATAGGGGCTGGTAATGCACCAGCAAGTTTTGTTAAACAGCAAATACTGAAAACTAAAGAATTAACTAATAAACCTTTTGGTGTCAATGTTATGCTTATGTCACCTTTTGTTGATGAGGTAATGGAGGTGATTTTAGAGAGTGGAGTTGATGTAATTACTACAGGTGCAGGAAATCCTGGCAAGTATATACATATGTTAAAAGAAAAAAAAATAAAAGTAATTCCAGTTGTCCCTTCAGTTGCTCTTGCTAAAAGGATGGAGGAAATAGGAGTTGATGCTGTAATTGCTGAAGGAACTGAATCTGGCGGTCATGTGGGCGAGCTTACAACTTTTGCTTTAGTACCACAGGTTGTTGATGCAGTAAAGATTCCTGTTATAGCGGCTGGAGGTATTGCAGATGGTCGAGGTTTTGCGGCAGCATTATGTTTAGGAGCTTCAGGGGTACAGATGGGTACAAGATTTGTATGTTCGGATGAATGCACAGCTCATAAAAATTATAAAGAATTTATAGTAAAAGCAAAGGACCGAGATGCGGTTGTTTCTGGAAGGATTACTGGGCATCCTGTAAGATCATTAAAGAACAGATTAACAAGAGAATTTGAAAAAGCTGAAGCAAGAGGTGCAACAAAAGAAGAAATTGAAAAATTAGGTGAAGGCAAGCTTAAGGCTGCAGTGGTAGATGGTGATATAGAATTTGGTTCTGTTATGGCAGGACAGATATCTGGACTTATAAATGATATAAAACCTGTTAAAAAGATAATAGAGGAAATAATAAATGATGCTAATAAGACTATTGATAATTTGTTAAAATTGAGGTGATATTTTGAAAATTGCATTTATATATCCTGGTCAAGGAGCTCAATATGTTGGAATGGGAAAAGAAGTTTATGAAAACTATACTGAAGCAAAAATAGTTTTTGAACAAGCCAGTGATTCTATAGGGTTTGATTTGGCGAAACTTTGTTTTGAAGGACCTGAGGAGGAACTGATAAAAACAGAAAATACCCAACCTGCAATTTTAACAGTCAGCATTGCACTGACAAAGGTCTTGCAGAAAAAGGGAGTAAATGCTGATGTTTCTGCTGGCCTTAGTTTAGGAGAATATGCTTCATTAGTCTTAGCAGGTGCAATAGATTTCGAACATGCTGTTAAAATCGTAAAAAACAGGGGTAAATATATGCAAAGTGTAGTACCTGAAGGGAAAGGCACAATGGCAGCAATAATGGGACTTGATAATGAAATTGTTGAAGAAATATGTAAAATATCTTCTAATATGGGGATTGTTGAACCTGCAAATTATAATTGTCCAGGGCAACTAGTAATTTCTGGAGAAGTAGATGCTGTCAAAAGAGCAGTCGAACTTGCAAAAGAAAAAGGTGCAAAAAGAGCAGTAGTATTGTCGGTTAGCGCTCCTTTTCATAGCAGTATGCTGATTATGGCAGGTAAACTGTTAGAAAAAGACTTGGGAAATATACCGGTTTATGATTTGGCTATACCTGTTATTTCTAATGTCACTGCCGATTATGTAAAAAAAGAAGAAATTAAAAATCTATTAGTTTCACAGGTTAGTCATCCTGTTTTATGGGAACAATCAATAAGAAAAATGATAAAGGATGAAGTGGATACTTTTATTGAAATAGGACCCGGAAAAACATTAACAGGCTTTCTAAAAAAAATTGACAAATCAAAAACAGCTTTAAATTTTGAAGATGAAAGTTCTCTTTTAAAAACTTTATCTTCTTTGGGGGTATGAATTTGTGAATAGTAATAATAATAAAATTGCATTTATAACTGGAGGGTCAAGGGGTATTGGCAAGGCAATAGCTTTAAAGCTTGCAAAAGATGGATTTAATATTGTTATAAATTATACTAAAAGTGAAGATAGTGCAAAAACTGTATTAGATGAAATTAGAAGTTTTGGAGTACAAGCTAAAGCTATTAAATGCGATGTATCAAAATACAATGAAGTAGAAAATGCAATTGAAACTATAATTGATACTTTTGGAAGTATAGATGTTGTAGTTAATAATGCGGGTATTACTAAAGATAATTTAATTATTAAAATGTCAGAAGAAGACTGGGATCTAGTATTAAATATAAATTTAAAAGGTGCATTTAATGTAATAAAATTTGCTTCAAAGTATATGATAAAAAAGAGAAAAGGAAAAATAATAAATATTACATCTGTTGTTGGGATAATGGGAAACGCTGGTCAAACTAACTATGCAGCATCTAAAGCAGGTTTAATTGGGCTCACGAAGTCTGTTGCTAAAGAACTTGCTGGACGGGGAATAAATGTTAATGCAGTAGCACCTGGATTTATTGATACAGATATGACAAATATTTTAAATGATGAAGTAAAAGAAAATATGTTAAAAAATATTCCTTTAAAAAAAATTGGGAAGCCCGAAGATATAGCAAATATGGTATCTTTTCTGGCTAGCGAGGACTCTGATTATATTACAGGTCAAGTAATAAATGTTGACGGCGGAATGGTTATGTAATATTATCATAATGTATATCTCTGAGAGGAGGTGAATTGGACATGGTATTTGATAAAGTTAGAGATATTATTGTTGAACAATTGGGTGTTGACCCTGATGAAGTTACAATGGAATCATCTTTTATAGATGATTTAGGTGCTGACTCTTTAGACATAGTGGAGCTAGTAATGGCTCTTGAAGAAGAATTTGATATCGAAATTCCTGATGAAGATGCAGAAAAAATTAAGACAGTTGGAGATGTAGTAGAGTACTTAAATAATCTTGAATAAAAGAAGTAAAGTCCCGCTTTGCGGGACTTTGTACGATTAATTTTTTTAGTATTTGGAGGTTAAATTTATGAATAGAGTTGTAGTAACTGGTATAGGAGTAATTTCGCCTATTGGAAGCAAAATAAATGAATTTTGGGACAATCTTGTAAAAGGTAAATCTGGTATAGATATAGTTACGAAATTTGATATATCTGATTATTCAACTAAGGTTGCGGCAGAAGTTAAAGACTTTGATCCAACTTTGTATATAGATAAAAAAGAAGCAAAAAGAATGGATAGATTTACACAATTTGCTGTTGCTAGTACTAAAATTGCCTTGGAAGATTCAAAATTAAATCTCTCAGATATAGATTTAAATAAAGTTGGAGTTATTTATGGAACTGGTATTGGAGGAATTGAAACTTTTGAGGCTCAGAACAAAGTTATGTATGAAAAGGGACCAGGCAGAGTAAGTCCATTTTTCATACCAATGATGATTGCAAATATGGCTGCAGGACAGATAGCTATTACTTTTGGATTAAAAGGAATTAATGAAACAATAGTAAATGCATGTGCTTCAAGCTCAAATGCAATAGGTGAAGCATTCAGGATAATACAAAGGAATGATGCTGATATAGTTATTACAGGAGGCACAGAGGCATCTGTTACACCAATGGCATTTGCTGGATTTTGTGCAATGAAAGCAATGACTTCAAACCCTGATCCAAATAAGGCTTCTAGACCCTTTGATTTAAATAGAGATGGTTTTGTTATGGGTGAAGGTTCAGGTACTTTAGTTTTAGAGTCTTTAGATAGTGCTTTAAAAAGAGGAGCACATATTTATGCAGAAATAATTGGTTATGGAGCTACAGATGATGCTTATCATATAACAGCACCTGCTCCTGAAGGTGAAGGAGCTTCACGTGCTATGAAGAAGGCTTTAGATGATGCAGGAATTGAATATAATGATGTAGATTATATAAATGCTCATGGCACATCTACAGAATATAATGATCAATTTGAGACAATGGCAATTAAAAATGTATTTAAGGATCACGCATATGACCTTTATATAAGTTCTACTAAATCCATGACTGGACATCTGCTTGGTGCATCAGGTGCTGTTGAAGCAATTGCTACTGTTCTTAGTTTGGAAAACAGCATTATACCACCTACTATTAATTATGAAACTAAAGACCCAAATTGTGATTTAAATTATGTGCCTAATAAAGCTTTAAAACATGACATAAATTTAGCTTTGTCTAATTCCTTTGGTTTTGGCGGACATAATGCCACATTGATTTTTAAAAAATATAAGTAAGAGGTATAAAAATGGCAAATGACAATTTTCAAAAGTTGCAAGGACATATTAAGTATTTTTTTAAAAATAAATCTCTTCTTTTACAAGCAATGACTCATAGTTCTTGGGCTAATGAAAGCAAAAACAATGGTATAAGCAATGAAAGATTAGAGTTTTTAGGAGATGCTGTTTTAAGTCTTGTTATAAGTGAATATCTATATAAAAAGAGAAAGGATTTAGAAGAAGGTTCTCTTTCTAAATACAGGGCCGAAATTGTCTGTGAACCTTCATTAGCACAATGTGCAAGGAATATAAATTTAGGACATTATCTTATAATGGGCAAAGGAGAAGAAGCTACAGGAGGAAGAGACAGGGATTCGATTCTTGCAGATTCTGTAGAAGCTTTAATAGCTGCAGTTTATTTAGATTCTGATCTTAATGTTGTCAGAAAAGTAATTTTGACTCTTTTTGATAATATTATAGATAAAGTTCTTGATGGAATAATATATAGAGATTATAAAACGAAATTGCAAGAAGTTGTTCAAAGCATGGGAATTGGGAAGATAAATTATGAATTAATTAAAGAAATGGGACCTGACCATAATAAAACATTTATTACTGTTGTACAAATAGGTGAAACAAAACTTGGACAGGGTTATGGAAAAAGTAAAAAAGAATCTGAACAGTATGCTGCCATGGAGGCATTAAATAAATTGGGGATTACAAAATGAAAGATATGTATATTATACCTATTTTTATACCACATATGGGATGTCCGTTTAAATGTGTATTTTGCAATCAAAATGCTATTACGGGCCAGAATATAAAAATAGATGAAAAATTTGTGAGATATACTATTAATAGTCACTTAAATACAATACCCTTTAAAGCGAAAAAAGAGGTTTCTTTTTTTGGGGGTAGCTTTACAGGGATACCTATGGAAATGCAAAATTTATATTTGGGTATTGCAAATGAATATTTGAAAGATAAAAGAATAGATGCTATAAGATTGTCAACAAGACCCGATTATATAAATAATAAAATATTAGATAATTTAAAAAGATTTGACGTATCTATAATAGAGCTTGGTGTCCAATCAATGGTAGACGATGTGTTAAATAAAAGCCATAGAGGACATACTAGTATGGATGTCGAAAATGCAGTTAAATTAATAAGAGAATATGACTTTAAATTAGGATTACAGATAATGCCAGGTCTTCCGGGCGATAATTTGGACAGGATAAGAACAACGTGCAATAAGGTTATTAAACTTAAACCAGAATTTGTTAGGATTTATCCAACTTTAGTTGTTAAGGGCACATATCTTGAAAAGATGTATGAAAAAGGAGATTATATTCCTTTAACACTTGATGAAGCAATAAATATTTCTAAGGAATTATACATTAATTTTATTAAAAATGATATAGACGTAATAAGGATTGGGTTACAGCCAACGGAAAATATTAATTATAATGGTGATGTAGTTGCTGGACCATTCCATCCATCTATTGGTCAATTGGTTGAATCAGCAGTAATATATGATATATTAAAAGATATTTTTGAAAAATTAAATATAAAAGAAAAAGTTTTAACTATTATAACAAATCCTAAATTTCTTTCTACAGTTATAGGACAAAAAAAAGTCAATAAATATCTACTGGAAAAAGAATTTAATATAGATTTATTTTTCAGAACATCCAATAAACTTAATATTGAGGATTTTGCTTTAATCTTTGATAAAAAGATTGTTAGAATTTCAAAAATCAATTATTTAAAAAGAAAGTTGTAAATTTTTATAGTAATAAAGAAGGAAAAAATTTATTTTTATCGAATATATATATATGTATTCATTTTCATAATATTTGAAGGAGGGTATTTTATAGTGGAAGTTCTAAAAGTATCAGCTAAATCCAAACCTAAATCTGTAGCAGGAGCATTATCAGCAGTATTAAGAGAAAAATCTTCGGCAGAAATACAGGCAGTAGGAGCTGGAGCAGTAAATCAAGCAGTAAAGGCAATAGCTATAGCAAGAGGCTTTGTTGCTCCAAATGGAATTGATTTAATAGCTATACCTGCCTTTTCAGAAATTGAGATAGATGGCGAAATGAGGACTGCGATAAAATTTATAGTTGAACCAAGGTGACTTTTACCTGCATTTTGCAGGTATTATTTTTTAAATTTTTAAATAAAGGAGAAAAATATATGGATGAGTTTGTTAAAGTTGCTGTTTTAGAAAATGAAATTGAAGCACAGCTTATTGATGTTATACTAAAAGAAAAAGAAATTCCTCATGTACTTATGTCTTATCATGATATGGCATATGATGGTTTATATCAGATGATCAGAGGATGGGGATATATAGCAGCTCCTGAAGAATATAAAGAAGAAATACAAAAGATATTAACTAATGTAAGAGAAAATAAAGATGAAATATGATAGAAATTGTGATAAAATTTATGGTGCATAAGGAGTGGTTATATGTACCTGAAAAAATTAGACATCCAAGGTTTTAAATCTTTTGCTGACAAAGTTTCATTGGATTTTAAACAAGGAATTACAGCAATAATAGGTCCTAATGGAAGTGGTAAAAGTAATATTTCTGATGCTGTTCGTCTTGTTTTAGGAGAGCAAAGCATAAAAAGTTTAAGGGGAACAAGATTAGAAGATGTTATTTTTGCTGGAAGTGAAAAAAGAAAACCATTAGGTTTTTGCGAAATAAATCTTACTCTAGATAATAGTGATTATGTTTTCCCTTTTGATTTTAGTGAAGTTGTAATAACAAGAAAAATTTTTAGATCAGGGGAAAGTGAATTTTATATAAATAAAACATCATGCAGATTAAAAGATATTTATGAGCTTTTTTTGGATACAGGAATTGGTCGTGATGGCTATTCTATTATTGGACAAGGTAAAATAGACGAGATTTTATCAGCAAAACCAGAAGATCGCAGACAGATTTTCGAAGAAGCTTCAGGAATTTCTAAATATAGATATAAAAAGGAGGAAGCTGAAAAGAAACTTATTTCAGTTAATGATAATATTAGTAGATTAAAAGATATAATTTTTGAAATAGAGAATCAGCTAAATCCGTTGATGATTCAAAAAGAAAAAGCAGAAAAATATTTAGCAATTTCAAAAGAAAAGAAAGAATTAGATATAAGTCTATACGTAAAAAGAATTAAGAAACTTACTGAAGAATATGATAAAAATTTTGTGGAGTTAAAAAAATTTGAAGATATTCAAAAACATAAAAAAGATCAAATAGATAAGGAAGAAATTTTTATAAACAACCAGGAAAATGAAATAAATAAAGAAAAATCGAAATTAGATTTAAAAAAAGAAGAATTTTTTAAAAAATCAAATGAAATTGAGATATATAATGGCAAACTTCAACTCATTGATGAAAAACTTAAAAATAATTTAAATACAATAAAATTATACAAAGAAGAAGTAAAAAAGGTAGAGAATAAAATTAATATTCTAGTTGAAGAATTAAAAAAAGCAAAACAAAATGTTTATCAAATATCAAATGAAAAAAATAATGCTACTAAAAAACTGGCTTTATTAGTTGAAAAATATGAATCAATTCAGAAATCTGAATTTACAAGGAAATTACAGGTAGAACAGGCTAAAGAAGATATTGTAGAAATTTTGAATAATTTAGCTGAGATAAAGGGTAAGATAAATTTTTATAATTCTTTAAAAGAAGAAGCTTTATTAAGACAAAAAAATATTAATGAACGTATTGAAAAATTAAATACAGAGATTGATATGTTAGAACAAAAGTCATCCTCTATTTACAATCAAATAGAGGAAATTAATGATCAATTAAAAAAAATTAGCAAATTAAAGAGTGAAGAAGAAAAAAATTATAACTTATTAGCCAAGGAAAAAGAAAATTTAGTATTAGGCCTTGATAATAAAAAAAGAATATATAATGAAAAAAAGTCCCGTTTATATGCTTTAGAAGAAATGGATAAAAATTATGAAGGATACAATAGTTCGGTAAAAAATTTGTTGAAGTATACCAAAGATAATAAATCAGTACAGGATAATATTATAGGCATAGTTGGTGAATTAATAAAAGTTGATAATATATATGCAACTGCTATAGAAATTGCTTTAGGGTCTTCTATACAGAATATTGTTGTTAAATTTTCATCAGGGGTTCAAAAGCTTATAGATATTCTTAAAGTTAATAATCTTGGAAGAATAACTTTCTTACCCCTTGATTCAATAAAAAGCAAAAAGATTTTTGATCCAAAAATGTTAAAAGTTAATGGTATTATAGGTTTGGCTTCAGATCTTATTTATTATGATGAAAAGCTAGAAAATATATTTACTTTTCTTTTAGGAAGGGTAATAGTAGTTGACACACTAAATAATGCGAATGAAATAGCTAGAAAATTTGAATATCAATATAAAATTGTAACTTTAGAAGGAGAAATAATAAATATTGGTGGGCCAATTACTGGAGGGAGTTTAAAATCGAAATCTTCAAATATTCTAAGAAGAAAAGATGAAATATTACATTTAAAAACTGAGATAAAAAATTTAGAAAAAGAAATATCTGAAATATCTGATATGATAATAAAAACTGAAAAAAAATTAAGCAAATCGCTAAATGAAATTGAAAATCTTGATAGTTCTATTAGTAACATGAATTTGAACAAAGATAAAAGCATTTTAGATATTCAGAGAATTGCTGAAGATAAACATAAATTAAAGGAACAAATAGAGGGTTTTAGATTTGAAAACAGTCAAATTCATGATAATATTCAAAATTATGAAAAGGAAATAAATGATAAATATCGTGAGCAGGATTCTTTACAAAAACAGAAGGTTGATATAGAAAATATTATAGCAGAATTTAAAGAAGATCAAGAAGTTGAAAGCAATACTTCGAAAGCATTAGAAAAAGATATCACTGATTTAAAAGTTTTTATTGCAAAAAGTGAAGAAAAACTGGAAAACGAGATTTTAATTTTAAAAGAAAAACAAAAAAGTATTAAAGGAGAAAAAAATTACATTTCCATCAAAGAAGAAACTATTAAAGAACTGATTATAGAAAAAGATAATTTAGAAAAGGATAAGAACGAGAAAAATTATTATATTAATAATATTAAAAAAGAAATAAAAGATTTAGAAAGTGAAATCAAATTTTTAGAAAGTGAAATTTTAAAAAAGGAAAATTTATTTTCTGATTATAAAATTAATTTTTCAATAAAACAAAAGAACTTTGTAAAAGAACAACAAAAATATAATAATCTTGAATTAAATATTCAAAAAATTCAGATCGAACTTGAAAATTTAAAAAATAGATTGTGGGAAGAGTTTGAATTAACATTTAATAATGCTCAAAAATATATGATTGATGAAAATATTGACTATTTAAAAGAAAAATCAAGTCAATTAGGTAATGTTTTAAAAGATTTAGGGAATGTAAATTTAGAGGCTATACGCGAATATAAAGAGGTTAAAGAAAGATATGATTTTCTGAAAATTCAATTAGAAGATGTTTTAAAAGCTAAGGATTCGCTTATTATGATGATAAATGATACAAACAAGATAATAAAATCTAAATTTAAAGACAGTTTTGAATTGATACATATACAATTTAAAGAGACCTTTAAAAGATTGTTTGGAGGAGGCAATGCACAACTAGTTTTAACAAATGAAAATGATATTTTAAATACTGGAGTTGATATCCATGTACAGCCACCTGGTAAGAAGTTGCAGAATCTTACATTATTATCAGGAGGAGAAAAAGCTTTAGTTGCAATATCATTACTGTTTGCAATGATTTTAATACGTCCTACGCCTTTTTGTATTCTGGATGAAATTGATGCAGCTTTAGATGATGCAAATGTTGATAGATTTGCACAGTATCTTAAAGAACTTTCAAAGAATACGCAATTTATTGTTGTAACACATAGAAAAGGAACTATGATGGTATCAGATATTATATATGGTGTAACAATGCAGGAAAAAGGTGTTTCAAAGCTACTCTCAATTATTTTAAACAAAGACAAAGCTATGAAAGGATTGATAGATGATGTTTAATTTTTTTAAAAAAAATAAAGCAGATGATGATATAACAGAAAATAAAAAAGGAATGTTTCAAAAAATAAAAGAAGGACTTAATAAAACCAGAGAAAATTTGACTTCTAAGATAGAAAATATCTCTTTTATAGGAAGAAAAATTGATGAAGATCTTCTGGAAGAACTTGAAGAAATACTCATATTATCTGATGTTGGTGTTTCAGCTACTAATTTTATAATAAATGGTATTAGGAAAAAAGCCAAAGAAAGAAAAATTTCAGATGCTGAAAAGATAAAAGAGTTGTTAGCAGAGGAAATATATGAAATTTTAGAAAAAGATGTAGAACCTTTCTCTATAACTACGCCGACAATTATTCTTATTGTAGGCGTTAATGGAGTAGGGAAAACAACGACAATTGGTAAATTAGCAAATAAGTATAAAAATCAAGGGAAAAAAATACTTATAGCTGCAGCTGATACTTTTAGAGCAGCGGCTGTTGATCAACTAGAAATTTGGGCACAAAGAGTAAATTGTCCTTTAATTAAACATGGAGAAGGTTCTGATCCTGCTGCTGTTATTTTTGATGCTATACAAGCTTCAAAGGCAAGAAATATAGATGTGTTAATTTGTGATACAGCAGGACGACTTCATAACAAAAAAAATCTAATGGAGGAATTAAGAAAAATTCATAGAATTATAAAAAGAGATTATAGTGAGGCTAAATTAGAAACTTTTCTTGTGCTTGATGCAACAACAGGACAAAATGCTGTTCAACAAGCAAAACTCTTTAAAGAAGTAGTTGATGTTTCAGGTATTATATTAACAAAGCTTGATGGGACAGCAAAAGGTGGAATTATTGTATCTATAAAATCAGAACTTAATATACCTATAAGATATATTGGAGTTGGTGAAGGTGTTGATGATTTACAGGAATTTAAATCAGAAGATTTTATATCAGCTTTATTTGAATAACTATTTTAAGCAACCCCTTGACAAATAATATATATTCATATAAAATCTTAATGTAAAGGCCAAAACCTTAACGGGTGGGATTTTTGTGAATGATGATATGTTTTTAATGAACCTTTTATATGATTTTTATGGTTCACTTTTAACAGATAAGCAAAGAGAAATCTTTGAGATGTATTATTTTAATGATTATTCTTTGGGTGAAATATCAGAAATATTGGATATATCAAGACAAGGGGTATATGATACATTAAAAAGAGCAGAGTCATCTTTAGAGTTTTTTGAAGATAAGCTTAATTTATTAAAAAAACATAATGAAATTAAATTGAAAATTGATAACATAAGAAATATTTTATTAGAAATAAAACCTTATATTATAGATCCTGATGCCGAAAAAAAATTTATAAAAGTTTTGAAAAATTTATCTGATTTAAATCCATAGGAGGTAATCTAATGGCTTTTGAAGGCCTGTCAGGCAAGTTGCAAGAAGTTTTTAAAAAATTAAAAGGCAAGGGCAAATTAAATGAAAAAGACATAAAAGAGGCAATGAGAGAAGTAAAAATTGCTCTTTTAGAGGCTGACGTAAATTTTAAAGTTGTAAAAGATTTTATAAATGCAGTTACAGAAAAAGCTGTAGGTCAAGAGGTTATGACAAGCCTCACACCTGCTCAGCAAGTTATCAAAATTGTAAATGAAGAACTTACTAAATTGATGGGTACTACACAAAGTAGAATCAATTTTACAGGTAAAGCACCTTTTATAATTATGATGGTTGGACTTCAAGGAGCTGGTAAAACAACTGCTAGCGGGAAACTTTCAAATATGTTAAAAAAACAGGGTAAAAACCCTCTTTTAGTAGCCTGTGATGTATATAGGCCTGCAGCTATTAAACAGCTTCAAGTAATTGGAAGCAATGCAAATGTGCCTGTTTTTACAATGGGTGACAAAGTTACTCCTTCTGATATTGCAAAAGCCGCTTTAGATTATGCTAAAAAAAATAACAATGATGTTTTGATAATAGATACAGCAGGAAGACTTCATATTGATTCCGAACTTATGGATGAATTAGTGAATATTAAAAAAACTGTAAATCCTGATGAAATTTTACTTGTTGTTGATTCAATGACTGGTCAGGATGCTGTAAATGTGGCATCTTCATTTAATGAGAAACTTGATATAAATGGTATAATTCTTACAAAACTTGATGGTGATACACGTGGAGGTGCTGCTTTATCTATAAGAGCTGTTACTGAAAAGCCTATAAAATTTGTTGGGACAGGTGAAAAGATTGATGAGCTTGAGCCATTTTATCCAGATAGAATGGCATCACGTATTTTAGGAATGGGTGATGTTTTAAGCCTGATTGAAAAAGCTCAATCAGCTTTTGATGAAAAAAAAGCCCGTGAATTAGAGCAAAAACTTTTATCAAAACAATTTACTTTTGAGGATTTTTTAGACCAGCTACAAAGTATTAGAAATATGGGTTCTATTGAGCAAATTTTTAGTATGATTCCAGGGCTTGGTAATAATAAACTTAAGGGATTAAAAATAGATGATAGGGATATTAAAAGAATAGAAGCTATTATACAATCAATGACATTAGAAGAAAGGAAAAATCCATCTATTATTAATGGTAGCAGAAAAAAGAGAATTGCAAAAGGTAGTGGAACGAGCATACAACAGGTTAATAGTTTAATGAAACAATTTGAAGAAACAAGAAAAATGATGAGAAAATTTGCTGATTTTGATAAAGATATTAAAAAAGGCAAAATGAGATTGCCCTTTTTTAAATAAATCTCAGAGGGGCTTGACTTTAAAAGGAGGTGATAATGTGGCAGTTAAGATTAGATTAAAAAGGTTTGGAGCAAAAAAGAGTCCATTCTATAGAATTGTTGTAGCTGATTCAAAATCGCCAAGAGATGGTAAATTTATTGATGAAATTGGCTATTATAATCCAATTTCACAACCAGTTGAAATTAAAATTGATTCTGAAAAGGCTAAAAAGTGGCTTAATGTTGGTGCACAACCTTCAGATACTGTAAGATCTTTATTTAAAAAAGAAGGTATAATTGGAAGTCCTAATCTTCAATAATCCTCTAAAAAGGGGGCATTAACATGGGAGAATTAGTTAAGGTAATTGCAAAAGCACTTGTTGATAATCCAGATGCAGTTGAAGTTAAAGAAATTAATGGACAGCAGTCAGTTATTATTGAACTAAAAGTTGCACCTGAAGATATGGGGAAAATTATAGGAAAACAAGGTAGAATAGCTCAGGCTATTAGAACACTTGTTAAGGCTGCTGCAGTTAAAGAAAAGAAACATGTTGTTGTTGAGATAATTTAGGTGGTAATATGATTTTTTATACAATTGGTGAAATTGCTTCTGCTTATGGCGTTAAAGGCGAAATTAAAGTGATCCCCTTAACAAGTAAATTAGATAGATTTTACAAACTAAATAAAATATGGATTTTTAATAATAATTCCTCAGAAGGAAAAGAATTCTTTGTAGAAAATGTACGTTTTATTTCAAACAAACTACTTTTAAAACTTAAAGATGTTAATGATAGAAATGCTGCAGAAGTATTTAAAGGCAATTTAATAAAAGTAGATGAAAAAAATGTTATTGAACTAGAAGAAAATGAATATTTTATTAGTGATTTGATAAATATGAAGGTATATACTGAGGATGGGATTTTAATAGGTACCCTTATTAATGTTATAAGCACAGGGGCAAATGATGTTTATGTTGTTAAGCAAGAAAATGGTGAGAAGCTCCTACCCGCAATTAAAGATGTTATTAAAAAAGTTGATGTAGATTCAAAAGTTATGATTGTACATCTTTTGGAGGGGCTGTAATGATTTTTGATGTTTTAACACTATTTCCTGAAATGTTTAATGGTATTTTAAATAGTAGTATATTAAAACGTGCTATTAAAAATGATGTTTTAAAAGTTAATCTTTTTAATATCAGAGATTTTTCTAAAGACAAACATAGAAATGTTGATGATTATCCTTATGGTGGAGGGCCGGGTATGGTAATGATGGTCCAACCAATAGTCGATGCAGTTAATTTTATTAAAAAAGATAAAAATATACCGGTTTATTACATGGGTCCTAAAGGGAAAATTTATAATCATGAACTAGCTATGGAATTGTCTAAACATAACGAAATGATTATTTTATGTGGCCATTATGAAGGTATTGATGAAAGAGCTTACACTGTTATTGATGAAGAAATTTCTATTGGCGATTTTATTTTAACCGGAGGAGAAATTGCTGCAATGGCTGTTATTGATTCTGTTTCACGATTAATTCCCGGGGTTTTATCAAATGAAAGTAGCAGTAAGAAGGAATCTTTTTTTGAAGGTTTGCTTGAATATCCTCAATATACTCGTCCTGAAACATATAATGGAATGAGAGTGCCAGAAGTACTTTTATCAGGCAATCATTCTGAAATTGACAAATGGAGACATAAAAAATCATTAGAAATTACAATTAATAAAAGACCAGATTTATTAAAAAAAGCCAAATTAAAAGAAGAAGATTTGAAACAACTAAAAGATATGGGATTTGACATTAATATAAAGGAGGGATAAAATATGAATCTTGTAGATGTGGTTGAAAAAGGCCAGCTCAGAGAAATTTCTAAGTTTAATGTAGGTGATACAGTAAAAGTTTATTATAAAGTAGTAGAAGGCGATAAAGAAAGGATACAGGTTTTTGAAGGTACTGTTTTAAAAAGAAATGGTGGAGGTTTAAGAGAGACTTTTACTGTTAGACGTGTATCTTATGGAGTTGGTGTAGAAAGGACTTTTCCTGTTCATTCTCCCAGAATAGATAAAATAGAAGTAGTAAGAAAAGGTAAAGTAAGAAGAGCAAAACTCTATTATGTAAGACATAGAGTTGGTAAAGCAGCAAAAATTAAAGAATCAATCTAATGGGGGGCGTTAAGTCCCCCATTTAAATATGGAGGAAATTATGATACAATGGTATCCAGGACATATGGCAAAAACTAAAAAAACTATAATATCCAATCTAAAATTAATTGACATTGTATATGAAGTTGTTGATGCAAGAATACCTCTTAGCAGTCGGAATCCAATAATTGATGAAATAATAGGGAATAAAAAAAGAATATTAATTTTAAATAAATCTGATTTATCTGATAATATTGTTAATGATTTATGGATAATATATTTCAAAAAAATGGGTATAGAAACTTCAAAAATAAATGCATTATCTGGCCTTGGTATAAGTGATTTAGTTCAAAAAACAAATAAAATATGCAGCGAAATAATAAAAAATAAGAAAAGCAAAGGAATGATTCCAAGATTAAGAGTAATGATACTAGGGATTCCGAATGTTGGTAAATCAGCTCTGATAAATAGACTTTCCGGAGGTAAAAAAGCTCAGACAGGTGACAAGCCCGGCATTACAAGAAAAGAACAATGGATTAAGACACAATATTTTGATTTGTTGGATACACCTGGTATCTTATGGCCCAAATTTGAAGACCCTATGGTAGGTTTAATGTTAGCATTAACAGGAGCGATTAAAGATGATATTTTGGATATAGAAGAATTATCCTTTCATCTTGTAGGCATATTAAAAAATAAGTACAAAAATATCTTAAAAACCAGGTATAAAATAGAAAATACTGATAAAGATAATTACGAAATTTTAAAAGATATTGGCAAAAATAGAGGATGTCTTTTACCTGGAGGAGATATTGATGTAAATAAAGCCGCTAAATTATTAATAACTGATTTCCGCTCAGGCAGGATGGGTAATATTTCGTTGGAGCGGCCATAATATAGGGGGATAATTATGCTTTCAAAAACAAAAAGTATGGCGGTTTTTGGTGTTGATGCATATGTTGTAGATGTTGAGGTTGATATATCAAATGGATTGCCTTCTTTTGATATTGTTGGTTTAGGAGATACAGAAGTTAAAGAATCCAGAGATAGAGTAAGATCAGCTATCAGAAATAGTGGTTATAAATTTCAAACACAAAAAATAACAGTTAATCTTGCACCTGCAAATACAAAAAAAGAAGGTACGGCCTTTGATTTACCCTTAGCGATAGGTATTTTAAAAGCTACTGAACAAATTAAAAAAGAAGATTTATCTGATACTGTTTTTATAGGCGAATTATCTTTGGATGGTTCAATAAGACCTGTTAATGGAGTACTTCCAATGGCTATTGGTGCAAAAAAGTTTGGCTTTTCACGAATGGTTGTTCCATATGATAATGCTTATGAGGCAGCTGTTGTTGAAGGATTGGATATTTATCCAATAAAAAATTTAAAAGAAGCTGTAGATTTTTTAAATGAAGAGGTTACTGTCATGCCTTTTGTATTAAATTATAAAAGTGAATTTTCTGAAGAAGAATATGAAATAGATTTTTCAGAGGTAAAAGGACAGGAAAATGTAAAAAGAGTATTAGAAATAGCTGCAGCGGGAGCTCATAATGTTATAATGATTGGGCCGCCAGGATCTGGAAAGACGATGCTTGCAAGGAGATTTCCTACAATTTTGCCTAACATGAGTTTTGAAGAAGCTTTAGATGTAACAAAAATTTATAGCATTGCAGGACTTTTGCCAAAAGGAACCTCTCTTATTAGAAAGAGAACTTTCAGGTCACCTCATCACACTGTTTCAACAGCAGCTTTGGTTGGAGGTGGTAAATATCCAAAACCTGGCGAAGTTTCACTTGCTCATTATGGTGTTTTGTTTTTAGATGAACTGCCTGAATTTAGAAAGGATGCTCTTGAAGTATTAAGACAGCCTTTAGAAGATGAATTTGTAACAATATCCAGAGTTAATGGTTCGATTACTTATCCAAGTAAATTTCAATTAATTGCAGCAATGAATCCATGTCCATGCGGATATTTTGGTGATGAAACTCATGTATGTAGATGCAATATAAATGAAATAAGGCGGTATCAAAATAAAATATCCGGACCACTTCTTGACAGAATAGATCTTTATGTTGAAGTAAGACCATTAAGAAATGACAGATATCTTGAAGACAGTATTTATTCTGAATCTTCAGCTAAAATACGTGAAAGGGTTAATAAAGCAAGAAAAATACAGTTAGAAAGATATTCTGGAACAAAAATATTTTTTAATTCACAATTGAGTAATAATTTAATTAAGAAATACTGCAAATTAGACACTTATTCGAAAGATTTATTAAAATCTGCTTTTGAAAAATTCCATTTAAGCGTAAGAAGTTATAATAAAATTTTAAAGATAGCCCGTACAATTGCTGACTTAGAGGGAAAAGAAAATATATCCTATGAACATATTGCAGAAGCAATTCAGTATAGGACACAAGAAAGTACGTATTGGAATAAATAAACTTTATATTTATCAAGAGGTGGGTTATGGACAAACATATTTTTTTTAACAGACAAACTATTATAAATGTAATTTTTATAGTTTTAGGTTCTTTTATATCTTCTATTGGTATTAATATGTTTTTAGTTCATGCAAAATTGTTGAGCGGTGGTGTATCAGGAATTTCTTTAATAGTTCAGTATTTAACTCGATTTCCTGCAGGTTATACGGTCTTTTTGTTAAATATACCTTTACTGATATTGAGTTATAAAAGAGTAAATATGAGATTTACAATTTTAACTATAATTGGAACATTGTCATTGTCTTTATTTTTGGTATTTACATATACATTTAAAAATATTTTACTTCTTGATGATCCGCTTTTGCTTTGTCTTTACGGTGGGGTTTTAAATGGAGCCGGAATGGGTATAGTTTTTTCTAATCACGGATCTACAGGAGGTCTTGATATAATATCAGTTATATTAAAGAAAAAGTATGATAATTTTGAAATAGGGAAAATTTCTTTTGGAGTAAATTTTGTTATTGTAAGTTTTAGTGCTTTTTTATTTGGATTATCAAGTGCTCTTTATACTCTTGTGTCAATGTATGTTACTTCTTTTGTTGTTGATAAAACAATAAAGGGTTTTAATAGGCAAAAGATGATTTTAGTTATTACAGATAAGGAAAAAGAAGTTAGTGAAGCTATAATAAAAGATTTAAAAAGAGGAGTAACTTTTTTATATGGTGAAGGCGCATATACTGAGAAAAAAAAGAGAGTATTATATAGTGTAGTATCTTTATCTCAGTTGCCTCAGCTTAAATTTATAGTACATAATATAGATGAAAATGCATTTATTTCTATATTAGATGTTTCTGAGGTTCAAGGCAAGGGATTTATTAGAGATTTGTTTTAGAAAATTATATTTAAGGAGATGGTATAGTGAAAACAGTTTTTTCTGGTGTTCAGCCAACTGGATATATACATATTGGTAATTATCTTGGTGCAATGAAACAATTTGTGAAGCTGCAGGATGATAATGAATGTTTTTTTTGTGTGGTTGATCTCCATGCATTAACAGTGCCTCAAAATCCAGACATATTAAGACAAAAAGCTTTAGAACTTGCTTCACTTTATTTATCAATCGGATTAGATCCGAAAAAAGTTACCCTTTTTATACAATCTCACGTTCATGCTCATGCTGAATTAGCATGGCTTTTGCAGTGCATGACGTATTTTGGTGAATTAAATAGGATGACGCAGTTTAAAGATAAAAGTAAGGGAAAAGAAACTGTTACTGTAGGACTTTTTACATATCCAGATTTAATGGCATCGGATATTTTATTATATAATACAAATTATGTACCTGTTGGTGAAGACCAAAAACAACATCTTGAATTAACAAGAGATATTGCAGAAAGATTTAACAAAAGATTTGGCGAGACATTTGTTATTCCAGAACCGATGATATTAAAATTTGGTGCAAGAATTATGAGTTTAACAGATCCTACCAAAAAAATGAGTAAAAGTGATGAAGATGATTTTAATAGAATTAATTTGTTAGATGAGCCATCTTTAATAAAAAAGAAAATTATGAAAGCAGTTACTGATTCAGAAAATGAAATAAGATTTGATTGGGATAAAAAACCAGGAATTAGCAATTTGCTCACTTTATATAGTTTGTTTACAAATATGTCTGTTCAAGATGTAGAAAAAAAGTTTAGTAATCAAGGATATGGTACTTTAAAAAAGGAATTAGTAGAAGTTATTGTTGATTCTTTAGTTAAAATACAACAGAATTACAATGAATTAGAATATGATTATGTACTTAAAGTTCTTAAAGATGGTGCTGAAAGAGCTGATGAAAAAGCTGAAAAGACTTTAAAAACAGTAAAACAAAAAATGGGATTGCTTTTAAAATCATAAAGTAAATGCATCTTTAATATGATTAATTTTTATAAATTCATAGTTGTTCTTATTTATATAAATCTCTATTACGTCAAATCCTATTGGTAAATTATCAAAAATTGGGTTTTGTGATAAATAAAATTGAGCTACTTTTATAATCCTTGCTTGTTTATAGAAATTAACTGATTCTGCAGGAACACCATATTTTATAGAAGTTCTTGTTTTTACTTCTATAAAATATATGGTGTTTTTATATTTTGCAATAATGTCAATTTCACCAATTTTACATTTAAAATTTTTTTTTATTATTTTATAACCTGAATTTTTAAGGTATTCTGAAGCTATATTTTCACCCAAATTTCCAAGTATTTTATTATTCAAGTCAATTCATCCTTTTAAATTAAATTTTTTATAAAAGTTTTTCTATGTATTGGGCATGGCCCATATTTTTTTAATGCTTCAATATGTTCTTTTGTTCCGTAGCCCTTATTTTTTTCGAAATTGTAAAGAGGATATACTTGGTGATATTTTTTCATAATATTATCTCTTTCAACTTTAGCAATAATTGATGCTGCGGCAATTGAAATGCTTTTTTGATCTCCTTTAATTATGGGTTTTTGATCAATATCTATGTTTGGTATGTATATTGCATCTACTAAAAGATAGTCTATTTTATGAGAAATTTTTGATATTGCTATTTGCATAGCTTTATATGTAGCATTTAGTATATTTATTTTGTCAATTATTTCATTTTCTACTATGCCGACACCGTAAGCTATTGATTTTTCTTTAATGACCTCATAAAGTAATTCTCTTTTACTTTCAGTTAATTTTTTTGAATCATTAATATCTGGTATAAAAATATCTTTTGGCAATATGACACATGCGCTAACTACTGGGCCAACGAGAGGGCCTCTTCCAGCCTCATCAATTCCACCTATAAAATTTTTTCCCAAACTATAAAGTTGATTTTCATATATTTTCAAGTTATTTATCCTTTTTTTTTCTGTATCTAACCATTTTTTTGCTTGTTCTTCTAAATTTATATCTGCAATCTTATCTAAGTCATATTTATATATATGATTTTTTAAATTCTTAATATTATATTTTTGATTTTTCATTATTTTTTCACCTGTTTTTTAAATGTCTTTATTTTATTATACAATATATATTATAATAAAACTAATTATGGAATAAAAGGAGAATTGTATTATGGAAGAAGAAAAAATTTATAATATATGGCTTAGCAGTATAAGAGGAGTGGGTTATAAAACCTTTTATAAATTAATAGAATATTTTGGGGATGCAAAATCTGTTTACAATGCTAATTACTCTGAAATAAGAAATGCTGTTGGCAATGAAAAATTATTTAATAGTATAATAGAAAATAAAAAAAATGATCCTTATAAATATATAGAGAAATTAGATAATCTAAATATAAAGGTTTATACCATTTTAGACAATGATTATCCTGTCCAATTAAAAAATATATATGATCCTCCTCCAGTACTATATATAAGAGGAAATTCTGATATTAAAGATGAAATGAATATTGCAATTGTGGGTTCTAGAAATGCAACTTCTTATGGTAAAGAAATGGCTTATAGATTAGCTTATGAACTTTCACAAAATGGAATCAGAGTTGTCAGTGGTTTAGCACGTGGAATAGATAGTTTCTCTCATATAGGTGCATTAAAAGGGACAGGTAAAACGATTGCAGTATTAGGATGTGGTGTAAATATTATTTATCCAAAAGAAAACGAAAAGCTTATGAAAGATATAATAGAAAATGGTGCTGTTGTATCAGAGTTTCCACTTGACTTTGAACCTTTGCCAGGGAATTTCCCTGCGAGAAACAGAGTAATAAGTGGTCTATCTTTAGGTGTAGTTGTAGTAGAAGCACAAGAAAAAAGTGGTTCATTAATAACTGCAAAATTTGCATTAGAACAAGGCAGAGAAGTTTTTGCTGTACCAGGTAATGCTACAAGTGCATATAGCAGAGGAACAAATGAACTTATAAAACAAGGAGCAAAACTTGTAAATGATGTAAATGATATTTTAGAAGAGTTTAATTTAAGGAAAGATATAGTTAAAAGAATAAATGATAATCGAATAAATTTTTTAAATAATGAAGAAAAATTGATATTTGAATTTATTAATGAGGCTCCAAGAGAAATAAATGAAATTATAGAGCATACTAAAATTAATGCGGGAAAAGTAAATTATGTTCTTTCAACTCTTATATTAAAGGATTTAATTATAAAATTGCCCGGCAACAAATTTGAGAAAAAATATTTTGATAATTTCTAAAAACTTTGATATAATTAGTAATTGTTTTGGAGGTGTAAAAATGTCAAAGTCACTAATTATAGTTGAATCTCCGTCCAAGGCTAAAACAATATCAAAATTTTTAGGTAAAAATTATAAAGTTGAAGCCTCCATGGGTCATGTTAGAGATTTGCCAAAAAGCCAGTTAGGTGTTGATGTAGAAAATAATTTTAATCCTAAATATATAACAATTAGAGGTAAAGGACCTATAATTGATAAATTAAAAAAACAAGCAAAAGATGTAGAAAAAATTTTTTTAGCAACTGACCCTGATAGAGAAGGAGAAGCTATTTCATGGCATATTGCAAATATATTAAATATTGGTATGGAAGAATTATGTAGAGTTGAATTTCATGAAATAACAAAAAACGCTGTTCAAAATGCTGTTAAAAATCCACGAAAAATAAATTTAAATCTTGTAGATGCTCAGCAGGCACGAAGAATATTAGACAGGCTGGTTGGATATAATATTAGTCCTCTACTTTGGAAAAAAATAAAAAGGGGTTTGAGCGCCGGGAGAGTTCAATCTGTTGCAACAAGGCTTATTTGTGATAGAGAAAAAGAAATAGAGGCATTTGACCCTCAGGAATTTTGGACATTAACAGCTATTTTATATGATAAAAAACCTTCTTTGCATTTTGAAGCAAAATTTTATGGTACAAAAAATGAAAAAGTAGAATTAAAGAATGAAAATGATGCAGATGAAATTATAAGTAAATTAACAGATGAATATATTGTTGATAAAGTAAAGACTGGCACAAAAAAAAGAAATCCAACTTCTCCTTTTACTACAAGTACAATGCAACAAGAAGCTTCAAGAAAACTCGGTTTTACAGCGAAAAAGACAATGCTAGTTGCACAGCAACTATATGAAGGTATAAATGTAAAAGGTGAAGGAAGCGTAGGTCTTATAACATATATGAGGACAGATTCTACAAGGATATCAAATGAAGCAAAAGTTGAAGCATACAAATATATTTTAGATAAATTTGGTAAAGAGTATGCTAATCCTCAGTCTACTTATAACAATAAAAAATCTAATGTTCAAGATGCTCATGAGGCTATAAGACCAACTTCAGTATTAAGAGAGCCTGACAGCATTAAGGATTCATTAAAACCTGAGCAATATAAATTATATAAATTAATATGGAGTAGATTTCTTGCTAGTCAAATGTCTTCAGCCGTTTATGATACAGTTTCTATTGATATTTTAAATAATGATTATCTTTTTAAGGTATCAGGTTCAATTTTAAGATTTGAAGGGTTTATGAAAGTTTATATTGAAGGTTCAGATAGTAATAATAAAGAAGATACAAAAGTTCCTATTTTAGAAGAAGGAACAAAATTAAATTTAAAACAACTACAAAAAGAACAGCATTTTACTCAGCCTCCGGCAAGATACACAGAAGCTTCACTAATAAAAGAATTGGAGGAAAAAGGTATTGGGAGGCCTAGTACATATGCACCTACTATTTCTACAATTTTAGAACGTGGTTATGTAGTAAAAGAAAAAAAATTATTAAAACCAACTGAGTTAGGTTTTATAGTTACAGATGTATTGAAAGAATTTTTTTCAAAAATAGTCGATGTAAAATTTACAGCAGAAATGGAAACACAACTTGATGAAATAGAAGAAGGGAATAAAAGATGGTATGATGTTATAAATGATTTTTATGTTGATTTTTATAAGACTTTGAAAATTGCAGAAGAAGAGATGAAAGATATAGAAATAAAAGAAGAAGTTGAAGTCTCAGATGTTATATGTGAATATTGTGGAAGAAATATGGTTGTTAAGTATGGCAGATACGGAAAATTTTTAGCGTGTCCTGGTTTTCCTGAATGCAAAAATACTAAACCATATTATGAAAAAACAGGAATTAAATGCCCTAAATGTGGAGGGGAAATTTTAGTTAAGAAAAGTAAAAAAGGAAGGACATATTATGGATGTGAAAATGCACCTGAATGTGACTTTATTCTTTTTGATAAACCTGTTAACGAAAAATGCCCCAAATGTGGGAGTTTGTTAGTAGAAAAGTATAATAAAAAACATAAAGTTTTGAAATGTTCAAATAAAGAATGTGATTACCAAAGAGAAATTTAAGTGAATTTAATAAAAATTTTGAATTAATTCTTGAATGACAATACAAAGTATGATAATATATAAATGTTTAGTGGGGTGTAAATATGTTTAGAGGTACTACCATAGTTGCTGTAAGAAAAGATAACCATGTTTCTGTTGGTGGTGATGGTCAAGTTACATTTGGAGAGAATACCATACTAAAACATGGAGCTAAAAAGATAAGAAGATTATATAATGGTGAAGTAATTGTAGGTTTTGCTGGGTCGGTTTCTGACGCTTTAACTCTTTCCGAGATGTTTGAAGAAAAACTTGAGCAATTTGGTGGAAATTTAAAAAGGGCTGCTGTCGAATTAGCTAATGAATGGAGAAAAGATAAAGTATTAAGAAAGCTGGAAGCCTTATTAATTGCTGCAGACAAAAACTGTTCACTATTAATTTCTGGCAATGGGGAAGTTATTGAGCCTGATAATGATGTTATTGCTATAGGTTCGGGTGGGAATTTTGCTATGGCAGCTGCTTTAGCGCTCAGATATAATACAGATTTGACTACAGAAGAAATTGCTAAAAAAGCACTTGAAATTGCTTCACATATTTGTGTGTACACCAATGACAACATAAGTATTGAGAGTTTGTAAAGGAGGGTGTTCACTTTGATAAATTATAGTCCTAAAAAAATAGTTGAAGAACTTGATAAATATATTATTGGACAAAGTGATGCGAAAAAATCTGTTGCCGTTGCATTGCGTAATAGGTATAGGAGAGGCTTATTGCCAGATGATTTTAAAGATGAAATTACTCCGAAAAATATTATTATGGTAGGTCCGACAGGTGTGGGGAAAACAGAAATTGCTAGAAGAATAGCAAAATTAGTAGAGGCACCTTTTGTAAAAGTTGAAGCAACTAAATTTACTGAGGTGGGTTATGTAGGAAGAGATGTTGATTCTATGATAAGAGATCTGGTAGAATCCTCTGTTAGAATGGTCAAAGAAGAAAAATTAAAAAAAGTTATGGATAAAGCTAAAACTTTAGCAGAAGAAAAACTAATAAATCATTTAATTGGGGATAAAAAAAACACCCAATCTAAGAATCCATTTGAAATGCTATTTAATTATCAGCCCAAAACCGATGAAAATACAGTTCAAGACGATAGTTTAATGTTAAAGAAAGAACAAATTAAAGAAAAACTTCAAAAAGGCGAACTTGAAGATTTGATTATAGAAGTTGAAGTAACTGATAATTCTACTCCCATGTTAGAGATGTATTCAAATTTGGGTTCTGAAGAAATGAACATTAATATACAAGATATGTTTTCGGATTTTTTACCTAAAAAGAAAAAAATACGTAAAATGCATGTCAGTGATGCAAGGAAATATTTTGAAAATGAAGAAGCTCAAAACTTAGTTGATATGGAAGAAGTAGTTGAGGAAGCTATAAAAAGAGCTGAAAATGATGGTATAATTTTTATAGATGAAATTGATAAGATTGCCAGTGGAAATTATTCTGGAAGTCTTGATGTTTCAAGAGAAGGAGTACAAAGAGATATATTGCCTATTATTGAAGGAAGTACTGTTATGACAAAATATGGGCCAGTTAAAACTGACTATATTTTATTTATTGCAGCGGGAGCATTTAATATATCTAAAATTTCTGATTTAATACCTGAACTTCAAGGAAGATTTCCTATAAGAGTTGACCTGAAACCTCTTACAAAAGAGGATTTTGTAAGAATTTTAAAAGAACCAAAAAATGCTTTGACAAGGCAATACAAAGAACTTATGAGGACAGAGGGAATAAATATTAAATATAGAGAAGAAGCAATAGAAACAATTGCAGATATAGCGTATTTAATGAATCAGCAATCAGAAGATATTGGTGCAAGAAGACTTCATACAGTTATGGAAAAGCTTTTTGAAAATTTGTCTTTTGAAGCACCAGAGCTAAATAAAAAAGAAATAGTTATAACTAAAGAGTATGTTAAAGAGCAGTTAAAGGACAATTTAAACAAATATGACGTAAACAAATTTATATTATAAAAAACACAGGAGGATTTTAAATGGGTACACTTTTAGAAAAAACAAGAAAAGTAAACAGAATACTTCAAAAAACAGGTATACAACCGGTTGATTTTAACGAAATGGCAAATATTTTAAAAGAAGTTATTGATGCCAATGTATATATATTAAGCAGGAAGGGAAAACTTTTAGGATTTTCTAAAACAAAAGAATTTGAAGAAGATAGTATAATTGAAAACAAATCTATACCAGAAGAATATAACGAAAAACTTTTAAAAATAACTGAAACTCTTTCAAATGAAAAAGAAGGTATTGTAAAAAAAGATAAAAACAATATATTAAAAAATGAGATAATTACTGTTGTTCCGGTAAATGGAAGCGGGGAAAGGCTTGGGACCTTGATTATATCAAGAACTCTTAAAGATTTCAACGATGATGACCTTATTCTTGCAGAATATGGAGCAACAGTAGTTGGATTAGAGATTTTACGTTCAAAGAATGAAGAAATTGAAGATGAAGCAAGAAAAAGAGCAATTGTTCAGATGGCTTTAGGTACTCTTTCCTACTCTGAATTAGAAGCTGTAATAAGCATTTTTGATGAACTAAATGGCAATGAAGGGCTTTTAGTAGCAAGTAAAATTGCAGATAAACTTGGAATTACAAGATCTGTAATTGTAAATGCTTTGCGAAAATTTGAAAGTGCAGGCGTAATTGAGTCCAGGTCATTAGGTATGAAAGGTACACATATAAGAATATTAAATGATAAATTAATTGAAGAATTGGAGAAAATGAAAAGATAAGGTAGAAAAACATGAAAAGTCCTATAAAAATAGGGCTTTTTTCTTATGGTGTAAATTATTACATAAT
>JBNAVY010000009.1:0-61431 GCA_049700195.1 Thermoanaerobacteraceae bacterium
CTCCAGAAGAAAAAGTAACATATGCACAAGCTCTTGGTTTCATGCTCAATGCCCTTGGCTATAAGAACCTCTCATGGCCATATGGCGTTGTTGCTCATGCACAAAAACTCGGTCTGACAACGGGTATAAATCTTGGCTTCAATGATGTGATAAAACGTGGCGATCTTGCAATTGTAATGAACAGGGCTTTAGATTGTACTGTTGTAAGTTATGATGCAAACGGGAACATTGTAGTAGATCCTAATACGGGATTGCCAAAAGGACAAACATTGTTGGCATCAGGTTTAACATATCTTGGATATACCCAAACAACAGGTGTGGTTACAAATGTAACTGTAGCACAGGCTACAATTACGCCTACAACTGGAAATGCTGTGACTGTTAATGTTGGCTCTGTTGACTTTAAGTCATTGATAGGGCAAAATGTAACAGTCTATGTAAAGAATGGTACTGCACTTATAGCGGTTCCAACTGGTAATACAATAATCACAACAACACAAATTACTAATAGTACAGTAGCTGGAACAATATACTATGTTGCATCTGATAATACAACAAAAACAATACCTGTAGCAGACAATAATGTAGTGATATACAATGGCCAAACTCTTACGACAAAGCTTTCTGATTCTACTACATTGGGAAATGTAAAAGGTTCATCAGCAACCTTAATTGACAATAACAATGATGGCAAGGTTGAATATATCATTGCAACTAAATATGCTGCTCCTGAAAAGATAAGATTTATTGATACAACAAATAAGATAATATATGCTAATGGCACATATAATTTAGGTGCAGCAAATGTAACTTATACAATCACAAAGAATGGTAAGGCAGCTACTTTTGCTGATTTAGCAGTTGGAGATGTGATTCAAGTAGCAGCATCACTCGATGGAACAATCTATCAGATACTTGCATCAAGTAACACAGTGACAGGCAAAGTAGTAGAAGTAAAGCCGTTAAGCAAGACTATTAAATTAGACAATGGCGTAGAATATGGATTTGCAACAGGGGCACAAGTATCTACCAGTTTCTTTACAGCGGGTAATACTTATACATTGTATCTTGACAGCAATGGTAAGATATATGATGCGAAAGTAGTTACAGCAACATATGCTGCTAATTATGCGTATGTATTAAAGAAAGGTGTTTCTGAAGATGCTTTTGGTAATAAAACATACAAATTCCAAATTGTCAAACCGGATGGAACAACAGCAGTGTATGATTTAGTAAATAATGTAACAGCATATAATGGAACTGTTCAGTCAGATGTATATAATGAGATTTACCTTAAGGTCAACGAACAAACTCCAATAACATATGATGTAAATGCAAATGGTCAGTTTACAAATGTATCGCCAGTAACACTTACTGTTACGGGTGCTGCTAGTGTAAATCAGACTAGCAAAACATTAACAATTAGTGGTGTAACTTACTATGTAACAGACAGTACAGTAATTTATCAAGTATACAATGGTACAGTAAAACCGATTAAATTTGCTGATATTGGTGCACCAACTTCTTCTGTTCAAGTTAAACTTTCTACAACAGGTTCATTCAACCAAGTACAATATCTGGAAGTTGATGATGCAATAGCTCCAATAACAACTGGAACAGTTGGTGTATACGAAGGATATGCATTAGTTGCTGGTGGATATAAACTTTATGTAAATGTGAATGGAACAGACACTGCTTATACTGTATTGACCACTACAAAACCTAACTTTACTTATGGTGACATTATAAGCTTTAGTGTAGATTCTCAAGGAAATGCATATAATGTAAGTACGGCTTCAACAGTAAATGGTGAAGTATATGCAATTAGAAATACATTCATCAACATTGCCGGAACTGTAAAGCCATTAGATCCAGCAGTTAAAGTATTTAAGCTTGTGAAAGATACAAATGGTAATGTAACGGGTGTAACAACAGCAAGCTTTGGTGAAATAGTACCACAACAAAAAGATATAAATAATACTGTTGTTATAGATGGCTCAAATGTTAAGGCATATGTTGATGCGACAACTGGTAAGGTAACCATAATAGTTATTCAGTAATTTAAACCATAATGAGTCCTCCTCCTTGGGGGACTCTTTTATTTTCCTAAAGCAGGCATTGCCTGTTTTATTTTTTTGCCTATTGACAAATCAAAAATGATAATATATAATCAAAATTAAGCAAAATCAATCATATATGAACGGGTCAATATTGAGTGGATGTGAATGAATATGAGTATATCAGATAAAATGTTTGGTGAAGAAAGGCGTCTTAAAATTGCAAAGATTATAAGTAAGGATAAAAGTATAAGTGTTGCGGAGCTAAGTGAAATCTTTAATGTTTCTGAATCTACAATACGAAGGGATTTGCATGTGCTGGAGGAAAAGGGTTTCATACAAAGGACTCACGGTGGTGCGATATTGAATACTGGCACGCATTATGAGCCTGCATTTTTTGAAAAAGAAGATGTAGAACTTGTGGCAAAAAGGAAAATAGGTAAAATTGCTGCTTCAATTATAGAAGAAGGAGATTCTATAATTTTAGATGCCGGTACGACTACTCTTGAGATTGCGAGAAATATAAAGAATATGAAACTTACTGTTGTTACTAATTCACCTTTTATTGCTATAGAACTTTCAAAACACGAGGATATTGAGCTTATTATGACAGGAGGCATACAGAGGTGGAGGACAAAGGCTTTAGTTGGCCCTATTGCAGAGATGGTTATAAGGCAGTTTAAAGTGGATAAAGCTTTTATAGGCACAAATGCTATATCTTTTGAGGATGGGTTTATGACTCCAAACTTAATCGAAGCAAATACTAAAAAAGCCATGTGTGATGCGGCAAGTCAAGTTTATATAGTAGCAGATCACACTAAATTTGGGGAAAAATCTTTTGTTAAATTTGCAGAGATAAAAGATATAACGGCAATAATAACAGATGAAGAGGTTGATTATGAGATAGTGAAAAAATTTGAACAAGCAAATATAGATATAGTAAGTTTTGGAAAGGATGAAAACAATGATAACAACGGTAACGGCGAATCCAGCGATTGACAGGACAATAATTGTCGAGGATTTGAAACCTGGTAATGTAAACAGGGTAATTAGATCAAGAGTAGATGCTGGGGGAAAAGGTATAAATGTAGCCAAAAACCTTAAAAATTTTGGAGACGATGTTATTGCACTTGGCTTTATAGGACCAAATGCTAAATATATAATAGATTGCTTAAAAGATGAAGGCATAAAAACTGATTTTGTGAAAATAAAAAATGAAACGAGGACAAATATAAAGATTTCTGATATTACAAGAATGGAAGTTACTGATTTGAATGAATATGGCCCACATGTAAGCGAAGAAGAAATAGAGCTGCTTAAAAAAAGTATATTTAAATATGCTAAAGAGTCAAAAGTGCTTGTGCTTTCAGGAAGTTTACCACAAGGAGTTCCACAACCTTTTTATAAAGAAATAATTAGAGAATTGAAAAATGGTGATTTAAAAATAATTCTTGATGCTGACAAACAAGCGCTTTTATACGGCATAGAAGAAAAACCTTACATGATAAAACCTAATGTTAAGGAGTTAGAAGATCTAGCAGGTGAAAAGCTTGAGAGTTTAAAAGAAATTATTGAAGAAGGAAAAAAGTTAAATGATTCAGGCATAGAAATAGTTGCGATTTCTATGGGAGGTCGCGGCAGTGTTGTGATAACAAAAGAATTAATATACAGGGTAATGCCTGTAAAAGTTGAAGTAAAAGGGACAGTTGGGGCAGGAGATGCGTTTGTTGCAGGCTTTGCCCATGGAATATACAAAGGACTTCCGATTGAGGAGACAATAAAAATAGCAGCAGCTTTATCTACCTCCGTTGTCATGAAAGAAGGCACAAGAGCAGGTACCCTTGATGAGGTAAATATATTAAAGGATAAGATTGAAATAGAAAGGATAGAAAGGTGAGGGAAATGGAGATAAAAGATGTGTTGAATGAAAAAATGATGGTTTTTGACCTAAAGGCAAAGGACAAAGATGGAGTATTGGAAGAGTTAGTAAGTGTTTTAAAAGAAAATGGAGTTGTAGATGATGAAGAAGGCTTTTTAGAAGTAGTGAAAAAAAGAGAAGAAGAGTTTTCTACAGGTATAGGCTATGGGGTTGCAATACCTCACGGGAAAAGCAGTCTTGTGAAAAAACCAGCAATAGTATTTGGAAAGTCTCACCAGGAAATAGAATATAACTCAATGGATGGCAAACCTGCCCATTTATTTTTCTTAATTGCTGTGCCAGACAACTCTGATGAGCTGCATCTTAAAGTTTTGGCTGAACTTTCAAGGTCTTTAATGCATAAGGAGGTGAGGGAGGAGTTAGAAAAAGCGTCGACACCTGAGGAAGTCATAAAGGCTTTTAATAAGTAAATTTTTAAGAGAGGGGATTAATTATGAAAAAGATAGTTGCTGTTACAGCCTGCCCTACAGGTATTGCTCATACCTATATGGCGGCGGAAAATCTTCAGATGGCAGCCAAAGAAATGGAAGTAGACATAAAGGTAGAGACTCAAGGGTCAATAGGTGCAGAAAACCAGCTTACTGAAGAAGATATAAAAGCTGCTGATGCTGTCATAATAGCAGCTGCAACTTCAGTTGATAAATCAAGATTTGCTGGTAAACCAATATTAGAAGTTCCTGTAGAAGATGCTATAAAGGATGCAAAAGGCCTAATTGATAAGGCTCTTAAGATGGAAAAGCCAAAAGATTATGTAGAAAAAGTAGAGGAGATTCATAAAGAAAGGTCAGCACAAAGGACAGGTGCCTACAAACACCTTATGACAGGTGTTTCGTACATGATACCTTTTGTAGTTGCAGGCGGTATTTTAATTGCACTTTCATTTTTATGGGGTTATAAAGCTTTTGAAGTTCAGGGTACATTGCCTGCTGCCCTTATGAAAATAGGCGGAGGTACTGCCTTTGCTCTGATGGTTCCAATTCTTTCTGGATATATAGCTTTTTCAATTGCAGATAGGCCTGGTCTTGTCCCGGGTATGGTAGGAGGTATGCTTGCAGTATCAACAGGTGCAGGATTTTTAGGAGGTATCATTTCAGGTTTCTTAGCTGGTTATACAATAGTTTTATTGAAAAATCTTATAAAACTTCCTAAAACTTTAGAAGGTCTAATGCCAATACTTATATTACCGGTATTATCAGTTTTGATTGTTGGACTTTTAATGATATATGTCATAGGGACACCTATGGAAATAATAATGACATCTTTGACCAAATGGCTTACAGGGATGAGTTCAACAAATGCAGTTATTTTTGGGGCAATATTAGGACTTATGATGGCTTTTGATATGGGTGGTCCTGTAAACAAGACAGCTTATACTTTTGCCACAGGTCTTTTAGCATCAAATGTTTTTGCTCCAATGGCAGCGGTCATGGCAGCTGGTATGACGCCTCCCCTTGGACTTGCACTTGCAACAGTTCTTTTTAAAAATAGATTTACAAAGGAAGAAATTGAGGCAGGTAAGGCAGCATGGGTTTTAGGCGCATCTTTTATAACAGAAGGTGCTATACCATTTGCCGCTGCAGACCCCTTCAGAGTAATACCCTCTATAATGGTTGGTTCTGCAGTAACGGGAGCACTTTCAATGTTTTTCCATATACAGTTAAGGGCTCCTCATGGAGGAATATTTGTGATACCGATAGCAGTTTCAAATCCACTGTTATATATAGGAGTTATAGCAGTAGGAACAGTTGTGACAGCTTTTGTAGTTGCGGCAGTAAAGAAAAAAGTTGCATAGAATAAAAGCAAGGTAATTACCTTGCTTTTATTCTATGTCTATTTTTTTGCCTTTTGGTTTAGTCGGATGAAGTTTTGGCATTGTTATTTTCAATAATCCATTTTCAAATTTTGCTGTAGTCTTATCAGGATCAATTTCTGCCGGGAGAGAAATTTTTCTGTCAAAGCTACCATAGTATCTTTCTTTGATATAGTAGTTTTTATTGTCTTTTTCTTCTTCTACAGCAGTTTGTCCTTTAATTTCAAGTAAATTTTCATGTAAGTTTATTTCAATATCTTTTTTGTCTACACCTGGAAGCTCTGCTGTTGCAATTATTTCCGTTTCTGATTCTGTAATATCAATTCTGGGTTTTGATAAAAAACCTGCAAAAGATGGAAGGCTGATATCAAATATATTTGGGAAATTTTTAAAATTTACGTCGAAAGGCCAGTTGTCATTATCATTTCTTTTGATTAAACTCATTTGTATCACCTCCATAATTTTCTACATATATTATAACAAGTTATCAAAAGATTTTCAATATTATGTTTTACAAAAAACTATTATATGATTCTTACTTTTTTGTGCTATCTATGTTAAAATTTATATATAATATTATTCAGGAGGAAGTGCATTTAATGAGACCAGATGTTAAAGATGTCAGCAAAATATATTTATTTATTATGATTCTTTTTATAACAGCAGGATATTTTCTGCAGAAGTCAAATTTATATTTTGGAATAATATTTACAGAGGTTTTTTTTGTTTTAATGCCAGTTTTTATATATCTTTTAATAAATAGGTTTGACTTGGTTTATGTTTTGAGGTTAAATAAATTGGAAATAAATCAGAGTATTGTTATTTTAGGTATTGCTGTTTTTGGATGGGTTGTTGCCGGATTTTTTATGCTTTTAATGAATTACTTTTTATATAAATTAGGTCATATTCCTGTACAGCAGTTACCGCCTCCGTATAATTTTACTGATATGATTTTACAGGTTTTGATATTTGGCGCAGTTGCGGCATTTTGTGAAGAACTGCTCATGAGAGGATTGATTATGAGAAGCTTTGAGCTTATTGGTTCAATCAGGTCTATATTTATAACTGCATTACTTTTTGCTATGCTCCATTTAAATATACAGAACTTTTTTAGCATATTTTTTTTGGGAATTCTTTTAGGTTATGTTGTATATAGAACAGATTCTATATTTGGAGGAATACTTTTGCATTTTACAAATAATACAATATCTATAATAATATCTTATATATTTCTTAGCAGGGATTCGGGGAATATGGATTTTTTGCAAAAAACAAATATACCTTTTTCAGCAATAATTATTTACGGTATATTTGCCTTAGTTTCAGCAATTATATTATATTTACTTTTAAAAATCCTTGAAAAACTTACAGATCCTTATGTAATAAAGATGACAGGAAATTTGAAATATAATTTTAATATTTTAAATTATTGGCCATTATTTTTGTCATTTTTAATTTTTATGTATAGGATTACTAATCAAATATTAAAAATTGCAGGTGTTATATAAAAAGCATTTTATAAATTATTAAAGGGTTTTATGTGATTTTATGGGTTGACTGAATAATAAAAACTGTTGACGGTTATTAAATAATAGTATAGAATATATATAAGATGCAATCGGTTTCATTAAGGCGGTGAATTTGGTGAATGTAACTATAAAAGATGTCGCAAAAAGGGCAAATGTTGCTCCTTCTACTGTATCAAGGGTTATTGCAGATAATCCAAGGATAAGCAGAGAAACAAAAGAAAGAGTTTGGGAAGCAATGAAAGAGCTTGGATATTATCCAAACGCAATTGCAAGGAGTTTAGCAAGTAAGGTTACTAACACTATTGGGCTTATAATGCCTCGCTCTACAGAAGAGGCTTTTTCAAATCCTTTTTTCCCGGAAGTTATGAGAGGAATAAGTGTTGTTGCACATAAGGAAAATTATGATCTTCTTATTTCAACATCAGGAAACAAAGAAGAGGAGAAGCAGTCTGTGTTAAATATGGTTAAAGGAAGAAGGGTTGATGGTATTATACTTTTGTCTTCCAGAACTACTGATGAGCTTATTCCATGGCTTAGGAAAGATGGCTTTCCTTTTACAGTTATAGGCAAACCCCTTGATGCAAAAGGTGTTTTATGGGTTGACAATGATAATATAGGGGCTTCAAGACTTGCTACAAAATATCTTATTAAACATGGCCATAAGAAAATTGCTTTTATAAGTGGTTCTTTAGAATATGTTGTAAGTCTTGACAGACTTGATGGATATAGACTTGCCCTTGAGGAAAGTAATATTAATTTTGTCAGGGAGCTTGTTCAACAGGATGAGTTTTCAGAAGACGGCGGATATATGGCTATGAAAAGGATATTGGAAATTGATGTGCCAACAGCAGTAGTTGTTACAGATGATATTATGGCATTTGGAGTTATAAGGGCAGCAATTGACAAGGGTTATAAGGTACCAAAAGATATTTCTATTATAGGGTTTAACAATATTCCCTTATCGGCTTTTGCCAATCCTCCACTTACGACAATTGATATTTCAACTTTTGATTTAGGAGTTAAGTCTGCAGAGCTTTTGATTTATAAACTTAAAAAAATAGAAAAGCAGGTGGATCATGTTATTGTACCTGTTAAACTAGTAGAAAGAAAATCCTGTATTCAAATATAAAATACTGTAAGAAGTTTTAAAACTTCTTACAGTATTTTATTTATTCAGCGACAGCTTTTTTATATGTTTTTAAAAATTGTTCACCAATTTCATATACATTACCTGCTCCAATTGTCAATATGAGATCACCCTCTTTGGCATTAGATTTAAGATATTCTAATACGTCAGGTAAGTCTTTTATATATATAACATCTTTATTACGTAATCTTATAAGATCAGCTAAATCTTTTGAAGATACTATACCTGTGTCATTTTCTCTTGCTGCATATATATCAGTTATAACTATTTTGTCAGCATTATCAAAAGATTCTGCAAAATCGTACAGCAAAGACTTTGTTCTTGAATAGGTATGTGGTTGAAAAACAGCTATAATTCTTTTATGTGGAAAATTTTTTGCCGAGGCAAGTGTGGCTTTTATTTCTGTAGGATGATGAGCATAATCATCAACAATTGTTATTTTATTAATAATGCCCTTTTGTTCAAATCTTCTGTGAGTACCTTTGAACTTTGTAAGATATTTTGATGTTTCGTTTATATTAATGCCTAAAATATTTCCTACAGCAAGAGTAGCTAAGGCGTTGTAAATATTATGTTTGCCAACAATTGAAAGTTTTATATCAGCAGCGAATTTTCCTTTGTAATATGAACTAAAAGATGGACAGCCGTTATTATCAAAGGTTATGTTTTCAGCTTTCCAATCGCTGTCTTTCTCTATGCCATATGTTATTATATTTTTGTCTACTCCCTTTAGAACACAAAGTGTATTTTCATCATCATTACATGCAATGATAAAGCCGTCAGGAGGTACGAGGTTTGCAAACTGTGTAAAAGATTGTTTTATATTTTCTATGTTTTTAAAGTAGTCAAGGTGGTCTGAGTCAACATTAAGAATGACGGCTATGTAGGGATAAAATTTAAGAAAGCTATCTGTGTATTCACAGGCTTCTGTTACGAAGTATTCACTATGGCCGACTTTTACATTACCTCCTATTACATCCACTTCTCCGCCTATCAGTACAGTAGGGTCAAAACCAGCATCATCAAGAAGTACAGAGATTAAGGATGTTGTTGTTGTTTTACCATGACTTCCGGCTACAGCAATGCTATATTTGTATTTTTTCATTATTATGCCTAATAGTGTGGCTCTATCTATAATTGGTATATTAAGCTGTTTAGCTTTTTTAAATTCGATGTTATCATCATGAACAGCAGCGGTGTAGACAACTAAATCAGCTCCGTTTACACTTGTTTCGTCATGAGGTATGTTTATTTTGGCACCTTCTTTTATTAATTTTTCAATTATATGGGAATTTTTAATATCTGAACCTGTTATTGAGTATCCTGCTTCTAAAAGTATATGGGCAAGACCGCTCATGCTTATGCCGCCAATTCCGATAAAATGTATTCTTTTAAAATTTTCAAGGTTTATATCCATGTTATAAATCGCTCCTCTCGATTTTACTTATTATTATTACCCTATATTGTTAAAATATGATTATCAAAACAATAAGTGTAAGTATTTTTTTCTTTTTTATATAAAATTTGTAAATGTGAGTTTTATTGGTGTTGTTAAACAAATAATTTTATCTATAAAAGATTATATCACATATTGCTAAATAGTGAACTTTTCAATATAATTTTATTATAATAGTTTGTTTTTGGAGGTTAATATTTAATGAATAAATATAAAAGGTATGAAAGAATAGCTGTTATGTTTAAGGTGTTTAGCGAAAATCCAAATACTGTGATAAAACTTGAGTATTTTATGAAACTCTTTGATATGGCGAAATCTTCTTCTTCGGAAGATATAGAAATATTGCGGAATATTATTGATAAATTTGGTTATGGTAAACTTTTAACTATATCTGGTGCTGGAGGAGGGATTAAATATCTGCCTTTTCACAGAGCAGACAGCTACAAGCCTTTTATAGAAGAACTGTGTTTTAAATTAAAAGATAAGTCGAGAATAATACCTGGAGGTTTTTTATATACTTCAGATTTGATATATTCACCATCTGTTGTAACAAAAATTGGTGAGTTGTTGGCTATGCCATTTCAGGACAAGGATGTTGATGCAGTTGTAACTGTTGAAACTAAGGGTATTCCTATTGCTCTTATGTCAGCGAGGGCATTAAATGTGCCTTTAGTCATTGCCAGAAAAGACAGTAAAGTTACAGAAGGTTCTTTTGTATCAATTAATTATGTTTCAGGTTCTCAAAAGCGTATAAGAACCATGTCTTTATCAAGAAGGTCATTAAAAAGAGGTTCAAGAGTTTTGATTATAGATGATTTTATGAAGGCGGGTGGAACTATAAAAGGGATGTCTGAGCTTATGGACGAGTTTGAAGCATTAGTTTTAGGTGCCGGAGTTATGATTTCTACTAAAGAGCCTGAGAATAAACTTGTAGATAATTATTATTCTATATTTGTTCTTGATGATTTAGAGGAAGATACGGAAAATATAAAAATAGAGATAAGTGATTTGTTTTTAAATAAAAATTTTATAAGTTAGAATTTGTAGAAATATTTTATGAAAAAGAGAATTATATCAATAAACAAGAATTTTTAAAAATTTTTCTGAATTTTGCATTTTGATGAAGGAAATTTTGATTTAATGGCGAATATTTATAAGGTAAGCAGTTTTATATTTATAAAGATAAATTATATTTATCACCCATAGAAGCTGAACTTGCAGGAAGGTGGTGAGCTTATGGAGATTACAGACGTTAGGGTGAGAAAAATCAATGAGGAAGGCAAAATGAAGGCTGTAGTTTCTGTAACCTTTGATAATGAATTTGTTGTTCATGATATTAAGGTTATAGAAGGGCAAAATGGGCTTTTTATTGCTATGCCAAGTCGAAAGACACCCGAAGGTGAATTTAAAGATATTGCCCATCCTATAAATTCAGACACTAGATCAAGACTTCAGGATGCTATTCTCAAAGAGTTCGAGAAAGTTAAAGAACAAGATTCCCATGAAGTACCTCAGGAATAAAAAGGAGTTAACTCCTTTTTATTTTTTTGTTGAACTTTGTTAAGTTTATAGTTAAAATAGTATATAGTATACAATTAATTTTTTACAGAGGGTGTTGAAATGGATAAGTTAAGTACTATTATTTTGGCAGCAGGTCTTGGCAAAAGAATGAAGTCAAAGCATCCTAAGGTAGTTCATAAAGTATGCGGCAAACCAATGATTCAATGGGTTATAGATGCTGCTTCATGTTGTAGTAGTGATATAATTGTTGTTGTAGGACATGGTTCTGATGAAGTAAAGGATATCTTAAAAGATAGAGTAAAGTATGGTTTTCAGGAAAAGCAACTTGGGACAGGACATGCAGTAATGATGGCAGAACAGCTTTTGCCTGAAGAAGGAGCTGTGATGATACTGACGGGAGATACACCACTTATTAAGTCTGATACATTGAAAAAATTTTTTGAATTTCATATTAGAGAAGGAAATCAGTTGACTATTTTATCTAGTATTTTTGATGATCCTACAGGCTATGGCAGAATTTTAAGGGATAAAAACAAAGATGTCATAAGAATTGTTGAGGACAAGGATGCTAAAGAAGAGGAAAAGAGCATCAATGAGATAAATTCTGCTATGTATATTATGGATATAAAATATTTAAGACAAGCACTTAAAGATCTTAATAATAATAATGCACAAGGGGAGTATTATCTTACTGATACAGTGGAAATAATTAAACGTTTAGGCGGCAAAGTAGGGGCTTTTACTGCTGATTCGGAAGAAATTTTAGGTGTTAATTCAAGAATACAGCTTTCTGTTGCAGAAAAGATTATGAGAAAAAGGATAAACGAAACTCATATGGAAAACGGCGTTACTATAATTGATCCTGATAAGACGTATATAGGAGCAGATGTTAAAATAGGTAATGATACTATAATACAGCCCGGCTGTATTATAGATAAAGGTACAGTTATAGGGAGTGACTGTGAAATAGGCCCTGATTGCCGCATTATAAATTCGACAATAGGCAATGGATGTAATATAATGTATTCTGTTATTACAGATTCAGAGCTTGGAAATAATATAAAATTAGGTCCATTTGCACAGATAAGACCAGAAAGCATTATTAAGGATAATGCAAAGCTTGGTAATTTTATTGAAATTAAGAAATCTACAATAGGAGAAGGCTCAAAAGTACCTCATCTTACTTATATAGGCGATGCAGAAGTTGGTAAAAATGTAAATATGGGTTGTGGATCAATAGTTGTAAATTATGATGGAAAGAAAAAATATAAGACCATAATAGGTGATAATGTTTTTGTAGGTTGTAATGTCAATCTTGTTTCACCTGTTAAAATAAATGATAATGCTTTTATCGCAGCCGGTTCGACAATAACAGAGGATGTGCCAGAAGGTGCTTTTGCTATAGCAAGAAGCAGGCAGGTTACAAAAGAGGGCTGGGTAGAAGACAGGATAAAAAAAGGGAGGCTTTGAAATGGTAAGGCATTCAAATACTTTGAAGCTTTTTACTGCTAACTCGAATCCAAAGTTAGCTCAGGAGATAGCTGAACATTTAGGTCTTAAATTAAGCGAGTCAGAAGTTGGAACTTTTAGTGACGGAGAGATAAGTGTCAAGATAGGGGAAAGTGTAAGGGGGGCAAGTGTATATGTAGTTCAGTCAACGTGTGCACCTGTAAATAATAATTTAATGGAGCTTTTAATTATGATTGATGCTTTTAAGAGAGCTTCTGCAGGTGAAATAAATGCTGTTATACCTTATTATGGTTATGCAAGACAGGATAGAAAGGCTAAAGCCAGAGATCCCATAACAGCAAAACTTGTAGCTGATCTTATAACAGCCGCAGGTGCTGACAGAGTAGTGACTATGGATTTACATGCTGCTCAGATACAAGGTTATTTTGATATACCTGTTGATCATCTTTTGGGTGGACCAATTCTTGCAAAGTATTTTCTAGATAAAAACATTGGAGATGATGTTGTAGTTGTATCTCCAGATCATGGAAGCGTAACAAGATCCAGATTTTTTGCAGAAAAGTTAAACGTTCCTATTGCTATAATTGATAAAAGAAGGCCGAAGGCTAATGTTGCGGAAATAATGAACTTAATAGGTGATGTAAGAGGTAAAAAAGCAATTTTAATTGATGATCTGATTGATACAGCAGGTACTTTGGTACAAGGAGCCGAAGCTTTATTAGATAATGGAGCAGTTGAAGTTTATGCCTGTGCTACACATGGAGTTTTGTCTGGTCCAGCAATTGAAAGGTTAGAGAAATCACCTATAAAAGAGCTTGTTATTACAGATACTATACCACTTCCTGATGAAAAGAAAATTGATAAAATTAAAGTAATATCTGTTGCACCTATTTTTGCAGAGGCTATACTTAGGATTTATGAAGGGATGTCTGTTAGTAAGTTATTTGTCTAAGGCACTTTAGTGCCTTTTTTATTATATAAATATATATATATTTTATGATATAATTACTTTAAAGAGTTATATAAAACTTAGAGGGTGGTTTTTGTGGGAGAGAATAAAAAGATATATGTCGTTGATGACGATAAGAATATATGTGAGATAATATCTTTATATCTTGAAAAAGAAGGTTATGAGGTTGAAAAATTTTATAATGGGCAGGATGCCTTAAAGGCTATACAACAAAATCTTCCAAGGCTTATGGTTTTAGATCTTATGCTTCCCGGCATTGATGGAATAGCTCTATTAAGAGAAATAAGGAGTTTTTCTGATTTTCCTGTGATAGTACTTACAGCAAAAGGAGATACCTATGACAAGGTTCTTGGACTTGAAATAGGAGCTGATGATTATATAGTAAAGCCTTTTGATGGTAAAGAACTTGTTGCAAGGATCAAGGCTGTTTTAAGAAGATATGAAAATGAAGATGAGGAAAAACAACAGATTAGTTATCCGGATTTATCAGTAAGTCTTAATGAGTATAAAGTTAAATATAAAGGTAAAAATATAGATTTAACTCCAAAGGAATTAGAGCTTTTATATTTTTTATGTACTCATCCTAATAAGGTTTTTACTAGAGATCAGCTTTTAGAAAATGTTTGGGGATATGATTATATGGGAGACAGCCGTACTGTTGATGTGCATATAAAAAGGCTCAGGGAAAAGTTGGGTGACGGTTCTAATTGGAAATTAACAACTGTATGGGGTGTAGGTTATAAATTTGAGGTGAAATAACTTTGAAGAAGAATAGGCTTTTTAAAAAGCTGTTTTTAAGCAATATAATAATTATTATAATTACTATGGTTATACTTTCAGGCATGTTTTACATAATGTTCCAAAATTATTATTTTGCTGAGCGCGAAAAACTTATGATTGATGAGGGTCAGGAGATAAATGCAATGCTCAGTGAATTTGCTGTTGGTGATATAAATATTGATAAATGGAATCAGGAACTTAGTGTTATTGACAGGCTTATAAATGCAACAATCTGGATTGTAGATAAAGAGGGGCTTATTTACAGTCAGTCAAAATACACTGACAAGTCTTGGGCTGGTGTAACTCTTAGTAAAGATGAGATAAAGAGTATTTTAAAAGGTGAAAATGTTGTTAAAAAAGGTTATTTTGGAGGCAGGTTTAATCAGCCTGTTTTAACTGTTGGTATTCCTATGAAGATTAATGGGAAAATAGAAGGTGCAATTTTTATGCATGCTTCAATTACAGAAATGAACAAGACCTTAATGAATATTTTTTTTATGATGCTTTTGTCTGTCAGTGTAGCATTTATAATTGGTTTTATATTAATATCTTATGCTTCAAGGAGGATTGCACGTCCTCTTAAAGAAATGAGCATTGCTTCTGAAAAGATATCAAAGGGAGATTTTAGTGTAAGAGTTAAAGAAGATGAAGATGATGAGATTGGAGATTTAGCAAAGTCATTTAATATTATGGCAAGGGAATTGGAACAGATGGAAAATATAAGGAAAGAGTTTGTAGCAAATGTGTCTCATGAGTTAAGATCTCCTCTTACTTCGATACAGGGTTATATTGATGGCATTGTTGATGGGACTATACCTGAGGATAAGATATATTATTATCTAAATATTGCACAAAAAGAAACAAGGAGGATGGCAAGGCTTATTTACGAGCTTCTTGATATTGCAAAAATGGAGTCTGGAGAATTTCCTCTTAAAATTTCTGAATTTGATATAAATGAGCTTATTAGAATTGCAGTTATAAAATTTGAGAATAAAATAAGTGAAAAGGATTTATCGGTAAAAGTAGACTTTGACGAAGAAAAAAATATAGTTGTTGCAGATAAGGATAAAATTGAGCAAGTTCTTATAAATCTTATTGATAATGCTATTAAATTCAGCAATGTTGGAGGAACTATAAAAATATACACATATGGACATGATGGTAAAGTTGAAGTCAGTATAAAGGATAATGGTAAAGGTATTTCTAAGGAAGATAAAGAACATATCTGGGACAGGTTTTATAAAGCGGACAAGTCAAGAAGCACTGAGGAGGGTACGGGTCTTGGGCTTTATATTGTAAGGAATATTATAAATGCACACAATGAGGAAATTTGGGTAGAAAGTGAATTAGGTAAAGGAACAATGTTTGTTTTTACATTAAAAATGAAAAAAGTTTAAAAAAACAATAAAATTTTTACACTTTGTTCATAATTTATTCATAAATTAAATATATAATAATAAATGAGAGAGAGAAATGCCTCTCCTTGACCTCCCTTATTATAGCGATCCAAGCCACCCCTTGGATCGCTAATTTATATAATAAAAGAATTTTTAAATATGTTTAATAATTATTTTAAGAAAAACCCTTAAATTCTTTACATCTTGTTCATATTTTATTAATAAAAATAAAGTATAATTGTAGGTAAAGAAAAGGAAAAGGAGTGAATAGTATGGATTACGAGAAAGATTTCGAAAAAGAAATCGAGAAGAATGACCCAGATAGCATAGTAGAAGAAGACATAAAACAAGAAGATGAGAAAATGGGCACTGGTAATTCTGAGGCTGACAATGCAGCAGATTATATAGAGGAAGGTAATAAAGAAGAAAAAACTGATTCGGCACAAGGATCTTTATCAAAGGTTGAATTCAGGAATGGCAAAAAAAGTATGGGTAAAATGATAAAGAGATTCAGAAAAAGGATGATAGCTTCTTTTATAGCTGTTGCATTAATAGCTGCAATGATTGGCGGTGGTGTAACAGGGGCTTATATGAAGTATTATGGTGTTGGAGCATCTCCATCTGTTGTAACTCAGTACTTACCTTTATCAAACCCATCTGTTTCTTCAAATGGTTATCTAAATCTCATTCCAAATATATACAAAATAGTCAGTCCAGCAGTTGTAGAAATTGACACAAGTGTTACTTATACTAATGGGTACAAGAGCGGTTTGATGCCAAAAGGCAGTGGTTCTGGATTTATAATATCACCTGAGGGATATATTGTTACAAATAATCACGTTATTGATGGCGCTTCAAAAATAACAGTAAAATTAGCTGATGGAAGAACTGCTGATGCAAAATTAATTGGGAAAGATTCAAGAACTGATTTGGCTGTTTTAAAAATTAATCTTCCAAATTTGCCTGTAGCAAAACTCGGAGATTCTTCTAAGTTGGTACCTGGTGATTTAGCTGTAGCAATAGGTAATCCTCTCGGAGATTCTTTTGCAGGTTCAGTTACTGCAGGTATTATAAGTGGACTTAACAGAAATCTGCAGAGTGATTATGGTCCTGTTAAGCTGATACAGACAGATGCAGCCATAAACCCTGGCAACAGCGGTGGACCTTTGGTAAACAGCAATGCAGAAGTTGTTGGTATAACCAGTGTTAAGCTTACATCAATAGGCGGTTCAAGTGCACAGGATCCTTTCGGAATGTTCCAGAGTCAGAGCACTCCTGTTGAAGGTATGGGTTTTGCAATCCCAATAAATGAAGCAAAACCAATAATTGATCAGATAATAAAACATGGATATGTTGAAAGACCAATGATGGGTATAGGAGCTCAGACCATTACAAAGGATGAAGCAGCACAGTATAATCTTCCTGTTGGAGTTTATGTTGCACAAGTACAGCCAAACAGTGGTGCAGATAAAGCAGGTATACAACCCGGTGATGTTATTACAAAAATTGATGGAACAGCAATTACTTCTTTCGAACAACTTCAGAGTATTTTAAATAACCATAAAGTAGGAGATACAATAAATGTTACAATATGGAGGAATGGAAGCACTCTGACGTTACCGGTTAAGCTTGGCAGTAGTGCAAGTTTTCAATAAAAACAGCCTTAAGGCTGTTTTTTTGTTGGAGTTTACAAGACAAATAGCTTTTTTTTTGTAATTAGGGTATAATTAAAAATGATACACAGGAGGGTTGAAAAAATGTATATTATAGCTGGTTTGGGCAATCCCGGCAAAGAATATGATGGCACAAGGCATAATATGGGATTTATGGCTGTGGATATTTTATCAGAAAAGTTAGGCATTGATGTTTGCAAAGTAAAGTTTAAATCTCTTATAGGTGAAGGAATATATAAAGGAGAAAAAATTATACTGCAGAAGCCTCAGACTTTTATGAATTTAAGTGGTGAAGCACTTTATGATATTGTAAATTTTTATAAAATACCACTTGAAAATGTAATTGTTATTTATGATGATAAAGATTTAGATCTGGGGAAAATAAGGATAAGAAAAAAAGGGAGTGCTGGTGGGCATAATGGAATGAAATCTATTATATATCTTTTAAATAGTGAAGATTTTCCACGCATAAGAATAGGAATAGGGAAACCTGAAAAAGACCTTGTAAGACATGTTCTTAGTCGCTTTAATGAATTTGACAGGGAAGCTGCATATCAAGGGGTTTTAAAAGCTGCACAGGCTTGCATTGATATATTAGAAAATGGCATTGAACATGCAATGAGTAATTTTAATGGTGGATGAAATTAATGTTTTTTGGTTTTGAATTTAGTAATGCAGGGGTGAGGATATGTTTACAGAACAAATTAAACGTTTAAGGGAAGTCCAAGGAATTATAGAAAAAGTTTCAAGGGGAGAAACTCCAATTCTTGCATATGGACTTACTGAATCACAAAAAGCCCATATTACAAATCATATAATGAATGTTTTTAATAAAACAGTTTTATTTGTTACTTATGATAATGTTGAGGCAAGGATCATATATGAAGATTTATCAAGTTTTACTAAAGGCAATGCTTATTTGTTTCCACCACGTGAGGCACTTTTTTATAAAATAGATGCAGCTAGTCAGAATATTACGTCTGAAAGATTAAATGTAATAACAAAAATTATAGACGGTAAACCTCATGGAATTGTGGTTTCAGCAGATGCAGTTTGTGGAAAGCTTATACCATTAGAGCTGTATAAAAAATATTATTTTGAGTATAAAGTTAATGACAGAATACTTTTAGACGATTTTATTAAAAATTTAATTGTTATGGGGTATGAAAGAGTTGAATCTGTGGAGGGTAAAGGACAGTTTAGCATAAGAGGCGGAATAATAGATATTTTTCCTTTGATAGAAGATTATGCTTTTAGAATTGAGCTTTTTGATGATGAGATTGATTCTATAAGGAAGTTTGACGTTTTAACACAAAGGTCTATTAGCAATACTGATATTTGTGTTATATCACCTGCTAAAGAATTTATTGCAGAGTCTTTGGAAATAAATCAGGGCATTTCTAATATATCAAAACATTTAAATATGTATTTAAATAAAATAGAAAAGATAAAAAGTGGTATTTCACAAAAGTTAAAAGATAAATTTGAAGAAATAATGGAGAATTTAAGTGAATTTAAAAGGTTTGAGAATATAAATGAACTTATAGACTATTTTTATACAGTACCTAATTCTATATTTGATTATCTTCCAAAGGATTCTATAGTAATTTTAGACGAGAGTTTACGCATAAAGCAGAAAATAAATAATATACGTAAAGAATTTAATGAGAATTTTAAGACACTTTTAGAAAAAGGAGAAGTTTTACCTGAACAGTCAAAGCTTATATTTGATTATGAAGATATTTTAAAAAAGGTCGAAAAGTTTCCAACAATACTTATGAATACTTTGGTAAGGCAGGATGGGGAACTGCAGCCAAGGGACATTGTTAACTTTATTTCAAAGTCTATGCATCCGTTTCATGGGAAAATAGATATTCTTGTTGATGATTTAAAGTATTATAAAACTTCTGGCTATAAAGTTTTGCTTATGACAGGAAATAAAGAAAGAGCATCTATATTAAAAAATGAACTTATGAATTACGGAATAGAAACTGTTATTACAGAAGATACAGAATATGATATTAAAAACGGACAAATAGTTTTATATCCTGGTTCTTTGAGCAAGGGTTTTGAATATGTTGATGCAAAGTTTGCAGTAATAAGTGACAAAGAAATATTCGGCCAGTCCAAAAAAGTAAGGAAGTCTAGAGCTATAAAGGGCTATGATAATATAAAAGATTTTTCAGAATTAACTGTAGGTTCATATGTTGTTCATTCAAATTATGGGATAGGTAAATATGAGGGAATTGAAAAAATTAAGTCTGATGGCGTAATTAAGGATTATTTAAAAATAATTTATGCTGGGAAAGACAAGCTTTTTTTGCCTGTTGAACAGATGAATCTAATTCAAAAATATATAGGACCGGACGATGTTGTACCTAAGTTAAATAAATTAGGAGGAAGTGAATGGATTAGGGCGAAAAGAAAGGCAAAAAAAGCTGTTGAAGATATTGCTAAGGACTTAATAAAGCTTTATGCAAAGAGACAGACAGTTAAAGGTTATGCTTTTTCTCCAGATACTCCATGGCAAAAGGAATTTGAAGAGCAATTTCCTTATGAAGAGACAGAAGATCAATTGCGCTGTATAAAAGAGATAAAAGAGGATATGGAAAAAGAAAGGCCTATGGACAGGCTTTTGTGCGGAGATGTAGGATATGGGAAGACAGAAGTTGCGTTAAGAGCTGCTTTTAAAGCTGCTGCTGATGGAAAGCAGGTGGCTTTTTTATGCCCAACTACAATACTTGCACAGCAGCATTATACAAATTTTGCAGAAAGATTTAAGGATTTTCCTATAAAAGTTGAGATGTTAAGCAGATTTAGATCCTATAAAGAGCAGGGGCAGATTATAAAAGCATTGGCAGAAGGAAATATTGATATAATAGTTGGGACTCATAGACTTTTACAAAAAGATATAAAATTTAAGGATTTAGGTTTACTTATAATTGATGAAGAACATAGGTTTGGTGTAAAACATAAGGAAAAAATAAAAAAATTAAAAGAAAATATTGATGTATTATCTCTTTCAGCTACTCCTATTCCAAGGACTCTGCATATGTCGTTAATTGGAATAAGAGATATGAGCGTTTTGGAAAATCCTCCAGAGGAAAGGTTTCCGGTTGAAACTTATGTAGTAGAATTTAATGAGGAAATTATAAAGGATGCAATATTAAAAGAAATGGGAAGAGGAGGACAGGTTTATTTTGTTCATAATAGGGTAAATGGCATAGAAAAGATGGCTTTACTCATTAAAGAACTTATACCAAATTGTCGTGTAGCTGTAGCTCATGGGCAAATGGATGAAAATCAGCTTGAAGATGTTATGGTTGATTTTTTGAAGGGTGAATATGACGTTTTAGTTTGTACTACAATTATAGAGACTGGACTTGATATTCCTAATGTAAATACTATTATAATTAATGATGCTGATAAGTTAGGACTATCTCAGCTTTATCAGTTAAGAGGCCGTGTTGGAAGATCTAACAGGCTTGCTTATGCTTATTTCACATATAGAAAAGATAAAGTCCTTACTGAGGTAGCAGAAAAGCGTCTAGAGGCTATTAAAGAGTTTACAGAGTTTGGGTCTGGATTTAAAATAGCTATGAGGGATCTCGAAATACGTGGGGCAGGTAATTTATTAGGGCAAGAACAGCATGGTCATATAGATGCTATAGGTTATGATATGTATCTTAAACTTTTAGAGGATGCTGTGAGAAGTTTAAAAGGTGAGATTAAGGGAGAGGAAGTTAATACTTCTTTAGATATAAAAGTTGATGCATATATTGATTCTTTATATATTAAAGATGAAGATTCAAGGTTAGAAATGTACAAAAAGATTGCTTCAATAGAATCAAGGGAAGATATGAGGGAAGTTTCAGAGGAGCTGATAGATAGATTTGGTGATTATCCAAAAGCTGTTGGAGTACTTTTAGATATTGCATATCTGAAATCTCAGGCATCTAAGATTTTTGTCACGGAAATTGTTGAAAGAAATGGCTCGGTAATTTTAAAATTTAAAGATGAAAAATCAATAAATCATGAAACTATAGAATTAATAGCAAAGGAATATCCAAACAGAATAATATTTTCTAATCAGATTCCTCCTTACCTTGTGTATAAAATAATAAAAAAAGAAACTATACAAGAGGAATTAATTGATTTAGTAGAAAAAATTAAAAATTTGCAGGCAGGTAAAAATTAATATATAATTAGATAGTAAGACAAAAGGTATAAGGCATTATTTTTTGTTTTTAAAAACCTTGTACTTATTGTAAGTTTAAAAAATGTCAGGAGGATGTGTGTTTTGAAAAAGAAGTTTATTTTTTTAGTAGTTTTATTATTATCAATTTTTATAATAGCTTCATGTTCTTCAAAAAATGATATTGTAGCAAAGGTAAATGGGCAGGATATAACAAATGAGGAATACAAGAAAGCCTTTGATCAGGTTAAAAAGCAGATAGAAAGTGATCCATCATATAATAAAAATGTCTGGAATCAAGATTATCAAGGTAAAAAATTAATAGATGCAGTAAAGGAAAACGTCCTTAATAATCTTGTTACACAAAAAATACTGCTTCAGGAAGCTGAAAAGAAAAATATAAAGGTAACTGATAAAGAAGTTACAAATGAATATGATAAAGAAAAACAGACCAATAAAGATATAACTAAACAAGATGTAAAAGATTATTTAATTATTACAAAACTTTTTGATGATTATACAAAAGATGTCAAGGTGACTCCAGAAGAAGTAAAAAAATATTATGATGAAAATAAAAATCAGTTTGAGGTTGTAAAAGCAAGTCATATATTAGTTCCAGATGAAAAGACTGCAAATGAAATTTATGACAAGCTTATGAAAGGTGCTGACTTTGCTGCTCTTGCAAAAGAATACTCTATAGACACTTCAAACAAGGATAAAGGTGGGGATTTAGGAGAATTTCCACATGGTGTAATGGTACCTGAATTTGATAAAGCGGTTTTTGCACTAAAAAAAGGTGAAATATCTAAACCTGTAAAAACTCAGTATGGATACCATATAATTAAATCTGAAGGAGTAACTATTAAACCATTTGATGAAGTTAAAGACAGCATCGAGAAATATCTTTTAGATAATAAAAAAAATTCAGTTATAAAAGAAAAATATGATGCTCTTGAAAAAGAAGCTAAAGTAGAAAAGTTTCCACAGAATATTAAAGTTACAGTTAGTTAAAAATATTTATAGGTAAAATTTATACGTAAAAAAGGCACTAAGTGCCTTTTTTACGTATAAATTTATGGAAAATCATAAATACTAATCATGAACTTAAAATTTTAGGAAATGGAGGTACAAAATTTGAAAGCAACAGGAATAGTAAGAAGAATAGACGACCTTGGCAGGGTGGTAATTCCTAAAGAGATAAGGAGAACCTTAAGAATTAAAGAAGGAGACCCTCTTGAAATTTTTACAGATAAAGAAGGTGAAATAATACTTAAGAAGTATTCTCCTATAAGTGAACTTGGAGATTTTGCACAAGAATATGCTGATAGTATTTATCAGTCAACAAAACATTCTGTGTGTATTACAGATGGAGATAGTGTAATTGCAGTTTCAGGTGCTTCGAAAAAAGAGTTAATTGATAAACCAATAAGTCAGGAACTTGAAAAGTATATATTAGATAAAAAAACCGTATTATTAGGAGGTAAAGATAAAGGAACAATAAATATAGTAGAAGGTCAGGATTTTAATGTAGCATATCAGGCTATAGCACCAATTATATCAAGAGGTGATACTATTGGCAGTGTTGTGATTTTTACAAAAGAATCAGGGGAGACCTTAAGTGAAATAGAAGAAAAAATTGCGGAAACAGCTGCTGCCTTTTTGGGAAAGCAAATGGAAGAATAGGTATATATACACTAACATATCACCTCCTGCATATTATGAATTAAAAATAAATATATGCAGGAGGGTATATTATGTCTTTCAGAATAAATGACATTGTTACTCGGAAATCTTATAATTCAGATATATTATTTAAAATTATAAATATAATTGAAAATAAAGGTGTTAAACATTATTTGCTTCATGGAATAAATATGAGGATAATTGCAGATGCACCAGAAGATGATCTTGAGGAGGTTTCAAGGTCTAGTATTTTAGAATATGATAAACCTTACAGAGAAAAAGCTGAATATCTTCTAAAAAAAATTGCTTTTTCAAAAAGCAACACAATAAAAAAAGGCGTGATGCGTTCAAATCGGCAAGAGCCTTATGGAAAACCAGGAAAAGTTCTTCACATAGACGGAGATGAAGAATATCTTAATATATGTCTTGAGGCGTATAGAAAAGCTGGTATGGAGGCTATAGGGTATGTTGTTGAGGAAAAAGAACAGCCTCAGAAAATATTTCAGTTTTTAGATGAACACAGACCTGATATTTTAGTTTTAACTGGTCATGACAGTATTAAAAACAGAAGAAATTTTGAAGATATTGACAATTACAGGAATTCAAAATATTTTATAGAAGCTGTTAAAAATGCGAGGAAATATGAACCTTCATTAGATAATCTTGTAATATTTGCTGGCGCATGTCAATCAAATTATGAAGCTCTAATTAAGGCTGGAGCTAATTATGCTAGTTCTCCAGATAGAGTATTGATACACTGTTTAGATCCTGTATTGGTAAGTGAGAAAGTTGCATTTTCGCATATAAATGAGCTGGTAAAAATTGAAGAACTTTTAGAAAACACTGTAACTGGATCTGCAGGAATAGGGGGACTTCAGACTATGGGTAAATTCAGATATGGTATTCCTAAAGGGAAATTTTAAATAGATAAAACGGACTTTAAAGTCCGTTTTATCTATTTAAAGCCAAAAAAAGCTGTTATATAGAAATAATAGCTGTATTTCGAGGATTTTTTAGCTTTTTCAGGTATAAAATAATATTGACAAGATAGGGTAATGACTGATATAATATTATATTTTCTTGACATGGATTGAAAAATGTGTTATAATATTTTCACAATGGTGTTTAAGGAGTTGATGGAGTTGGCCGATAGATTAGCCCTTAGTGAAATAAAACGGCAGCTTGAAAATCATGTTGGATCAAGAGTACGCTTAAAGACAAATGGTGGACGCAAAAAGATCATAGTCAAAGAAGGGTTTCTTGAAAAAACATATCCAAGTATTTTTATTGTTATGATTGATGGGCAAGGGGCATCCCGTAGGGTTTCATATAGTTATTCTGACATCCTGACGGACACGGTAGAACTCACAGTGATGGACGGGGAAAAGAAAATACAATGTATGTAAAGAACTGATTTTTTCAGTTCTTTATTTTTGTGGCATATTTTTACCTGCAATTATATATTATTATATTAGCAAATTATGTTTAATGCTTTTATTATGTTATAAGGAGGTAGAAATATGCCAAAGGTTATTAAAGATACCCTGGAATTTGACAGTTTACTAGGGCTATATGATAATCAAGTTTTAGTGGAAAGCGATATTATTGTGCCTGAAGATAAACCTGATTTATTAGGTGTTCTGGCAATAAGCCCTGATTCATATGTTAAAGAATATTTAGCTGGTGAAGGTAAATTAAATATAGAAGGTCAAGCTATTATTGATATTCTATATTCAAATGATGATTCAAGTGATATAGAAAGAATTCAGAAGCTTATAGATTTTTCTACTGTTTTAGAAGGAGATAATATTGAAAGAGGAGCAAGGTATGTGGTATATGTTAAGCCAGAGCATGTGGATTATAAAATAATAAACAGCAGAAAAATCAATTTAAAATTAATTTTGCGTGTAAGTGTAAAAGTATTTAGGACCGAGAAAAAAGAAGTAATAGTAAATGCAGAGGACAGTGAACTTATTCAGTCTTTAAAAAAACCAATGAAATTTTTATATACTGTAGGGCAAAATAGTAGTGAAGTTTTTTTGAAAGATCAGTTGAATATACTTGATGGTGAATCAAGGATTGTTTCTATTTTAAGGACAGACTTTTTGGTTAAACCTGAAGAAACCAGATTAAATGACAATAAAGTGGTTGTACAGGGTAAAGTAAATTGCAGAATTTTATACAAAACAGAAGAAGGGCAATTTGCGACAATAGAAGGTGAATTAGGTTATTCGAGTTTTATAGATATACCGGGAGCATTAAGTTATATGGAGGTTTCTACAACAGAACAGGTTATAGAAACAAATATAGATATAAAAGAGGATGAAAATACACAAAACAGTTTTATAGATGTTGAGGTAGTTTTAAGAATACAGGCTTTGGTTACAGAGTCGCAGGAAATTGAAATCCCTGTAGATGTATATGGGATAAAAAGTTATGTTGAGCCTGTAACAGAGAGTTTTAGAAGTATTGTAGATATTGTAAGTATAAAATCACAGTCTGCAATAAAAGTTTCAGTCGAATTGCCTTTTTTACTTAAAAAGGTTGTTGATGTGATTGTAAATCCTGTAATTACAGATTATATGTTTTCTGACAATAAAATAATTGTAGAAGGAATTTTGGATTATAGTTTAATATATCTGGATGAAGGGGGAAAAATTAAATCTTATAGTGATGAATATCCTTTTAAGACTTTTGTAGAAAATTATAATACAGAAGGTTCAATTATTATAGATATAGAGGTAAATTATGTGTCTTTTGAGATACTTGCTATGAAAGAAATTGAAGTTAAGTTTATAGTTGATACATATGCAGAAGTGTTTGAAGAAAATGAATATAATCTTATTGTTGATGTTAATGAAGTTGATTTACCAAGAAATGATGACAGGCATAGTATAGTTATTTATATTGTTCAGAAAGGTGAAAGTTTGTGGGATATTGCTAAAAGATATATGGTAAGCATAAATGATATATTAGAAGCAAACGAAATTGATGGAAATGAAATATCAGAAGGTATGAAACTTATTATTCCGAACAAATCAGTATAATTAAAACAGAGCGAAGATTGTTCAAAATATTTTGAGAATAATCTTCGTTTTATTTTAAAAAGTTTTTAAAATACTACAGTAGTTTAATTTGATATCGAATGATATAATAAAACTAGAAAAATTATAGGTATTAAGGAGTGAACAAAAGTGAATCTAAATAAAACAATGTTTGAAATAACATATGCATATCCTAAGTTAGAAGTAATGGACGAGTTTTATAATACAAAAGGATTATTAATTAACAAAGCTAATGATGATATTCTGGAAGAAATAAATAAGAATGGCAAAACTGCAGTCCAAAAATGGACAAAACAGTTATCATCAATATTATTAAAAGAAAGAAATATTATAAATGGTTTGAGAACAAATAAACCAGAGCTTCCTGAAGAAGCTGTTAATATTTTAAATAATCTTGTATTATCAGATAAAACACCAGATGGTATAGATTTAGATGGTAATTATATATTTGTTCCTTTTGATGGATATTTCAATGTTGTCATTAAGAAACAGCGTGGAGCTATTTTTGAAGCGTATATGAACATAGAAAAACATAAAACAGCTTTTAAATTATATAGTATTATGTCTATTTATGGTGATGAGGAATATTCTATAGCATTTAGAAAAATGGACAATTCTTTTGGCTTTGCCCTTATGTACACATCTGGGATATCTGGTATGAAGGGACAATATATGGTCAGAGTTTCATATTATGATGATAATACTTATTATTTAGATGATGCATCAAAATACATTGATGTTAAAAATTTTGGCAAAGGTATATAATTATAAAATAAGCCACCAGCCAGGTGGCTTATTTTATAATTATTTTTTAATAAATAGAAAATTGTTGTATAATGTATAATATATATTTATAATATTATTTAGAAGATTATTAGATAGGAAGAAGAGTAATATGATAAGCGTAAAAGCATATGGGAAGATAAATTTATCTATTGATGTTAAAGGTAAAAGAGATGATGGATATCATTATGTAAAGATGATTATGCAGTCTATAAATTTATTTGATATTCTTACATTTAAAAAAAGCAATCATATTGAATTTATTTGTGATAGAAATGATATTCCAAAAGGTGATGCAAATATAATAATAAAAGCTGCCAAATTATTGAAAAATTTATATGGGGGAAGCGGGGCACTTATAGAACTCAAAAAGAATATACCAATGGCAGCAGGACTTGCCGGAGGGAGTGCTGATGCTGCTGCAACACTTGCTGCTCTTAATATACTTTGGAATTTAAATTTAGATAATAATGAATTGAAAGATATTGCTGTTAGATTAGGTGCAGATGTGCCGTTTTGTCTTGAAGGCGGAACAAAAATTGCTGAAGGGATAGGAGAAGTGTTAAAAGAATTAAATACTTTTCAAGGTGAACTGCTTTTGGTAAAACCAGATATATTTGTATCCACAAAAGATATCTATGAAGAATTTGACAGAAGGAATTTTATGAGCCAGGATTATACTCAAAAAGTAATTGAAGCATTAATAAAAAATGATAAAAAAAATGTTTACAAAAATATGGGTAATGATTTAGAGAATGTTACAAAAGAAAAGTATCCGGTTGTATCAAGAATTAAATCGGACATGTTAAAAAGAGGTGCTGTTGGAGCTTTGATGAGTGGCAGTGGTCCTACAGTTTATGGAATTTATGAGGATGAAAGCAAACTAAAAGAATCATATAACAGTTTTAGAAAAGAATATAGTTATGTTTTCCATTCAAAAACTATTAATAAGGGGATAGAGTTTATATGAGTAATATTTACTTGCCATTGGAAAATTATAAGCCTTTAAGAGATATTGTTTTTGATTATATGAAAAATGCCATAATATCAGGTGAGTTAAAACCAGGAGAAAGGCTTATGGAAGTTCAATTAGCTGAAAAGCTTGGTGTTAGCCGCACACCTGTAAGAGAAGCTATCAGGAAACTTGAATTAGAAGGCTTAGTTGTTATGGTTCCACGAAAAGGTGCATATGTTTCGGACCTTGATGCAAAAGATCTGTTAAATGTTTTGGAGATAAGGAGTGCTTTAGAGGGCCTTGCTGCTTCTTTAGCAGCCGAAAGAATTACTGATGAGGAAATAAATCAATTAAAAACTTTTGTAGATGCTTTTTACGAGAGTTTAGAGAAAAAAGACAGTGAAGGTATGATAAAATATGATAAAGAATTTCATGATTTAATTTTTATTGCCTCAAGAAATGATAAACTTATTCAGATAATGAATAATTTGCAGGAGCATGTACACAGGTTCAGAGTAAGGTATATAAATGAGGAAAAAAGATCAAAAAAGATATTTCAGGAGCATAAGAAAATATTAGAGGCTCTTGAGGGGAGAAATTCGGACAATGCTGCAAAATGGGCTGAAAAGCATATACGCAATTTCCAAAATGAATTTGTAAAAGACATGAAACATTTCAGTTATAAGGAGTGATTTTAATGAATGCTGTAATATTAGCAGGCAGCAGTAAAGATGACAAGCTTCCTGACAAAGCTTTTATAAAAATAAAAGGAAAACATATGATTGAATATGTCATAAAGGCTTTGAAAGAATCGGGTAAAGTTGATAAGATTGCAGTTGTCGGTGACTCCTTAAAAATTAAAGAAAATGCTATTGAGGGAATCGATATTGTAGTGGAACAGGGTAAAAACATAATGGATAATGTTTTAAACGGTGTAAAGCCTTTTATAAATGATTCAAGAGTTTTGATATTAACTTGTGATATACCAATGCTTACAAAAGAAGCTGTAATAGATTTTGTTATGCAGTCAGAAGCTACGGGAGCAGATTTATGTTATCCTATTGTAAAGAAAGAAGATAATATAAAAAAATTTCCTGATGCTAAAAGGACATATGCAAGAATAAAAGAGGGTACATTCACAGGCGGCAATATATTTTATGTTAATCCAGCAATAATAGATAGATTAGTAAAAAGTGCCAGGCAATTCATAGCTTATAGAAAAAAGCCCTGGAAATTAGGAAAACTTTTAGGAATTAAAGTGCTTTTCTATTTTGCAATAGGGAAGGTTACAATTCCGCAATTAGAAGAAAAGGTGAGAGAACTTTTTAATATAAATGCAAAAGCTATCATTTCAAAATATCCTGAAATAGGTAATGATGTTGACAAAGATGAAGATGTTTTAATGGCAAATAAATATATTAGTGCTTAAATAGGCGTAGGCCTATTTTTTTTGTATATAATAGATAGTCCTTGTAAATTATATAAATATAGAAGGTGATTTTATGTATGTATTAATTAAATCTATAAATCAGTATTTTAGTATGTATATTTTGATAACTATTTTTATTGCAGGTTTTTATGAATCATATATTGAACCAAGATATTTAGATAAAAAAGGTTTAAAAAGAGATGCCATAATATGTGAAACTATAGGTATATGCCTAATAATTACAGGTGTTGTGGTTATTGTGATTAAAAAATTATTTCCATTTTAATTATGTAAACATAAGAATTAAGTTTCGAAAGAAGGAATTTTATGGGATTTTTAGATAAATTTTTTGGTAAAAGAGAAGAAATAAGAAAACAAACAGGGACGCCATCTTTTAATAATCTTAAGAAAAATATGGATTATATAAAAGGCAAATTAAAAGATTGTGATGATGTTATATATAGGGATATCTGGGTTGGTGAAGAACAGCAATATAATCTTGCTCTTGTTTTTATTGATGGATTGATAGACAAAGACTTAATAAATGATCATGTTATGCATTCTCTTCTTCTTGATGCAAGACAGGCAGAGCCAAATATTGAGAAAATTAAAGGTAATTTATATGAGGTTATAAAAAAAGCTACAATTACCGGAGGGGATATAAAAGAAATTAACGACCTTGATAAGTGTATCTTGTCAATATTAAGCGGAGATACGGCACTTTTATTTGATGGCTCGGAAAAAATAGTAATTATTTCAAGTAAAGGTTGGCAGACAAGATCAATTTCACCTCCTGAAACAGAAACAGTTGTAAGAGGTTCAAGAGAAGGTTTTACTGAAACCATAAGAGTAAATACAGCTCTTGTAAGGAGGTGGATAAGAGATCCAAATTTAAAAATAAAGCAGATTCAGGTAGGAGAAAGAAGTCACACTGATGTAGCTGTAATTTATATTGAAGGCATTGTAAACAATAAAGTACTTGATGTTGTTTTGGAAAGAATAAATTTGATCAGAATAGATGGTGTAATTGAAAGTGGATATATTGAACAATTGATAGAAGAGGATTGGCATTCACCGTTTCCGCAAGTATTAAATACAGAAAGACCAGATAGGGTTGCTGCAGCTTTACTTGAAGGAAAGGTTGCAATACTTACAGATAATACGCCTTTTGCATTAATAGTACCGGCAACTCTTACCTCTTTATTTCAGTCGCCGGAGGATTATTATGAAAGATGGATGATATCTTCCCTTTTAAGAATATTAAGATTTTTATCAGCTATAATAGCTCTTACAGCACCAGCAATTTACATAGCATTTACTTCATATCATCCTGGTTTAATACCTACAAAGCTGACATTGTATATTGCTGCAACCAGGCAAGGTGTACCTTTTCCTGCTTTTATTGAGGCATTTATAATGGAGGCAACTTTTGAACTTTTAAGAGAAGCTGGGATAAGGCTTCCTATGCCTATAGGCCAAACTATCGGAATAGTTGGAGGTTTAATAATAGGGCAGGCTGCAGTCCAGGCTGGAATTGTAAGTCCGTTGATGGTTATAGTTGTTGCTGTAACTGCTGTTGCTTCATTTTCGATTCCAAGTTATAGTGCTGCGATTTCTTTTAGAATGTTAAGGTTTTTATTTATGATTCTTGCAGCGATGTTTGGACTTTATGGTATAATGCTTGGATTTATGATTTTACTGACACATCTGGTTGTATTAAAGAGTTTTGGAGTTCCATATCTTTCACCCTTTGTGGAATTTGATATAAGTGATATTTCAGATACTTTAATTAAAGCCCCTATTATGTATTTAAAAAGGAGACCAGAAATTTTGAATACACAAGATAAGAAGAGAATGAAAGATTTGAGAAAAGAGCATATGGAAAGTATAGAAGATGACAGGAGAGAAAAAGATGATAGATAACAATGATAAAGTTACTGCAAACCAAGTTTCTATTCTTGTATTTAATACAATAGTTGGAGCAGGTATATTGAGTCTTCCTTCAGATGTTTCAAAAGAAGCAGGACCCAATGGTATACTAGCTGTGATTTTAGCTGGATTTTTATCTTTGTTTTTTGCACGATTTATACTTTATATATCATCTTTGTTGCCTAAAGAAACTTTTGTAGAATACAGCAGTAAATTGATTACAAAGCCGATTTCTGTTTTTGTCAGTATAGTTTTTAGCTTTTACCTTTTACTTTTCGTAAGCTTTGATGCAAGAATATTTGGGGAAGTATTAAAGATTTATCTTCTTCCTACAACACCAATAGAGATTATAATTCTTACTATGCTTTTTACTTCTGCGTATCTTGTAAGATATGGGATTGAGCCAATAGTAAGAATGTCAGAGATTTTATTTCCATTTATTGTTTTGCCTTTGATGATAGTATTTTTTCCTGCAATAAATGAGATAGATATGGCTAATTTTTTACCGCTGTTAAAGGTCGAACCTATAAAATTTTTGAAAGGTGTGTTAGTTACTACATATAGTTTTGTAGGATTTGAAATTCTTTATATGGTATATCCTTATGTAAAAAATAAAGAAAAACTTAAAAAGGGAATAAATTATTCTATTGCATTTGTAACATTTTTGTATGTTTATATAGTGTTTTTTACTGTAGGAATTTTTGGCCATAAAGAAACAGGTGAGCAGCTTTGGCCTCTGCTTATGGCTATAAAGTCAATTAACTATCCTATATTTTTTGTTGAAAATATTGAAGGTATTATGATGGGGATTTGGACATTTACGATATTTACATCTATTTTTTCTTTTTATTATTTTGCTGTTTTAACAACTGCAAAATTAATCAAGGTAAAAGAACATTCTTATCTTGTTATACCTATGATACCAATTATGTTTTTAATTGCTATTATACCGGATTCTATTGCCAGTGTATATAAATATACTGGTTTAGCTTCGTCATATTTATCAATATTTTTTATAGTTGTATTACCTGTAATATTATTTTTAAGTATCAAGATAAAAAAAGGGGATAAAAGTGACAATGAAAAGGCTTAAATTTTTCTTTTTTGCATTTATTATAACTGCAAGTATTATTTTAAATGGTTGTTGGGATAAAGTAGAGATTGAAGACAGAGCTTTTGTAATGGCAATTGGAATTGATTTATTTCCAGAATCAAATAAATATGTTGTAACTTTTCAATTTCCTAATGCAGCTCAAATAGCAAAAGGGACAAGCAGTGGGGGCGGAGGAAGTGATAAAGCAAGTTTTTCAGTTTCTATAGTTGCTGATACTATTTTTTCTGCTTCCAGACATTTAAGTACAAGACTAAATAAAGCACTTTATTTGGGACATACACAGGCTATTATTTTAGGTAAAGATGTTGTAGAAAATAAAGAAAAATTTCAGGAGGTTTTAGATTCTCTGGACAGAAGTTATGAACTTAGCAGAAAACTTCATCTTATTGTTACTCCGGGAAAAGCTCAGGATATAATGCTTAAAGATTATACTATAGAACCAAATATAGGGGCTTATATTCAGGATGTTTTTAAACAAAGCAGAAGGACATCCCTTTTTCCAAATTTAGATTATAATAAAATAATAAAATCAATACATGATACTGATGGCAATTCTATAATTCCGAAGATTATTTCTGGGAAAGATGAACTAAGGATATCTGGTTCAGCAATTATCAAAAATTATAAACTTGCTGGATGGTTAGATAATGAAGAAAATATGGGTTATATGTGGCTTACTGGTAATGTAAAGGGTGGAGATGTTACATTTGAAATGCCTGGTGATGGAGAAGATATAAAAGTTCCTTTTGATATTTTTAATGTTGTAACAAGCAAACGAGTAGAAGAACATAATGGGAAAATAAAATATATTGTAAAAATTGTTACTGAAGGAGATATAACAGAATATACTTTTGGAAAACATGGACAAATGATGAATACTAAAATTTTAAATATTATGGAGAAAAAAACAGAAGACAAAATTAAAATGATGATTAAAAAAGCAGCAGACAAATTCCAAAAGGATGCAAAGGTTGATATGCTAGGTATAGGGGACTATCTGGAAAAATATCAACCGAACTTATGGGACAAATATAAGGATAATTGGAATGAAGTTTTTCAGGATGTAGAAATAAAAGCGGAGGTAAGTGCTCACATAAGAAGGATTGGTCTTTTTAGATAGATTTGTATATTATAAAGTCAAAAGGTCAATAATGTATATGTATAACATTTTGATTTTGGGGGAATTTAATTTGAAGAAATTAATTTTTGTCTTTTTGGCTTTTGTAGTTTTTTTAAGTTACTTTTTTGTATATTCTAATAATGTAGAAGCAGCAAAAGAAGATATATCAAGAAAGTTAATAAGATTTCATGTTATAGCAAATAGTGATTCAGAAGAAGACCAGGAATTGAAACTTAAAGTAAGAGATGCAGTTATTTTTGAAATGAATAAAAGATTTGAAAAGATTGATGATATTGATAAATCAGAAGAAATGATAAAAACGAATCTTGAAGAAATACAAAAAATAGCTCAGGAAGTAGTTTATAAACATGGGAAAGACTATAAAGTAAAAGCATTATACGGGTGGTTTAATTTTCCGACAAAATATTATGGTTCTGTAGCTCTTCCCGCAGGTAAATATAAGGCTCTTAGAATAGTTATAGGAAATGGGGAAGGCAAGAATTGGTGGTGCGTGATGTTTCCACCACTATGTTTTATTGATATTACACATGGAATTACTGACAGCAAGACAAAAGAAGAAATGGCAAAATTTTTAACAAAAGATGAAATTAATCTTATAGAAACAGATAAACCTGAAATGAGATTTAAAATAGTTGAGATTTTTGAGAGATATTATAACAAAGTAAAAATGGCATGGAAATGAGGTTTTTTTATGAAAAAGCTAAATCAGGAAAATGCGCCTCTTTTTGAGGCGCTATTAAAATACAGGGATGAAAGAGTATATGCTTTTCATGTTCCAGGGCATAAACATGGAAGTGGTATTCCTGAATTTACAGATTATGTTGGCAAGGCAATAATGGATATAGATGTCAACAGCATGGAAGACCTTGATAATCTTGCAAATCCTGTTGGAGTAATAAAAGATTCTCTTGAACTTGCAGCAGATGCTTTTGGCGGTGATTATGGATATTTTCTTATAAATGGGACTACTTCTGGTATACAAGCTATGATTATGGCCTCAACTAAACCTAATGATAAGATAATAATGCCAAGAAATGCACACAAGTCGGCTTTTTCAGGACTTATATTAAGTGGTGCTGTACCTGTTTATATATATCCAGATATAAATAAAGACTTTGATATTGCTTTAGGTATAAAAGCTGAGGAGGTAAAAACAGCTATAGAAAATCATCCTGATTCTAAAGCTGTTTTAGTGTTAAATCCTACGTATTATGGTGTAACGTCAGAACTTAAAGATATCATTGACTTAGCACATAAAAAAGATATTGCTGTATTGTGTGATGAAGCCCATGGATCTCATTTTTATTTTCACCCTGATTTACCAGAAGGTGGTATAAAATTAGGTGCAGATATATCTTCTCTTAGTATACATAAAACGGGTGGTTCTATGACGCAAAGCTCTATGCTTATTTCTGAAGGGAAGAGGATAGACCCACTTAAAATAAAGTCAATATTAAATTTAACACAATCTACATCCGCTTCATATGTATTAATGGCTTCTTTAGATATTGCAAGGAAGCAACTTGCATTAAAAGGTAAAGAAATGCTCGATAAAGTAATAGGACTTGCAGAATATGCTGCGCAACAGTTACAACAGCCAAATCTAAGGGTTTTAACAAAAGATGACGTAAGCACAGGGTTTGATTTTACAAAATTAGTTGTAAATGTTAGTAAGACGGGGATGACAGGTTATGAAGTTATGAAAAGGTTAAGGAAAGATTATAATATACAGTTAGAAATGGCAGATGTAAGTAATGTTCTTGCTATAATAAGCCTTGGTGATAATTTTGAAGATGTAAAATATCTTGTAGATTCTTTTAAAGATCTTGTGTCTTATGAAAAGAAGAATACAAATTTTGAGGTAGGGAATATAATAAGACCTGAAGTTATTGTTTCTCCCAGAGATGCTTTTTTTGGAAGGAGCAAGACAATTTCTATAGACCTTGCAGATGGCGAAATAAGTGCAGAAATGATTATGGCATATCCTCCTGGTATACCTATGATATGTCCAGGAGAGAGAATAACAAAAGATATAATTGATAAAGTAAGGTTTTTAAAAAAGCAGCACTGTCAGCTTCAAGGTACAGAAGATCCTAATATAGAACATATAAAAGTTTTAGGACATGCATAATACTTTTTCTACTACAAAGAATATTTATAAGATATGTAGAAGAGGAGGTTTATGATGAAGAACAGTTTTATGTGGAGATTTAAACTTTCTGTGGCAGTAATTATGATATTTGCTACTGGTCTGATCTGTTATAATGGTTTTACCATGACTGAAAGTACAATATCTAACTTATATTGGGGTAATACTGGAGATCAGGTTTCAAAGGTTCAATCAAGATTAAGAGATTGGGGATATTATAAAGGTAATGTAGATGGTTTTTTTGGGGTTAAGACTTGGCTTGCTGTTAGAAAATTTCAGGCTTATAATGGCCTTAACATAACAGGTATTGTAGATGATGATACAAAAGTTGCTCTTGGATTTACAACAAATGCTCAGGATATAGCTGCTACATATCAATCATCATCAGTTACAACAAATGATGACGCATATCTTTTAGCAATGCTTATAAATGGAGAGGCAAGAGGTGAACCTTTTGTCGGGAAGGTAGCTGTTGGCGCAGTTGTAATGAATAGAGTAAGAGATCCGAGATTTCCCAAGACTATTGCCGGGGTAATATTTCAGCCAGGAGCTTTTTCTGCTGTAGATGATGGTCAGATGTGGCTTCCACCAAGTAGTGAGAGTTTAAAAGCTGCAAGAGACGCAATTTCTGGTTGGGACCCTACAGGTGGAGCACTTTATTATTATAATGCAATGAAAGTGTCTAATTATTGGATATTTGACAGACCTATTGTTACACAAATAGGAAGACATATATTTGCAAGGTGAGGTGATTAAACAATGAAACGTATTTTGACACCGATTTTGCTTTTGGTTCTTATAGCTGCACTTTCCTGGGGATATAACCAATATAAGCAGCAGATATCTTATCATAGATTTTTGCAGGCTCAGTATGACAGATCTTTTTACCAGCTTATTGACAATGTAGAAAATATACAGACTTCCATGGGAAAACTTATGGTATCTGGATCAGACAAAACTATGATACCGATTTTAGATGAAATATGGAGACAATCTTTTTCAGGGCAGGAACATTTAAGTCAGTTGCCGATTGGGCAGCCTGAAATTGATAATACATCAAAATTTTTAACTCAGATTGGTGATTATTCTTATAGCCTTACAAAAAAAGTTGCAAGTGGCAATAAGCTTACTAAAGAAGAACTTGACACAATTAAAAAACTTAATAATTATGCTTCATTTTTGGGTAAAAATTTGCAAGATTTAAGGCAAAAAGTACAAGGTGGTTACGAACTAGGAAATTTAAGGAAAAAAGGCACACAAAAGATGGGCGAAATTGACAATAAAATTTTAAATGTGAGAATGAATACTGTAAATCAGGGAATGACAAATTACCCTACATTAATTTATGATGGTCCTTTTTCAGAAAGTCTTGCCAAAATTACACCAAAAGGATTAACTGGAACAGATATTACTTATGACAGAGCTTTACAAATAGGCAGAGAATTTTTAAATAAGCCTGTTGAGTCAGAAAATAAATATAGTCCTGTAAATGGCAAGATAAATGCTTATGGTATAGAAATATATATATCTGGAAGAAATAACATACCAGTATATTTAAATATAAGTAAAAAAGGCGGCCATGTCATATGGATGCTTGACCAAAGAACTGTTTCAAAAGTGAATATTTCTCAATCTCAGGCTTTAAATAGTGCAAAAAAGTTTTTAAAGGACAGAGGTTTTGAGGATTTTGAAAATACTTATTCTATGAAAGCAGATGGTACAGTTCAGTTCAACTTTGTTCCGATAGAAAATCATGTAAGAATATATCCGGATATAGTAAAAATAAAGGTGGCGTTAGATAATGGAGATATAGTGGGTTTTGATGCAACTTCCTACTATTTAAATCATACAAAAAGGGATTTATTAAAGCCCAAACTATCAGTAGAACAAGCAAAAGAAAAAGTAAGCAGCAATTTAAACATTGAGTCGGCTAATTTAGTACTTATACCTACTGATGGAGGACATGAAGTACTTGCATATGAATTTAAAGGAACTTATGGAAGTGATACTTATTATGTTTATATTAACGTTTTAGACGGAAGTGAGGAAAAGATTTTAAAAGTTATTAAGACAGAACAAGGAAGCCTTACAATGTAGCTTTATTTGGATAGAAAACAGCCTTTATATATAAAGCTTGCTTAAAAGTTTTAAATATTGGATTAGTATAAATACATCTCAAAAGGACAAAAATAAGATTGGGCACTAAAAGGAGGAGATGCAGATGAGTAGACGTGGAGGGATAATGTCTGACAAGCTAAAATATGAGCTTGCTAAAGAACTTGGCGTTTATGATACTGTAATGACTGAAGGCTGGGGAGGAGTTTCATCAAGAAATTGCGGTAATCTTGTAAAACTGGCAATTGAAAAAGCAGAAAAAATGATGGTACAGGACTCTGACAGTAAGGTCACCTTTTAAGCCCGAATAAGCCAGGAAAGGACTCTCTTTCCTGGCTTTTAAAATATTTAAAGTAATAATTTTCTAATAAAAATTTGTTTTTGATAAATAAAAAAATTTTTTCTTGAATACATATAAGTAAAAAGGTAGAATAAAGATAATATAAGAAAAGTGTGGGAGTGATATAATGAGTAAATTAAAGGTTGCTATATTGTTTGGAGGTCAGTCTGAAGAACATGAAGTTTCACAGATGTCTGCCAAATCTATTATTAAAAATATTGATGTGAATAAATATGAAATATACTTAATAGGCATTACAAAAAGTGGCGAATGGTACTTATATCAGGGTAATCCAGAAGATATAGAAAAAAAAGGCTGGGAGAAATCGGGTATACCAGTAATTCTAGGCGCATCGACAAAATACAAAGGGATTTTTGCATTTAAAGAGGGAGGAAATGAATTTTATCCTATAGATATTGTATTTCCTGTCTTACATGGCCCAAAAGGAGAAGATGGAACAATACAGGGACTTTTAGAACTTTTAAGTATACCATATGTAGGAGCAAATGTACTTTCATCATCATTATGCATGGATAAAGTTTTTACTAAAAGAATATTTAAAGAATCCGGTTTGCCTACAGCAGATTTTATATCAGTTTATAGAAATGAAATAAATAATATGGAAGAAATAAAAAGTAAATTGACTAAAGAGAATATAGGTTATCCTTGTTTTGTTAAACCTGCAAATTTGGGTTCAAGTGTTGGAATAACAAAGGTTCATACAGAAGATGAACTTTTAGAGGCCTTGAATTTAGCTGCGAAATATGATAGAAAAATAATTATAGAAAAAGGTATAAATGCTCGTGAAATAGAATGTTCAGTTTTGGGGAATAATGAACCTCAGGCTTCAATTCCAGGAGAAATTGTACCTTCAAATGAATTTTATGATTATAATGCAAAATATTTTGATGATGGTAAATCTATATTATTAATTCCTGCTCCTATACCAGATGTAAAAATAAATGAGGTAAAGGATCTGTCATTAAAAGCTTATAAAGCACTTGATTTAAATGGTATGGCCAGAGTTGATTTTTTAATGGATAAAGACACAGGGGAATTATATTTAAATGAAATAAACACAATTCCTGGGTTTACTAAAATAAGTATGTATCCTAAACTTTGGGAGGCTTCTGGAAAACCATATTCAATATTAATAGATGAACTTATAAATTTAGCAATTGAAATGTATGAAGAAAAACAAACAAAGATTTGATTAAGCGAAGGAGAGAGGTAATTGGGGAAAGCTATAATATCTGTTAAAGGGACACAAAAAAATGAAAGAGAAGAGTCTGATACTATTGAAATTGTAACAGAGGGCTCTTTTTATGTAAAAGGCAATACTTTTTATATAACCTATGATGAAACAGAAATTTCTGGAATGGATGGCACTACAACTACTCTAAAAGTAACAGAAAATAAAGTAACTTTAATGCGATTTGGGTCAAATAAATCTCGTATGATTTTTCAAAAAAATAAAAGACATGAGTCAGACTATATGACACCTTACGGGAAAGTTTTATTAGGTATTGAGCCCAGTGATTTACATGTAAACTTATCAAAAGTAGGAGGAGAAATTACTATAAAATATATAATAGATCTTGATAAGAAAGTTGTTAGCAATAATGAACTATATTTAAAAGTCAGGGAGGTAAATTAATTTGGATAATATTATACAAAAGGTAAAAGAGGATATTAAAAATATACTTATAAAAGCAATAGAAAAGGCAAAATCTGATGGTATATTGCCTATTAGTGAAGTTCCCAAAATAGAATTAGAAGAGCCAAAAGAGAAACAACATGGAGACCTTGCCGCAAATACTGCAATGGTTATGGCAAAAAGTGCAAAGATGCCTCCGCGAAAAATAGCTGAAATTATATTAAATAATATTAATATTACAGATGAAATACTTGGAAAAGCAGATGAAATACTATCTAATTTAGATTTATCAAAAACATTTATAAAAAAAATTGAAATAGCGGGTCCTGGTTTTATAAATTTTTACTTAAAAGATGACTATTTACAAGAGGCATTAAGGCTTATATACAAAAAAGGGAAAGAATATGGAAGAGTTAATATAGGAAATAACAAAAAAGTTCAGGTTGAATTTGTATCTGCAAACCCTACAGGTCCAATGCATATGGGAAATGCAAGAGGTGGAGCCCTAGGAGATGCATTAGCATCAGTGCTTGATTATGCAGGATATGATGTTACAAGAGAGTTTTATATAAATGATGCGGGAAATCAAATAGAAAAGTTTGGTTATTCCCTTGAAGCCAGATATTTACAGCTTTTAGGTATAAATGCAAAGGTTCCTGAAGGTGGATATCAAGGCGATGATATTGTGGAAAGGGCAAGGGAATTTCTTGATATATATGGTGATAAATATAAAGATATTCCTTCTGAAATAAGGAGAAAAGCACTAATTAATTATGGCCTTGAGAAAAATCTTGAAAAAATAAAAGAAGATTTACAGCTATATGGAATTCATTATGATGTATGGTTTTCAGAACAATCTCTTTATGACAGTAAAGAAGTTTATAAAGTAATTGAAGAACTAAAACAAAAAGGATATACTTATGAAAAAGATGGGGCATTATGGTTTAAGATGACACAATTTGGTGCTGAAAAGGATGATGTCTTAGTAAGAGCAAATGGTTTTCCTACGTATTTAGCATCTGATATAGCTTATCATAAAAATAAATTTATAACACGAGGTTTTGACTGGGTTATTAACGTATGGGGTGCTGATCATCACGGACATGTTGCTCCGATGAAAGGGGCGATGGGGGCACTTGGCATTAATCCGGACAGACTTGATGTTGTTTTAATGCAGCTAGTAAAGCTTATTGAAGGTGGAGAAATAGTCAGGATGTCTAAAAGGACAGGCAAAATGGTTACTCTTAGGGATTTGATTGATGAAGTAGGAAAAGATGCAGCAAGATTCTTTTTCAATATGAGGTCAGCAGATAGTCCGGTTGAATTTGATTTAGATCTTGCTAAAGAACAATCAAATGATAACCCTGTTTTCTATGTGCAATATGCACATGCAAGGATTTGTTCCATAATAAGGCAGTTAGAAGAAGAAGGAGTAAAAATTGAAGATATTGAGAAAGTCGATTTAAGTCTTTTAAAAGAAGAAGTAGAAAAAGACCTTATTAAAAAACTTGCATATTTTCCAGAAGAAATAACAATTGCTGCAAATACAATGGCACCACACAGGATAACGAGGTATATTTTAGAAGTAGCATCAAATTTCCATTCATTTTATAATAGTTGCAGGGTAAAAGGAGTGGATGAGAATCTGATGAAGGCGAGATTAGTTCTTATAATAGCTGTTAGAACTGTCATAAAAAATGTTTTGGATATGATGAATATAACTGCACCAGAAAAAATGTAAAAGGCGGGTTTTTCCGCCTTTATTTTGTGGTATAGAGGAGGATTACAGTTTTTAACAATGAAATGGTATTAGAGATTATATATGTAATTTTAATAAGTGGAGGTTTAATTTTGGGCTTTGGGGTGAACCCTTTATTTTTTCTGTTACTTTTTGTAGCAATAATCTTTATTTTCATCATAAATAAATATAAAAAACGGCAGAAAGCAGAAATGCAATAAAAATTTTAAAATTATTAGGATATCCAGAAGAAATATATACAAACGCTTTAAACAATACCCAAAAGATTTTATGACTGTGGTATAATGTGGTTAGGAGGTGTTAATTTATGAATATAAAATGGTTGGGACATTCTTGTTTTAAGTTGACATCTGAAAAGGGCACAGTAGTTGTCACAGACCCTTTTGATGAATCAGTTGGGTATCCTATGCCAAATGTTAAGGCAGACATTGTGACATCTTCTCATTCCCATTTTGATCATAATTATTTTAAGGCTGTAAAAGGGAACTTTGAAATTGTGGATTCCTTAGGAGAGCAAAATATAAAAGGCATAAAAATTAAGGGTGTAAACACTTACCATGATGAGGAAGGTGGTGCGAAAAGAGGAAAAAATATTGTGTTTGTATTTGATATTGATGGGATTAGAATAGCACATCTTGGTGATTTAGGCCATGTATTAACGGACATGCAAATAAAAGAGATAGGAAAAGTCGATATCATTTTAATACCTGTTGGCGGATTTTTTACAATTAATGCAAAAAAGGCAGTAGAAGTTATGAATCAGTTAAGTCCTAAGATAACTATTCCTATGCATTATAAAACAGAATTTATTAACTTTCCTATTGATACTGTTGATAATTTTTTGGACCTGGCTGGTGGTAAGAAAATATTATCCCCAAGTGTTGATATTACAAAAACAGACCTTGAAAAAGATCCAAAAGTTATAGCTTTAAATTTTCAGTATCAAGCTTAATTTTGGTAAAATTTATTATTAGATTTTAAAATAAATTATGAATATAAAAAGTTAAAACGGGTAACATAATAATGTAAGGTTCGTGATGGTTGAGCCAAGGCCGTTATAAGATGTAAGTCTTTAATGGCCGGCCAAAGATTGATATTTGATCAAAGGGTCAAATACAGTCGGAGGGCAGATTATAATATGTCTTGTTAAGGCTTAAAAGCCAAAAAGGATGTATTATAGTCGAGCTAAGACTATTATAGGTTCTTAATGTTTGAAGTACTGTGTACTCGAACAAGAAGCCATATACATATAATGTATAAGGCTTCAGGAGTATCTATAACAGTCGAGCATAGGTCAGTACAGGTTGTCAAATGTCAAAAGCAAATGAGGATTTGTACTGGCTGAAGCGAAGATCATCACGAACCTTACTTTTTTTTAAAAAATTTAACTACTTCCATGACTAAAAGAGGTGTAACTGACATAGCAATAATTATATCCCAGTCGTAAAAGTTAATATTTTTAAGTCCAAATATAATATTTAAAGGAGTTACAATTAGAATAACCTGAAGTAAAATTGCCACTATTACAGCAAAAATCATGTATTTGTTTGTAAATAATCCTACCCTAAAAATGGATTTGTCCGATCTTACATTAATAGCTTGAGCAAGCTGCGATAATGTCAACACCGCAAAAGCCATTGTTCTTGCAGTTTCTATATTTTGCTTAAGTCCTATTATAAAAGCAATTAATGTTGTGAGTCCGATTAACATACCTTCAAGGGGTATTCTGTAGGCCAACCCTCCTGCAAAAATGCTTTCGCCTTTTTGCCTGGGTTTTTTCTCCATTATATCATTTTCCGGCGGTTCAAATCCAAGGGCAAGAGCTGGAAGGCTGTCAGTTATAAGATTTACCCATAATATATGTACGGGTTTTAATGGCATTGGCATGCCTAATATTGTAGCAATAAATAGTACAAATATTTCGCCTAAATTACAGCTTAATAAATAATGGATAGATTTTTTTATGTTTGCAAATATAGTTCTGCCTTCTTTTATTGCTGTAACTATAGTTGCGAAATTGTCATCAGTTAAAACCATATCTGCTGCTTCTTTTGCAACGTCGGTACCAGTTATACCCATTGCAACTCCGATATCTGCTTGTTTAAGTGCAGGTGCATCATTTACACCATCACCTGTCATTGCTACAACAGCGCCATTTTTTTGCCATGCTTTTACAATTCTTAATTTGTGCTCAGGAGATACCCTTGCAAAAACAGAAATTCTTTTTATTCTTTCCTTTAATTCTTCATCAGAGATTTTGTCAAGGTCTTCACCTGTTACAGCTTCATCATTATTATTAAAAATTTCAAGTTTTTGAGCTATTACAGAAGCTGTTATCTTGTGATCACCTGTTATCATAACAGGTTTTATTCCTGCTTTTTTACATATTTCAACTGAATTTTTGGCCTCCATACGTGGCGGATCTATCATGCCTATAAGCCCTATAAATATCAAATCTTTTTCCATTTCATCGCTGCTTAAATTTTCAGGTATTTCTTTGATATCTTTATAAGCAACTGCAAGGACTCTTAAAGCTTCTTTTCCCATTTCTTCATTAATAAGATTTAACTTATTTTTTTCTATTTCTTCAAATGGTAACATCTTATTGTCTTTTAGGATATATTTACATCTTTTAAAAATATTATCGGGAGCTCCTTTAGTAATTAATCTGAAGCCCTCTTTATCCATAATATGTATTGTTGACATCATTTTTCTATCTGAATCAAAGGGTATTTCCGCAACCCTTGGGAATTCTTTTTCTATATCGGTTTTTTTTAAGCCTACAACATCATTTAGCAGGTTAACAATTGCAACTTCCGTAGGATCGCCAATCCCTTTTCCTTCCTCATCTATAAAAGCATCCGTACATAATGCAGCATTTTTTAAAAGGAAATAGTCCTCCTTTTTTACTTCATCTTCTTTAATATCTACCTTTCTATTGTTAATATAAAGCTTCACAACTGTCATTTTGTTCTGTGTAAGGGTTCCTGTTTTGTCAGAACAAATAACACTTGTACTGCCAAGCGTTTCTACAGCCGGAAGTTTCCTTATTATCGCATTTTTCTTAATCATCTTTTGCACGCCAAGTGCAAGGGTTATAGTTATAATAGCAGGAAGTCCCTCAGGAATCGCTGCAACAGCAAGGCTTACACCTGTCATAAACATATCAAATGCTGGTCTTTTTTGAAGCACTCCTATTGCAAATATTGTTGCACTTATTAGTATAGCAGCTATTCCTAAATATTTGCTTAATTCTTCAAGCTTTAATTGAAGTGGTGTTTTGACATTTTTTTCGCTTTCAATAAGGCTGGCTACTTTTCCCATTTCGGTATCCATACCTGTAGCAATTACAACAAATTTACCTCTGCCGTAAGTCACCGTAGTACCCATGTAGGCTAAATTTAATCTATCTCCTAATGGTATATTTATATTTTCTATTACTGTATCAACTTTATCAACAGGTAACGATTCACCAGTTAATACTGATTCATCTACTTTAAGGTTTTTAGTCTCCACCAATCTTCCATCTGCAGGTATTATATTTCCTGCTTCTATTAATACTATGTCTCCTATTACAAGAGAAGATGCTTCAACTTCTATTACTTTTCCATTTCTTATTACTTTTGCAATAGGTTGAGATAATTTTTTAAGAGCCTCAAGGGATTTTTCAGCATTATTTTCTTGTATTATTCCTAATAATGCATTTAAAATTACAACAAATAATATTATACTTGCATCTATTGTCTCTCCAAGGGAAAAAGATACAATTGAAGCAATAATAAGAATTAAAACCATAAAGTCTTTAAACTGTTCGATAAATAATGAAAACATTGATTTCTTTTTCTTTTCTTTTAAAAGATTTTTACCATATTTAAGTAACCTATTATTAATCTGTTCTTGTGTTAATCCATTTTTATCATCAGTTTCTAACTCTTTTTTTATTTCTTCTACATCCATATTCCAATATCTTTTCATTAGTAGCCCTCCTTCAAAAATTTTGTAAAATAAAAAGACTTTTACTTTGTAGTATTCCACAAAGTAAAAGTCTCACTCGCATTTTATGCTCAATCAGCCGGGCAAAGCCGTCATGACGACCGATTAATTCAGAGTTACTCCCCTTTACTGAAAAAATTATACTATAGTCTTTTTGTAAAGTCAATTTAATTTTAAATGATACCAGATAGTTTATTTTGTAGCACTTTTATTTTATTTGTTTAAATTTATAAAAATAAATTATGTAGAGATTTTTATTTTATTATTATATAATTGTTTTAAAGAAGAAAAAATTATAAAATTTGGGGGATATCAAATGAAAAGATTATTTTTACTTCTTGCTTTGGTGATGTTTGTTTTAATTTCCTGTGATGTAGTAAAACTAAAAGAATCATCCACAACTAGGCAAGAACAACCTATAAGGCTGATATTTTCTCTTCCTAATTCGGGAGAAGATTTTGATAATACCCTTTATACAGTCCTTTTATACGATGGCAATTCTAACAAAATAGCAGGTGAATTTTTAAAAAATAAACGCATTGGATATTATAAATTATCACCAAAACAAGACAGAATTATTGTGGGAATCCATTATGATGCTGCTTCATTTGAATACTATGTGATAAACATTGATGGCAGTGACCCAAAAAGACTTACTCTTCCTGTAATAGATGGAATAAATCCAGTGTGGAGTAATGATGGGGAGTATATCTATGGCATTTCACCAGATTCTTTAAATGCTAAAAGTGGGTATATATTTTCTTATGATGTGGATAAGGGGACATTTGAAAAGTATCCTTTAGAAGGTAAAATAAATTCTTGTGGCAAAATTAAGCCGTATTTTGACAATAAAGGTGTGCTGTTTATTTGTGATAGCAAAATAAACTATCTAAATTTTGAAAACAAGGTCGTAAAACTGGTTTACAGTTTTAAGGAAAATGTAACGTATGAGAGTTTAGATAAAAGTAGAACTATATTTGTTCTAAATGATGAGAAAAACAGCTTAGATGTTTTGGATGGAGATAACTTTAAAATAATAAAAAGCTATAAAGACATTTTAAAATACAAATTTTATTCTCTTGATAGTATGACATTTCCGGCTGGTGAACATGTTATATTCAAGATTTATAAATATGATGATAAAGGTAATTTTATAGATGCTCCTATAGTAAGTTTTGACTTAAATGGGAATGTGAAAGAATTAAAGGAAAGCAATAAGTTAGAATGGAATTCAGTAAAATTTGTTTATGAAAGCAAATTGGCTGGCGTGACTGGAGATGAGAAAGTATTTTTTTATGATTTAAATAGACCTCAAGACATGCCATATATGGAGATGGTGCTTTGCCGCTATAACGAAATTGGTTATTTAAAAAAACTCAAAATTGCTCTGCCAAATGGGTGGAAGGAGAAATTTACAGGCGGAAATGAAATTTGTATTTTAAATACAAAAGATGAGGTTAAAGGTGAAATATATGTTATAAATTATTACAAAGATCAATATTTTGGGGGCTTTCTTCCAAATCACAGTGAAGTTTTAAAAGAAGAAAATATAAAAACGCCTATCGGAGAAGGGAAAGTTGCCGTTTTGAGGAGAAGCCCTCCTGCTGCTTCTAATGACCATAAAACATATATTGAGATTTTTGGGATTATACCGATTGCGGACAGTGATTTAGCTTACTGCATATGGCTTGGACCATTTAAAGATGATGTAAAAGCTATAAATGATGCTTTAAGGGATATGGAATACATTATGAAAAATTTAAATACAATGTGACTTTAGTCATGAGGAAATGGTGACTTTGTATACTACAAAATTTCCACCATTTCCTTTATTATATTCTTAAGAAAGACAAATTAATTTAAGATAAAGAGACAAAGGGGAATTTCCCTTTCGTCTGAAAATTTATTTTGTAAGGGGAGGGTATTTCATGAAGATAGTTAAAATGAAGGATGTAATAAAAAGGTTTGGTGATGTTATAGCTTTAGACAATGTAAATTTAGAAATAGAAGAAGGAGAAATTTACGGCCTATTAGGTCCAAATGGGGCAGGAAAGACTACGGCTATAAGCATAATCTGCGGACTTATAAGTTTTGATAGAGGTGAAGTTTATGTTTTTGATAAAGACATACGTAAAGATGCTGAATTTATAAAGAAAAATATAGGTATTGTGCCTCAGGATGTTGCTATTTATGGGGATTTAACGGCCTATGAAAATGTAGCATTTTTTGCAAGCCTTTATGGACTTAGGGGAAAAGAGCTAAAAGAAAGTGTAGAGATGGCATTAGAGTTTGTAGGTCTTTTGGATAAAGCGAAAGAAGTACCAAATAAATTTTCAGGTGGTATGAAAAGAAGGCTAAATATTGCCTGTGCCATTGCCCATAGACCTAAATTGATGATAATGGATGAACCTACAGTAGGTATAGACCCTCAATCGAGGAATCACATTTTGGAATCTGTTAAAAAGTTAAATGAAATGGGTAGTACAATTATTTACACAAGTCACTACATGGAGGAAGTAGAGGCTATCTGCACCCGGATTTCTATAATGGACCATGGCAAGGTTATAGCTCAAGGTTCAAAGGAAGAACTCACTTCAATGGTTACAGATGTGAATACAGTTTATATTGAAATTGGCTCAATTGATGGAATAAAAGAGGAGGAATTGAAAGGAATAAAGGGTGTAAAAGCTGTTGAGATAAGAGATAGCACGATAAAGATAACAAGCTTAAAAGATGTGGGGAATTTTAATGATATAATCCACTATTTTATTTCAAAAAACATACCAATACGTAACCTAAGAAATGAAATTCCAGATTTAGAGGCAGTTTTTCTTACACTTACAGGAAGAAAATTGAGAGATTAGAGGTGAGAATATGAGAATCTTTACCATAATGCTCAAAGAAATAAAAGAAATCCTTTATGAGAAACAAGTAATGGCACTTATGATACTATTGCCAATAGTTCTTATTGGAATTTTAGGTTTTGCGTTTTCGTCAACATCAGATATAAAATTAGGGGATATAAAAGTCATATATACAGATGAAGGAGATAGGATACTTTCACAGGGTTTTAATATTTTCATTAAAGAAACTGATAAAATGGGAGTAAAATTTGTAGAAATAAAAGATGTCAGCAAAGGAATAAGTGAAATAGAAAAACGCAAATATGATGGTTATGTTTTTTTAAAAGGTAAAGATATAACTTTTTATAAGAATGCACATGGAGATATAAAAACGGAGATTGCAGCAAGTATGATTGACTCTTTTGCTGATACTTTTAAAGGAATGACAGCTATAGCTTCACAAAATCCTGCCTTTCTTAAAAATAGCGGCGATATAAATTTAAATAGAGAGTTCGTAAAAATAACCTCTATTGACAGAAAAGTTAAACAAACATCATTCGATTATTATTCTGTTACAATGCTTACTTTAATAATTTTATACGGTGCTATGAGTGGTGTATTTTCAATAGATATGGAAAGGACTAAAAAGACAGGAGCAAGAATATTAGCTTCTCCTGTTAAGAAACATGAAATATTGATGGGGAAGGTATTAGGAGTAACTTTTTCTACCTTTATACAGGCTCTGATTATTGTTATTTTCAGCAAATATGTTTTTGGAGCTAACTGGGGGAAGGATATCGTAACAGTTTTTGTGATTATAATTAGTGAGATAATTCTTGTAGTTGGATTGGGAGTTTGTGTGGGGTTTATTATAAAAAACGGAGCAATGGCACAAGGTTTACTAAACGGCATAATTCCTTTTATAGCTTTTTTAGGAGGGTCATATTATCCTGTAAAAGAAATGGGAAGTCAGTTTATTGAAAAACTGTCCAATTATTCACCGATTACATGGACAAATACAGCCATATTTAACGTGATATGGGGAAGCAATTATCAGTATGTACCAAAAGCCCTCATGGCAAATTTGATTCCTGCGGCCTTTTTTATAGTGTTGTCAGCTTATTTATTCAGAAGGGAGGCTTTTTAATTGAGAGAGCTATTTTTGGTTATGAAGAATACAGTAAAGTTGTTTTTTAGAAGGAAAGGGAATATTATTTTATTGATTTCGGGTATTATAATTCCACTTTTCTTTTTGCTTTTTACCTATGGCGGCAGCGGACAGCTTAAAATAGGTGTTGTAGATAAAGATAAAAGTCTTATTTCTCAAGATTTAATTAATTCATTAGGAAAAACTGATAAATTCAAGGTTGTTTTTCTGAAAGAAGATGAAATAAATGATAAAGTATCGAAAGGAAAAGTTGACAGCGCTATAGTGATTCCTCAAAGATTTGAAGAAGAAATTTTGAAGGGAAATCCAAAGGATGTAGAGATTGTATCAATAAAAGGGGAAGAAACCACCTTATTTTTGAAAAGTTATCTTGACCGCAAGATAAATGTTTTTTACAATTTGAGTAAGGCATCCGAAGGAAATAAAGAAAGTTTTTATAAGATGTATGATATATATAAAAACAGTCCTTTTAGTTTGAAGTTTGAGGTTGTTCAGGATATAAGTAAGACAGCAGTGGCAATAACGAGAAGTTTGGGATTTTTTATAATGTTTTTGATGTTTAGCACTTTTAATATTTCTAATTTTATACTTGTAGAGAAAAGAGATAAAACTTTTTACAGAATTTTTGCGTCCCCTTTAAAGCCAAAAACTTATTTAGCGAGCAATTTTTTTGTAAATTTAATTATGACAGTTTTTCAGATAGCTTTTATACTTTTATTGGTTACCTTTATATTAAACTTAGGTTTTACCAAAGCAACATTTGATGTTTTTTTAGTACTGGTTTCTTTTGGAGTAGCTTCTATTGGTTTAAGCTCAATGATAGTTGCTTTTTCACCCTCTACAAGTTATTCTAATACCTTGTCTACTTTAATTATTACACCTACTTGTATGTTAGGGGGAGTTTTCTGGCCGCTTTATTTAATGCCTGAAGCACTTCAAAAGCTTTCTGATTTTATACCACAGAAATGGGCAATAAATGCTATAGAAAAAATTCAAATGGGTGGGAGTTTAAGCGATGTTTATATGAATATAATCATACTTTTGACTTTTGCCTTAACCTTTATTCTTTTAGGAATATATAAAATTAAAACTTCTGAAAAAATGGGAGATTTTATCTAATTTATATGTTATAATCTGGTAAAGGAGAGCGGAGATGGAAGGGTGGGTTGTTTTAAGCAATTTTTTGGTTTCTTTTCCTTTATATACTGTCTATCAGTTTTGTTTGTAACAACTGTTAAAATAGGAAAATTGAGATAAGAAAATGCTAACTTGAGAAAGAAAATTTGCCTTTTGTCTAATGAAAGATTAAAAAATAGTAGTTATGAAAGGCAACTAAAATATGTAGCAAAATTAGAGAAAAAGAAATAATTAAACTTATATGTGAAGGATTATCTAATAGAGAGATAGCTGAAAAGTTGTTTATTTCTGAGGGAACGGTAAAAAATTATGTCACTTCTATCCTTAATAAAACAGGTTTTAAACACAGAACTCAAATTGCTGTTTATTTTTCAAAAAGTGGACTTACATAAGGATCAGACGGAAAGAACTGTCCCCTTTGTCTTTTTTCGTTTTATTTTTATGAAAAAGTAATATATAATATTATTGAGAGTTATGTGAAGTTAATGGGAAAGAATAATTTCCAATGTTATAAAGGAGTGAAAGTTATGGCAGAAAAAGAGGCAGATGTTAAAAAGGTAATATATGAAAAAATGAATATTGATGAAGTAATAAAAAATTTAAAAGTGGATGTAAAAAATGGCCTTTCAAAACAAGAGGTTGAAAAAAGAATAAAAGAATATGGCTATAATGAAGTTCCTGACAAAAAAGAAAATCCTTATATTAAATTTTTTAAGAAGTTCTGGGGTTTGACTGCATGGATGCTTGAGGCTGTAATTATTTTGTCTTACATACTTCATAAGTATTTGGATATGTATATTATAGCAGCACTTTTAATTTTCAATGCTATTATAGGATTTTTTCAGGAAGAGAGAGCCTCTGAAGCTGTTGAGGCTTTGAAACAGAAACTTAGAATAAATGCAAGGACATTAAGAGATGGCAAATGGATAATGTTACCTGCAAGGCAGTTAGTACCGGGAGATATTGTAAGAGTAAGAGCAGGTGATTTTGTTCCTGCTGATGTAAAGATTTTAGACGGGCAGTTGGATGTTGATCAATCGGCATTAACTGGTGAATCTTTATCTGTCTCTAAAAAAATATCTGATATGTTGTTTTCTGGTTCTATAATTAAATCGGGCGAAGCAAATGCAATCGTAGTTTTGACGGGTTCTAAAACTTATTTTGGTAAGACTACCGAGCTTGTGCAGGTTGCGAAACCTAAGCTACACACTGAGGAAGTAACTTCTGAAATTATTAAGTGGCTTTTGATAATTGTAGGAGTAGCTTTATCTGTAGCATTTATTGTTTCTTATTTTGTTGGTATAAATCTTTTAGATGTGGTTCCTTTAGCTTTGGTATTATTAGCTTCATCTATCCCTGTTGCCCTTCCAGCAATGTTTACAATAAGCATGGCTATAGGTTCAATGGAACTTGTAAAAAGGGGTGTATTGGTAACAAGGCTTAGTGCATCAGAAGATGCTGCAACAATGAATACGCTTTGTCTTGATAAAACTGGAACTATTACAATGAATAAGCTTTCTGTAACGGGAGTTATTCCAATGGAAGGTTTTTCTGAAGAACAGGTTTTACTGTACGGGTCTTTAGCATCTCAGGAAGCTAACCATGATCCTATTGATCTGGCATTTATAAAATACGCTTTTGATAAGGGGATATCTCAGGAAGGATATGTACAAAAAGTTTTTCATCCTTTTGATCCAAAGACAAGAAGGACAGAAGCTATAATTGAAAAAGATGGGAAAACTTTTAAAGTTATAAAAGGTGCTGTGAATATTATTGCAGAACTTACTAAAGAAGATGAGACCAGCTTAAATGAAAAAGCAAAAGATTATGCAGAAAAAGGTTATAGAACTCTTGCAGTTGCAGTGGGAGAAAATGACGAATCATTAAAAATTGTAGGTTTAGTAGCTTTATATGATATGCCAAGGCCTGATGCAAAAAAATTTATTGAAGAACTAAAAAGTCTTGGAGTTGCAGTAAAAATGATTACAGGTGATGCTCTTCCTATTGCTCAAGAAACAGGAAGGCAAGTAGGATTAGGGGAAAAAATTACTGATGCATCTAAATTTAGAGAAATAGCTAAGGAAGATATGGAAGGAGCTTCTAAAATAGCAGAGGATAGTGACGGTTTTGCAGAAGTTTATCCAGAAGATAAATATACCATTGTAAAGAGCCTTCAAGCCAAAGGCCATATTGTTGGAATGACAGGGGATGGAGTAAATGATGCACCTTCTTTAAAGCAGGCAGAAGTTGGTATAGCCGTTAGCAATGCTACTGATGTTGCAAAAGGTGCAGCAAGTGTTGTTTTAACAGGAGAGGGACTTTCAAATATTGTTGATTTAGTAAAGGTTGGCAGAATGATTTATCAAAGACTTTTGACATGGATATTTAATAAGGTTGTAAAGACTTTCCAGATTGTAATTTTTGTAGTTGTTGCATTTTTGATTACTAAAAAGTTTATAGTATCAGCTTTCGATGTTGTACTTTTACTTTTTGTAGTTGATTTTGTTACATTATCAATTTCAACTGATAATGCCAGATGGTCGCGCGAGCCTGATACATGGGATGTTAGTGGTATAATAAAATCTTCAATGGTTTTAGGTGTTTTAGTTGTATTAGAATCTTTAGCAATTTTATATGTGGGTCTTGAGTATTTAGGTATTAAAGGTGATTATAATTTAATCAGAACATATTCTTTTTCTATACTTTTTTATTTTGGTATGTTTACTGTTTTTGTTGTTAGAGAGAGAGGTCATTTCTGGGATTCAATGCCTAGTAAATCTTTAATTTATATTGTTTTAGCTGATATTATTCTTGTAACAGCATTAGTAACATTTGGGATCCCTAATGTAAAACCTCTGCCTATTGCAGTTACTTTGTGTGTGATTGTATTGTCATCAATATTCTCATTTGTTATAAATGATTTTGTTAAATATTTTATGTTAAGAGATAAAAAATAAACTTTTTTAAAAAACTCCTTAAAAAGGAGTTTTTTAAAAAAAGCATATTATGGGGGGATAATATGTCATTTGTTTCACAGATTAAATTTTTACCCAAAGAAATAAAGAGTTTTGCAGCTACTGAAGCTTTGCTCGGAATTGGTATGGGTATTTTCGGATTAGTATTAAATTTACATCTATTAGCTTTAGGTATTTCTCCAGAAGTTATAGGCGCTATTAGCTCAGTTGGTGTCTTGATAATGGGGGGATCTGCTGTTTTGGCAGGTATTTTGGCAAACTATATAGGACGTAAACCTGTTTTTATAATTGGAATTTTATTTACTGGTATTGGATATGGAATTTTTGGTGCATCTACTTCACTAAGTTTATTTTATTTTGCTCAAATAATAAATTCAATTGGCATTTCTTTTTTGATTACAACAGAAATACAATTATTATTTTATTACAGCAAAACTAAAGATTTAGAAACATTTAGCTATAGTTTGCTTTTTGCTTCGTTTACACTTTTTAGTGGCTTAGGTACTTTACTAGGAGGTTTTATACCCAATTGGCTGCCTTTTGGTACTACTAAGTATCAATATGCTATTTATATTTCTTCAGGAGCAATTTTGTTAGCAGCATTTTTAAGAAGTATATTGCTGCCAAACGTGAATTTGATAAAAAATCAAAATGGGAGTAGTAAGAAATCTAGATTATATAATAAGTTTGATGGGAAGATATTTTTATTATCATTTTTTATTCTTTTATCAGGGATGGCTTTTTCAATGATAATTCCTTTTCAGAATGTTATTGTAAAATACAGATTTAATTGGAGCGATGAATATGTTTCATATCTTCTTACAATAAGCGGTATATTTCTCTTTATAGGTTCAATTATAATGCCATATATTATAAATAAGTTTGGAAGAATAAAAGCTTTTTATTATATTTATATTTTAAATTTGATTTTTACAATAATATTAGTATTTAATGTTCCATTATCAGTTTTTTCTATTGTATTCTTATTTAGAAGTGGAAGTTTTACATTATTAAATAATATGATAGAAAGTCAGACAATGTCTGTTGTCAGTGAAGAAAAAAGAGATTTATTTGCTGGTACTAAGTCTTTTATAAGAAGTATTGGGTCAGCAATAGCCAGCTATTTAGCTGGCTATATTTTAGAAGGTAAGAATTATACCTTGCCATTTTTAATTACTTTTTTTCTTATAGGTTTAAGCTTTATCTATTTTGTATTTTTTATAAAACCTATCTTTGACAAGGAATATAATACCAGTGATTTAATTTTTGAACCTGATTTAGAAAATATATAATATTATACAAAATGGCATGCTACAAAGTGCCCGCCACCAACATCTCTATATTCAGGAACCTTTTGGCTGCAAATTTCCCGAGCAATTGGACATCTTGTGTGGAATTTACACCCTTTAGGTGGATTGGCTGGACTGGGAAGGTCACCTTGTAGTACTATACGTTCACGTTTTAACTCAGGATCAGGGATAGGTACTGCAGATAATAGAGCCTGAGTGTAAGGATGTAAGGGATGATCAAATAAATCATCTCTTGTTGCCATTTCAACTATAGAACCCAGATACATTACCGCAACTTTTGTACTTATGTGTTCTACAACACTTAAGTCATGAGATATAAATAAATAAGTCAGCCCTTTTTGTTGTTGTAGATCCATAAGAAGATTTATTATCTGTGCCTGAATTGATACGTCTAAAGATGAAACTGGTTCATCCAGAACAATAAATTCAGGATTTAGTATAAGCGCCCTTGCAATTCCAATTCTTTGCCTTTGTCCACCTGAAAATTCATGTGGATATCTATCAATATGATATGGTGCAAGTCCACAAATATCAAGAGTTTCTAAGACCTTATTTCTTAAATCTTTTTTTTGAATTAGGCCATGATCTAATAGTGCTTCTCCTATTGCATCCCCAATTCTCAAGCGTGGATTTAAGGAACTAAAGGGGTCTTGAAAAACAAGCTGCATTTTGGGTCTTAAGCGCCTTAATTCACTTTTCCTGAGATTATGAATAGACACTTTATTATATAAAACTTCTCCGTCAGTTTTATCATAAAGCCTTAAAATGGTTCGACCTACTGTACTTTTACCACAGCCAGACTCACCAACAAGGCTTAAAGTTTCACCTTTATTAACGGAAAACGTAACATCATCAACAGCTTTTACGTTTGATATAGTACGTTGAAAGACACCGCCTCTTATCGGAAAGTATTTTTTTAAGTTTTTTACTTCTATTAATGGTTCACTCATTGTTATCACTCTCCCTTATAAAGCCAGCAAGATACTTTATGGCCACTTTGGTCTTCTTCGAGTTGAGGCTGTTTTTGTCTGCATATATCCATCGCATGTTCGCAACGGTCACTAAAATAACAGTATTCACCTAGCCCTATTGGATTTGGTACCTGTCCGGGAATAGTATACAAACGTTCTTTTCTTTGTCCTATAATAGGTTTAGAATGTAAAAGTCCTCTTGTGTATGGATGCTTTGGATTTTTAAATAAATCTTTTACAGGTGCTTCTTCTATAACTTTCCCTGCATACATTACTATTACATAATCAGCCATTTCAGCCACAATTCCTAAATCATGTGTAATTAACATTAGAGCCATATTTCTTTCTTTTTTTATTTTTCTTAAAAGATCTAATATTTGTGCTTGGATAGTTACATCTAAAGCTGTTGTAGGTTCATCAGCTATTAAAAGTTTAGGATCACAGCTAAGTGCCATTGCGATCATTATACGCTGCCTCATACCACCACTTAATTCATGGGGATAACTAGTCATTATTTCTTCGGCACGAGGAATTCCTACAAGCTTTATAAGTTCTACAGATTTATTCCAGGCTTCTTTTTTTGTTATAAGTTTATGTTCTAAAAGAGGTTCCATAAGCTGATCTCCTATTGTTAAAACAGGATTTAAAGAAGTCATTGGTTCTTGAAATATCATACCTATCTCATTGCCTCTTATTAATCTCATTTCACTTTCTTTTAGCTTAAGGAGATCTTTGCCGTTAAATATTATTTTACCTCCTTCGATTTTACCTGGAGGAGACTGTATTAACCTCATTAAAGATAATGAAGTTACGCTTTTTCCGCAACCTGATTCGCCAACTATACATACTGTTTCACCTTCTCTTATAGAGAAACTTACATCATTTACAGCTTTTACTACCCCAGCTTCAGTATAGAAAAAAGTTTTTAAGTTTTGAAATTCAACTATTTTATTTGACATTTAAGATTCCTCCTAGATTTTTTGTTTAGGATCAAAAGCGTCCCTTAATGCATCACCAATAAAGTTAATAGAAACAACAGTTATAAGTATAGCGACACCAGGTGGAATCCAAAGCCATGGACGTTTTGCGAAATCTATCATATTGTTTGCTGCAGACAACATATAACCCCATGAAGGTGTAGGAGGAACAACTCCAAGTCCTAAGTAACTTAATGCAGATTCTGCCAAAATAGTCCCCGCAACGCTTAATGTAGCGGATACTATAACAGTAGGAAGAACGTTTGGCATCAAATGTTTTATGATTTTTTTTCTGTCTTTTAGACCTAATATTTCAGTTGCAAGCATAAATTCTTGCTCTTTTAAACTCAGAATCTGGCTTCTGATTAGCCTTGCAAGTCCTACCCATGATATAAAACCTAAAATAAACATAACGAGGTAAATTCTTTTGGAGGGTGGAAATTTTAAATCTGAAAGTATGGCTCCCAGCATTATAAGAATTGGAAGACCTGGCAATGCATACATTATGTCAGCAAATCTCATTATTAATATATCAGTCCATCCCCCGTAATAACCAGAGATTGCTCCTAAAAAACCTCCTATTAAAACTATAATAAGAGTTGCAACTATTCCAACTAATAAAGAAACTCTACCTGCCATCATTAAGCGATATAAAACATCACGGCCTAAATTATCTGTACCCATAAGATGTTGCCAGCTTGGAGGCTGATTTCCTGCGGCTACATCAAGTTTAGCACTTGCATAAGGTGAAAGATATGGTCCTATAAAAGAAAATATAAACATTAAAGTTAATATAACTAAGCCGATTACGGCATATTTATTTTTTAGAAATCTATGAAAAGCATCACTCCATATAGAAGTTGCTTTTTTTATGCTTTGACCATTTTTATTATTTAGAGGTTGTTTGATATCAATTTGGTCCAATTTTTTCCCCTCCTATTTGAGTCTTACTCTTGGATCTGCTACGCCATATAAAACGTCAGCAAGTATATTTGATAGAATAGTAAGTGTTGCTATAAACATTGTAAATCCCAAGAAAAGCGGGTAATCTCTAATATATATACCCTCTAAAACTACTTTACCAATTCCAGGCCAGTTATAAATTCTTTCAGTTATCATTGCTCCTGCAAATAAACCTGGAAGCTCTAAAGCAAAAAGAGTTATTAAAGGTAATAATGCATTTCTGAGTGCGTGTTTAAATATTACGACATGTTCTTTTAAGCCCTTTGCCCTAGCTGTTCTTATATAATCTTGTTTTATAACCTCCAGCATATTTGCTCTAAAGTAACGAGTTAATCCACCTATACTTATAAGCGTAAGTGTTGCTACAGGTAAAACCATGTGTTTTAAAACATCTGCTATATGAGCCCATCCTGTAAAGTCACTCCCTATTGTAGTCATACCTCCGAGTGGAAATATTTTGTAATCTACAGCAAAATATTTCAAAAGCAGAAGTCCTAAGAAAAATGAAGGAAGTGAATATAATATGAATACAAAAAGTGTCACAAAATTATCATAAATCGAATACTGTTTTATTGCGCCTAAAATGCCCAAAATTGAGGCTATCAGCCATTCAAGAAACATCACAGTTACTGCAATTATAAATGAATTCCACATAAAAGTATTTATTACTTTCCCAACAGGCTGCTGAAACATTAAAGAATCTCCAAGATCTCCCTGGAGAACCCCAGAAGCCCAGTTGATATAACGTTCCGGTAAGGGTTTGTCCAGACCATAATGAGCTCTTAATTGAGCAGCACGTTCTGCAGTCATTTTTGGGTTTTGTAACTGTGTTGTGACATAATCTCCTGGAGCCATTGCAAATATCAAAAATATAAGTATAGAAGCACCTATTAAAGTAGGTATACTCTGAAGAAGTCTTCTTATTATGAACTGTCTCATCTTTTACCCTCCTAATGGTGAAATGCCCGGGCCCAAAGAGCCGGGCATTTCAATTTATAAAAACTTAGTACTCTAGAATTTCAACTTGATTCAGAGAGTTTGTGAAATCCCTATATGGGGAAATTTGGAATCCAACTATTCTGCAGTTTTTAGAATTCATATTTTGTCTTTGATACATGAATATATATGGAAGATCTTCATTTAACAATTTATAAAGTTCTTTGTAAATCTGAGCACGTTTTGCCTGATCAAATTCCATTCGTCCTTGTTTCATTAATTCATCAGCCTTTGGATTTGAATATCCAATTTTGTTTTGTGAACCTTTTGTTGAGAATAAATTAGTTGGATCTGGTTCTGGTGTAAGTCCCCATGCCAAGAAATACATTTCAAAATCGCCTTTATTTATTTTATCAATTACAGCATTAAATTCAAGCTGCTCAGGTATAAATTCTATACCTAAATCTTTATAATTTTCAGTAGCATAAGGTATTATAGCATCATTAACTGGGTTTGGTGATGTAGCAGCAAAATGAATAACAAATTTTTTACCATCTTTGTAACGATATCCATCGCTGCCTAATTTCCAACCAGCTTCATCTAGTAACTGTTTTGCCTTGTCTGGATTGAAATCGTATGGATTTATTTCACTCTTGTCAGGGAAAGACCATGAAACCTTTGACTGAGGAACATTAAGTACTTCAGCAGCACCTTGATATACAGCATCAACTATAGCTTTACGGTTTAATCCATATGCTAAAGCCTGTCTAACTCTTACATCTTTAAACTGAGGAAGCTTGTGGTTGAAAGCTATATATCCATAACCATTATTTGGTAATAAGCTTACATCTACAAAACCTAAACTTTGAAGCATGTCAACATTATCTTTTTTAGCACTTATATTGTCTGCTTCATAATCAGTTGTGCCTGTTTGTAAAAGCTGTAAAGCTGTTTCATCTGTTGTGGGTTTAAATATTACAGTTTGAACTTTAGAAACACCATTCCAATAGTTTGGATTAGCTTTTAAACGAACTTCCTGTCCTGGAACATACTTTTCTAAAGTATAGCGTCCTGTTCCTAAGGGTTGTTGATGTAGAGCTTTTACACCATCAAGTTTACCTTTTGAGAAATCTTTGCCATAGTAATGTTGAGGAATTACTGATGTACCAAGGTTTCCTAATGTAGTTGCAAGCAATTCATCTAATTCAATTTTTATAGTATGATCATCAAGAACTTTAATTCCTTCTATTTTATCTGCATTTCCACTGAAGTAAGCATCAAAACCTTTTATTTTAGCTGAAGACAGATCAGAGGGTCCATCATATTGAGGATCTGCTAAAACATAGTAGGAAAATTCAACATCTTTTGCTGTAAGAGGTGTGCCATCTGAAAATTTAACATCATCTCTTAAATGGAATGTAATTGCTTTGTTGTCTTTATCTATATCCCAGGATTTTGCCAATGATGGTATATATGAACCATCAAGAGCTACATCTATTAATCCATCAAAAATAGTGTTGTTTACATAATTGTCATATGCAGTTTCTGAAAACAATGGATTAAAGACACCTTTTGGTTCGCCAATACCTATAACAATTGTATCCATGCGTTTTTTAGATTCTGCAGGAATCTTAGTAGGGTCAGTACCTTTTATCCAACTGTCACCATCACTTACTGAAGCAACTGGTGTTGGTTTTGAAGCATTTTGTTCTGGAGTTTGCTGCGAAGAAGTGTTTGGCTTTGAGCAAGAAGTTAAGAAAATTGATAAGAGAAAAATCATAGTCAATACTAAAGGTAGCCATCTTTTTTTAGCCATTTTTTAAATCCCCCTTATTATAATTAATAATGTTTTAAACGATTACTATTATAGCATAATTAATATTAAATGGCAATATAAAACTAGGAATGTAAATTAGGAACGAATTTTTCACAAAAAGTTTGCATATAATTAAAATTTCAGACCCAAAATTAGTTTTATAACCATTTTTATAATACTAATATTTTTTATGTTTAATATTTATTTTTTAGTACCAAAAAAATAGAAAAATTATTATAAAATTTAGTATAACTTCAAAAATAGAATAGGTGAAAAGGT
>JBNAVY010000010.1:0-59530 GCA_049700195.1 Thermoanaerobacteraceae bacterium
GCAATTGATGAGTATCTAAAAAATAAATAAATATTTAGTATTATTTAACTTTTATTTAATAATATAGCATAAAAGTGCATATTTATACAAAAGAAATGCATTTCATTTTTATAATATTTTCATAATATGGTATATTATTAAAAAATTATGCCTTTTAAGGCATATTTTTTTTAAAAAAAATTGAAATCTTACAATAAAAAGACTTTATTATTATATTTGTTTGTGATAAAATGCTTTTAAAATTTAAATTATGGAGGTATAAATATGCAAGAAAAAACGCTCAACCCATTTGAAATTGCTAAAAAGCAGCTTAAAATGGCTTGTGACAAATTAGGTGTTGAACCAATTGTCTATGAAATTTTAAGCAAACATCAAAAGGTTATAGAAGTATCTATTCCTGTTAAAATGGATGATGGCTCAATAAGAGTTTTTACAGGATATAGGGCACAGCACAATAATGCTGTTGGGCCAACAAAAGGTGGAATAAGATACCATACAAATGTAAATGTGGATGAAGTTAAGGCTCTGTCAACATGGATGACTTTTAAATGTTCAGTTGTTGGTATTCCATATGGCGGTGCAAAAGGGGGAATTTCTGTAAATCCTAAAGAACTTTCAAAGGATGAATTAGAAAGGCTTTCAAGAGGTTTTATAAATGCAATATATGATGAGATAGGTCCAAATAAAGATGTACCTGCTCCTGATGTAAATACTAATGGTCAAATAATGGCATGGATGTTAGATGAATATAATAAAATAGCTAGAAAGGATAGCCCTGGTGTTATTACGGGGAAACCATTAAATATTGGCGGTTCAAAAGGCAGAGTTGTAGCAACGGGGTTAGGAGTAGCTATAACAGTAAGAGAAATGGCTAAAAAAATAGGTCTTGATTTAAAAGATGCAAGAGTAGCAGTGCAGGGTTTTGGTAATGTAGGTAGTTATACTGCTATGATTCTTCAGGACTATGGTGCAAAGATTGTGGCTATTTCCAACAGCAGGAGTTGTATTTATAATAAGGAAGGTATAAATATAAAAGAACTTATAGATTATAAAGATAAAAATGGTAATATAGTAGGTTTTCCAGGCACAGAACATATAAGCAAGGACGAAGTTATTAGCTTGGATGTAGATATTCTTGTTCCTGCTGCTTTGGAAAATGTCATAACAAGTCAAAATGCCGATAAAATTAAAGCAAAAATAATTTCTGAAGGTGCAAATGGACCTACTACACCTGAAGCAGATTCTATACTTGAAGGTAAAGGTACAGTTGTAATTCCAGATATTTTAGCAAATGCGGGAGGAGTTACAGTATCTTATTTTGAGTGGGTACAAAATCTTTACGGTTTTTATTGGACAGAAGAAGAAGTGCTAAAAAGAGAAGAGCAGCTTATGGTAGATGCATTTAACAGTGTTTATGAAATTAGTAAAACTCATAATGTTAATATGAGAACAGCCGCATATATGCTTTCAGTAAAAAGGGTTTCAGATGCGATGAAAGTTAAAGGCTGGTATTAAAATAAAAAAAGCCGTTTTGGCTTTTTTTTATTCGAAAAAAATTATATAATAATAAATAGAAAGATATATAAATAAGATAGTACAAATATAACTCAATGTGGGTGAGGAATATGAGATATAATGTTGAAAATGCAGATAATAAAGTATTAGTTAAAGGGATTACTGATTTTAATCTTAAGGAGACATTTGAGTGTGGACAATGTTTCCGATGGGAAGAAGAAAATGATGGCAGTTATACCGGCGTTGCTTATGATAGAGTTGTAAATGTTAAATTAGAAGATGATACTTTAACAATTGACAATACTAATTTAAATGATTTTTATGATATATGGTTTGATTATTTTGATTTAGGAAGGGATTATGGCAAGATAAAAGAAAATTTATCTAAAGATCCTATTCTAAAGGAAGCCATAAGATATGGCCAAGGCATAAGAGTTTTAAGACAAGATACTTGGGAAACTCTTATATCTTTTATAGTATCCCAAAATAACAGGATACCACAGATTAAAAAGGTTATAGAGAACCTTTCTAAAAGTTTTGGTATTCCTATAGAATATAAAGGGAAAATTTATTATACTTTTCCTAAAGCAGAGGAGTTTATAATATTTGATATTGATACAATTGCAAAAAGTAAATGTGGTTTTAGAGCAAAGTATATTATTGATGCTGCTTCAAAAGTTTTTACAGGAGAGGTTAACCTTCTAAAACTCATGGAATACAGCACAAATGATATAAGGGATGTATTAATGAGTATAAATGGTGTAGGACCAAAGGTTGCAGATTGTGTTATATTATATTCTATGGGGAAATACGATACTTTTCCTACAGATGTCTGGATTAAAAGAATTGTGGAATATTTGTATTTAAAAAGAGAAGGTAAGCCCTTAGAAATACAGCTTTTTGCCATAGATAAATTTGGTGAATTATCTGGCTTTGCACAGCAGTATTTATTTTACTATGCAAGAGAGCATATCTCTAAAGAAATTTTTAAAGAGAGGAAGAAATAAATGTTAGGAACTGTTATAAATTCTGCTGCTATAATTGTAGGTGGTATTTTAGGAAGCTTATTAAAAGTTGGAATTTCAGAAAGGTTTAAAACTATAGTCATGCAGGGTGTGGGCTTGAGCGTTATGATTATTGGCATAAGTAACGGTCTTAAATTTAGTAATTTAATGATAGTTATAATAAGCATTGTGGTTGGAGGGATTATTGGAGAAGCCCTGAATATTGAGGGCTTCTTAAATAAATTAGGGAATATATTACAAAGCAAATTTAGTAAAAAAGAAGGTTCTACTTTTAGTGAAGGTTTTGTTACGGCGAGTCTTGTTTACTGTATTGGAGCCATGGCTATAATTGGTGCTTTAAAAGATGGGTTAACAAAAGATCATAGTATTTTATTTGCGAAATCAGTTTTAGATGGTATATCTTCTGTAATTTTTGCATCTACTTTTGGTGTTGGAGTAATTTTTTCTTCCATCTCTGTATTTTTGTATCAAGGACTTATTAGTCTTGGTGCATCGTTTTTACAGCCTGTTTTAATTTCTTCTGTGGTAGATGACATGACTTCTGTCGGAGGTATATTAATTTTTGCAATTTCTTTAAACATGCTTGAAATTAAAAACATAAAAATTGGTAATTTTCTACCAGCAATATTTATACCATTTTTATATCAATTGCTAATCGGTATATTTAAATAAGTTTTAAGGCGGTGTTGATAATGCAGGAATTTAAAAGCATAGATATTGCAAAAGTTGCAGTATCTATGGCTATGTCCAGCAGAGAAGAAGAAGAATTTTTAAAAATTAAATATAGGCAGCAGAGCATAAAAGTTGCAGCTGTAGATTACGGTGGTGAATATGCAAACTCAATTGGTAAAATTATTGAAAGGGCTGTAGTAGCAGCAAAAAGAGAAGGAATAATTGATGAAAGTCATACTGGAGAAGGTGCTGTTGCTGGGGCTGCCCATGAAGCTATAAGTCAGATTATGTATAAAGCAATAGGATTAAATATTGGGGGAAAGATTGGTATAGCATATTATAAAGAACATCTTTGTGTATGTGCTTTTTTTGCCATAGGTATGCTCAATTTAAATGAAGTTGCCATAGGTTTAGGACACAGGTCGTTAAAGTAAAAGGCATAAGGTAAAACCATATATGGTCTTACCTTATGCCTTTTTTAATGCCTCTTCTACATTAATCATACCACTGCCCTGAGTCCATAATCCTGCATCTTTAATTTTTATAGTCGAGGATTTTAATATATTTTTAACTTGATTATTTGTGAGGTTTGGATTTTTTTCAAAAAGAAGAGCTGCTGCACCTGCAACCATAGGAGTTGCCATTGAAGTTCCTGTTGCAGTTCTATAGGCTTTGTTTATCATTATTTGATCTGCGCCAAAAGGTACATTTCCTGATGCTGTTGATATAATTTTTACTCCAGGTGCTACTACATCAGGTTTTTTAATATACATAGATCCCCTTCCTGAAAAAGTAGCTATTGTATCTTCACTAATATCATTTGATCTTTTATCATCAACAGCTCCAACTGTTATAACATTTTTGCTAGTACCAGGAGATGTTATTGTATTATAATCGGGACCTGAATTTCCTGCTGCAACAGTTACAACTATGCCATTTTTCCAAAGTTTATCAACTCCTCTTACAAGAGGATCTAAAAAGGAAGGCAAAGAGGCTTTTTCTCCTATTGATAATGAAACAACTTTTATATTATATTTTTCTTTATTGTCTAATACCCATTGCATACCGGCGATAATATCAGATGAAATACCTCTTCCATTAGCATCAAGGACTTTTACTGCTGCTATATTGGCTTCTGGGGCTACACCTTTGTATTTGCCATCTGAAGAGTATCCATTACCTGCTGCATCACCAGCAACGTGAGTTCCATGTCCATTATCATCATAGGGTTGTTTTTTGCCATTTACAATGTCATAAAAAGCAATTATTCTATTTTTGGGTTTTGTAAAATCAGGATGTGGATATATTCCTGTGTCTAAAAAAGCTATTGTAACATTTTTACCTGTATAACCATAACTATTAGCTTTACGCGATGATATCTGCTGTGTTGCAATATTAAGTTGTGTGTTAATTATAGAGTCTTCAGCAATAAAGTGTATAAATCTGTGTGAAGCAATTTTGTCTAATTTATTATATGGTATATTTACTGACCATCCATTTATAATAGGAAGTTCATATTTTATGCTTCCACCTATTTTTTCTAATTTGTTTTTCAGTAAATCATAAGATAAATTTGAGTAAATTATTACTGGAACACATTCGTTTCTATAAAGAGATGTTTTAGTTATTAGTCTTTTGTCAATCTTGCTTTTAGCATATATGTTTCCAATAGCTTTTGGCATGAGAAGAAGTGGAAGATAGACCATTTTTAAATCCTCCTTTCGTACTAATAATAGAATATGATTAAGTTTTATTTTTGTTAGCTAATAAAAAATAAAATTGTGTCATTAAAGTAAGGGATAACATATTATGTATTAGGTCTTTATGACCCACATAGATTTAACCTACTGTCTGTGAAAGGGGGATATTTATGCCAGTAGATAAAAGCGGTGCAGGGTTTGGTTGGTTTTGGATAATAATTATAATACTGATTTTATTCTTATTTATCCCGGGAATCATTGTTGAAGAACCAAAAGCATGATTATCACAAAATATTAATCTTAAAAGGAGGATTATTATGGCAGGAACAAGTTCTGTTTTTGGAGAAAGCAATTTGCTGTTCTTCTTTTTGATACTTGTTTTGATTCTTGGTGGTGGCTGGCTCAATATATCATGGTCATTAGAAACATTGCTGTTCTTCTTTGTATTAATCGTTATAATTATTGATGGCGGTTTGGGCTGGTTTTTCAATGAGATCAAATAAATTTTTTTAGGCTCTATCTAAGATAGAGCCTCTTTTACTATTTATGAATATAATAAATAATAATTGTATTGGAGTTGATAATATATGTCAATAACTGGAGATACTCTTTTGTTTTTCTTTATAATTTTAACGGTTATAATGGATGTAAAATTTGAATTTGAAAGTCTTTTATTCTTTTTTGTGCTACTAGTAGTTCTACAACAAGAAAAACCACGTAAAAAAGCAAAACGTTTTTTATGGTCTTTAGCAGGGTTAGATTTTAAGTAACACAAATTCTTAAATTACGTATAATATATTAGGTCGATAAAGAATTAAAAAATACAAATAACTAATTCTGGCAGATAAAGTAGCTTATAAGGTTGTTGCTGCTGGAGTGATAATTATTATACTTCTATTTATACTTGAAAAATTTATATTAGATAAAGAAAGGAAGGAGGTATATTAATATGCCAGAAGAGAAAGGTGTAGGCTTTGTTGGAGGATGGTTCTGGATATTTATAATAATTATTTTAGTTCTCTTATTCATACCTGGAATATTTATTTGGGAAAAAGATTAATAAGAAAAATAAATGGGGTTAGTTTATTAATAATAGACTAACCCTATACATATATTATAAAAGGAAAATATGCAAGGGGGAATTATTTTGATAAATAGAGATGTATTAAAATTAATAATATTAGAGCTGTTAGTTGTTGCATTTATAAAATATCAGATTTTAGATGAGGAAACCAGTTTAATTTTAAAGGGTGAAAACGATGAAAATACAGATGAAACAAAAAAAGAAAAAGCACAGAATATAGATATATTTGATTTAATCATAAAGAGTAAAGATTTTGCCGGTAGTATAAAACCCTATTTAAATAAAAAAGAACAATATTATGTTGATATGTTTACTAAAATTGCTGAAATAACAGAGATACAGAAAAATCTTATGAGTGTTTCAGAAGAAGACATAGAGTCAATGGATGAAAAAGAAATTGATCATATAGGCATATTAAAAGCAGTGAAACCATACATGGCAGACGATAAAAAAGAAATAATTGATAAATTTTTAAAATTTTATGAAGCTGTCACAAATGTGCATGAGAAAATGGATAAATATACTATGGATCAATATAAAAATGCAAGTATTTTTGATAAAATTGCAGATTTATATGATGCAATACAACCTGTTATTCCGGAAGAAAAAAAAGATGTTGCAGAAAAAGTAGTTAAAAATATAAAATTGTTAGAAGCTTTAAATAAAGCTGAAGGCATAATGAGCAGTATGAAAGATAGCGAAAGGAAACAAAATGTTTCACAAAACAAATCAGAGAAAAACGATATAACAAGAAATAATGAAAATGTAAATGAAGAAAATATTTTAAAAGATGATAAGGAAGATGTTTTAAAAAATACTGAAAATAAAGAAGAAATTGAGGTGCAGGAAAATACAGAAAAAGAAATTTCTAATAAAGACATAAAAGAAAAAGGACAAGAAGATAATTTGGGTTTATCCGGACAGCAGTCAGCTATGCTTGAAAGCTTAAAATCAATGCTTACCAAAGAACAACAGCAATATATGTACAATATGATTAATTATATTAAAAATCAGGGTTCAGCCAATAAAGAAGAAAAAAAGTAAAACAAAAATGCAGGTTAAACCTGCATTTTTGTTTTATAAATTAGAATTATGAGTAAAACTGATTAAAAAGCTGAATTTTAGTATAAAATTAAAATATTTGGGCAAAATCGAAGATAAAGAAGATATATGAGCAAAAATGGCTTATAATCGGATTTGATATGTTTTGCTACTTTATTTAATATAGAGATTGAGATTAGCACTCACAATTAATGAGTGCTAATAATAAAAGAAGGAGGGATATAAAGTATGAATTTAAAGCCGCTTGGTGATAGGGTAGTTATAAAGCCAATAGAAGCTGATGAAGTAACAAAAGGCGGTGTTATATTACCAGGTACTGCCAAAGAAAAACCACAGCAAGGTGAAGTGATTGCAGTAGGTGCTGGAGAATACATAGATGGCAAAAGAGTTGAGCTTGATGTTAAGGTTGGAGACAAAGTTATTTTTTCTAAATATGCAGGAACTGAAATAAAATTAGATGGACAAGAATATCTTCTTTTAAGACAGAGTGATATTCTTGCAATTGTAGAATAAGGAGGTAATTGTTATGGCAAAAGACATTAAATATGGTGAAGAGGCTCGCAGAGCATTAGAAAGAGGCGTAAATGCAGTTGCAGATACAGTAAAAGTTACATTAGGACCAAGGGGACGCAATATTGTACTTGATAAAAAGTATGGTTCTCCTACTATTACTAATGATGGTGTAACAATTGCAAGAGAAATTGAATTAGAAGATCCATTTGAAAATCAAGGTGCACAATTACTTAAAGAAGTTGCTACTAAAACAAATGATGTTGCAGGTGATGGTACTACAACAGCTACATTATTAGCACAGGCAATGGTTCGCGAAGGTTTGAAGAATCTTGCTGCAGGCGCAAATCCAATGCTTTTAAGAAGGGGAATGGCAAAAGCAGTTGATGCAGCAGTAGAAGGATTGAAAAATATTTCAAAAGATGTCGATAGTAAAGATTCAATAGCACATGTTGCAGCAATTTCAGCTGCAGATGAAGAAATAGGTAATCTTATAGCAGAAGCAATGGACAAGGTAGGGAAAGATGGAGTTATTACAGTAGAAGAGTCAAAGACAATGGGTACTACTTTAGAAGTAGTAGAAGGTATGCAATTTGACAGAGGTTATGTATCACCATACATGGTTACAGATACAGAGAAAATGGAAGCAATTTTAGAAGAACCAGTAATTTTAATTACTGATAAGAAAATATCAAATATACAGGAAATACTTCCATTACTAGAGCAAGTTGTTCAGCAAGGTAAAAAACTTCTTATAATTGCTGATGATATAGAAGGAGAAGCACTTGCTACATTGGTTGTAAATAAATTGAGAGGTACATTTACTTGTGTTGCAGTAAAGGCTCCAGGGTTTGGTGACAGAAGAAAAGAAATGCTCCAGGATATTGCAATTTTAACTGGTGGACAGGTGATTTCTGAAGAATTAGGCTATGATTTAAAAGAAGCAAATATAAATATGCTTGGTAAAGCAAGACAAGTAAAAGTAACAAAAGAATATACTACTATTGTTGATGGAGCAGGAAATCCTGCAGATATTAAAAATAGAGTAAATCAGATCAAAGTTCAAATTGAAGAAACAACATCAGATTATGACAAGGAAAAATTACAGGAAAGACTTGCTAAATTAGCAGGCGGTGTTGCAGTTATTCAAGCAGGTGCAGCAACGGAAACTGAACTAAAAGAAAAGAAACACAGAATTGAAGATGCACTTTCAGCGACAAGAGCAGCTGTGGAAGAAGGTATAGTACCTGGCGGTGGTATTGCATTACTTAATGTAATAGAAAATGTTCAAAAAGTAGTAGATAGTCTTGAAGGAGATTTTAAGACAGGTGCTAAAATTGTATTAAGAGCATTAGAAGAACCAGTTAGACAAATTGCTGAAAATGCTGGTGTTGAAGGTTCAGTAATTGTTGAAAAAATTAAAGCTGAAAAGAACCCAACTTATGGATATGATGCGTATAAAGAAGAATTCACAGATATGTTTAAAGCAGGTATTGTAGATCCAACAAAAGTAACAAGATCAGCATTACAAAATGCTGCATCAGTGGCATCTATGATACTCACAACAGAAGGTATTGTTGTTGATATACCAGAAAAGAATCCTCCAATGCCAATGCCTGGTGCAGGAATGGATATGATGTAATAAAAAATAGAGAGTTAAGAAATTTATATGATACCTTCAAGGGAATGGTCTATTAATTAGACTATCTCTTTGGAGGTATTTATTTTATATTTTTGTCATGTTGACACAGAAATATAAATTTGATATATTGTTTATTAAAATTAAATAATTTATTAGCTCATATAATCCTGTTAATATGGAATGGGAGTCTCTACAAGATGGCCAAAAACTATCTTACTATGGGTGGAATGTATTTTAAGCCTTTTTAGGTCTAAGGAATATTCTGCCCTTAGGCTTTTTTATATTAGAATACAAATAATAAAGACATTTAACAAACTTTTAGAGTATATGAGCTTTAACAATAATTATGCTATAATATTTATATAAGTAATAAAGGAGATGTAAAAATTGGATAATAAGTTTGTGAAAGAAGGTTTAACTTTTGATGATGTTTTATTAATACCTTCAAAATCAGACATTTTGCCACGGGATGTTGATTTAAAAACAAAACTTACTCAAAAAATAACATTAAATATACCATTGATGAGTGCAGGAATGGATACTGTTACAGAATCGAAACTTGCCATAGCTATAGCTCGGGAAGGTGGACTTGGAGTAATTCATAAAAACATGTCCATTGAAAAACAGGCCATAGAGGTTGATAGAGTAAAAAGATCAGAACATGGAGTTATAACAAATCCTTTTTACCTTTCACCTGAACACAAAATACAAGATGCAGCAGCTTTAATGGAAAGATATAGAATATCAGGTGTACCTATTACTGTTGATTCAAAATTAGTTGGAATAATAACCAACAGAGATATAAGGTTTGAAGATAATCTAGAAAGGCCTATAAAAGAAGTAATGACAAAAGACAATTTAGTAACTGCACCTGTTGGGACGACCTTACAGGAAGCTCAACAAATACTAAAAAAACATAAAATTGAAAAACTTCCTCTTGTTGACGAAAATAATGTTTTAAAAGGCTTGATTACTATAAAAGATATAGAAAAAGCTGTGGAATTTCCAAATTCTGCAAAGGATAAAAAAGGTAGGCTATTAGCTGCTGCAGCTGTTGGAGTTAATAAAAATATGATGGATAGAGTTAAAGCTTTAATTGAAGCGGGAGTAGATGTTATTGTTATTGATACAGCTCATGGTCATTCATCTGGTGTACTGGATGCAGTATCACGTATAAAAGAGAAATATCCTGATGTAGAACTGGTTGCTGGGAATGTTGCTACAGCTGAAGCAACTCGCGACTTAATAAAAAGAGGAGCTGATTGTATAAAGGTAGGGATTGGACCAGGTTCAATATGTACAACAAGAGTAATTGCAGGTATTGGTGTACCACAGATTACAGCAATTTATGACTGTGCAGAAGAAGCTGACAAATACAAAATTCCAATAATAGCTGATGGTGGTATTAAATATTCTGGTGATATTGTAAAAGCCCTTGCAGCTGGTGCTTCAGTTGTTATGATAGGCAGTTTATTTGCAGGAACTGAAGAAAGCCCTGGAGAAATAGAAATATATCAGGGAAGAAGCTATAAAGTGTATAGAGGAATGGGGTCTATTGCTGCTATGAAAGAAGGAAGCTCAGACAGATATTTTCAAGAAGATGCAAAGAAACTGGTTCCTGAAGGTGTAGAAGGGAGAGTCCCTTATAAAGGTGCTTTAAAAGAAACAGTATATCAGATGTTAGGTGGTCTTAGATCTGGCATGGGTTATTGTGGTGTTATGAATATTGAAGAATTAAGAACAAAAACAAAATTTATAAAAATAACACAGGCAGGATTAACGGAAAGCCATCCACATGATATAATAATAACAAAAGAATCTCCAAATTATAATTTAAAATAGAGGAGGATTTTGATGGGGATTAAACGTGAAGTAATATTAATTTTAGACTTTGGCGGGCAATATACTCAATTAATAGCTAGAAGGATAAGGGAAGCAAATGTTTTTTGCGAAATTGTTCCTTATAATATTAAAGCAGAGGAAATCAAGGAAATTGAGCCTAAAGGTATAGTTTTGTCAGGTGGACCTGCGAGTGTTTATGTTGAAAATGCTCCTACCTGTGATAAAAAAATATTTGAACTGGGATATCCTGTTTTAGGAATTTGCTATGGAGCACAGCTTATGACACAGGTATTAGGTGGAAAAGTTGCATCTGCACCTGTAAGAGAATATGGTAAAACAGAAGTAGTTTTGAATAATAACATACCGCTTTTTAAAGGGATTGAAAAGGATACGATTTGCTGGATGAGTCATACAGATCATATAGAACTTCCACCAAAAGATTTTAAAGTAGTTGCTTCTACTGATAATTGTCCTATTGCAGCTATTGCAAATGTAGAAAAAAATTTATATGCAGTGCAATTTCATCCTGAAGTTATTCATACACCAAGAGGTGTTGAAATAATTAGAAACTTTCTTTTTGAAATTTGTGATTGTTCTGCAGATTGGACTATGGATTCTTTGATTGAACAAACTGTAAAAGAAGTTAAATCAAAAGTTGGTGATAGCAAAGTTGTATGTGCATTGTCTGGCGGTGTTGATTCTTCGGTTGCTGCCGTTTTGGTTGATAGAGCAATACATGATCAGCTAGTATGCATTTTTGTTGATAATGGATTAATGAGGAAAAATGAAGGTGATATAGTCATTGAAACTTTTAGAAGAAACTATGATATGAATATAATAAGAGTTGATGCAAAAGATAGATTTTTAGATAAGCTAAAAGGAGTAACAGATCCTGAACAAAAGAGAAAAATCATAGGCAGTGTTTTCATAGATGTTTTTAAAGAAGAAGCTTTGAAAATAGGAGATGTAAAATTTTTAGTACAGGGAACTTTATATCCAGATGTCATAGAAAGCGGCAGTCCTGTTGCATCTGTTATAAAAAGTCATCACAATGTAGGGGGCCTTCCAGAGAATATTGGTTTTGAACTTATAGAACCATTAAGAATGCTTTTTAAAGATGAAGTAAGACAGGTTGGCAGAGAACTGGGAATTTCAGATGAGATTTTATACAGACAGCCATTCCCAGGGCCTGGACTTGCAGTTAGAATTTTAGGAGAAATTACTGAAGAAAAGCTTGATATTCTAAGAGAAGCTGACAGTATTGTACTAAGAGAAATGAAAAAACATGGGTGGTACAATAGAGTCTGGCAGTCTTTTGCTGTACTCCCAGATATTAAGAGCGTTGGAGTTATGGGGGATGAAAGAACTTATGCTCATGCAATAATACTTAGAGTTGTTGATAGTTTTGATGGCATGACTGCTGATTGGTCTAAACTTCCTTATGATTTACTGGAAAATATATCATATAGTATTACAAATGAGGTTTATGGAGTAAACAGGGTTTTATATGATATAACTTCCAAACCGCCAGCTACTATAGAATGGGAATAGGAAAGAAAAAACAATAGCCTATTCAAAGCATTAAGATTAAATATAAAAAATAAAGTTAAATAATTAAATATAGATTAAAGGCGAATTATATTTTTAAAATCATAGTAAAAATTCGTAAAAAACTTGACTGATTTATAAAAAATTGATAAGATATAATTGTAATATAAATTTAATATTTTGTGCTCATATAATTTTGGGGATATGGCCCGAGAGTTTCTACCGAACAACCGTAAATTGTTCGACTATGAGTGAAAGTGTGCCTGAGGGTTCCAGCTTTTTAGCGTTAGGTCCAAGCGGCACAGGTATTTATATACTACACCTTAGGGATAAAAGCCCGGGAGGACAGGTTTCACTCTTGTATTGCTGAAATCTGTCTTTCTGGGTATTTTTATTTTTAATACAAAATTATATATGACAACAAAGGAGGATTTTAAAATGGAAAAAACAGAAGAAATAAAAAGAAGTGTAAATTCAAAGAGACTAAGTGGTTTAGATTTCCTGGTTGAAAAGCTCTGGAAACTGGAAGAACACAATACTAATGCTAAAACTGAAATTTTAGCAGGTATTACGACTTTTATAACTATGGCTTATATTATGTTTGTAAACCCTATAATTCTTAAAGAAACAGGGATGAATGCAGGAGCAGTATTTGTAGCGACATGTTTATCTGCTGCTATTGGAACTCTTATGATGGCATTTTATGCAAATTATCCTTTTGCTCAGGCACCAGGTATGGGACTTAATGCATTTTTTACTTATACTGTAGTGCTTACAATGGGTTATACATGGCAAGAAGCCTTGGCTGCTGTTTTCTTTTCAGGTATAATATTTATTTTAATTACAATTTCAGGATTAAGAGAAATGATTGTAGATTCGATTCCAATGTCTTTAAAATATGCTGTTAGTGGTGGAATAGGACTTTTTATAGCTTTTATAGGTCTTAAAAATGCTGGGATAATTGTTCCTAATCAAGCCACATATATTGGATTTGGAAATCTAACAGAACCTGCGACTCTTCTTGCAATAGGTGGACTGTTTATAACAGCAATATTAATGTCAAAAAATATTAAAGGGTCTATTTTACTTGGGATACTTATTACTACTGTTTTAGGTATTTTTGTTGGTATTGTAAAATTACCAGATGGCTTTACATTAATGAAAATGCCTCCAAGTATTGCACCTACATTTTTAAAACTTGATATTAAAGGCTTGCTAGGGATTGGCAAAAATGTTGCAGTTATTTCTGTTATCACAAGTTTTTTGTATGTAGTACTATCTTTTACATTTGTAGATTTATTTGATACTATAGGTACATTTATTGGAACCGGTTCAAAAGCAGGTATGCTAGATAAAAATGGTAAAATGCCAAACATGAAAAAAGGGCTTTTATCTGATGCAATTGCTACAACAGTTGGTTCATTAATTGGTACTTCTACTGTTACAACTTATGTAGAAAGTGCTGCAGGGATAGCTGAAGGAGGCAGAACAGGTCTTACAGCTCTTACAACAGGAATTTTATTTTTAATAGCATTATTCTTTTCACCTATAGCTCTTCTTGTACCAACACAAGCTACTGCACCTGCACTTATAATAGTAGGTGTCCTTATGATGGGGTCAATAAAAAATATAAATTTTGATGATTTTACAGAAGCAATGCCTGCTTTTCTTGCTATTGCTGTAATGCCATTTACATTTAGCATAGCAAATGGTATAGCTGCTGGACTTATTGCATATCCGATAGTGAAATTGGCAGCAGGAAAAGCAAAAGAGATACATCCAATTGTATATATACTTGCATTTTTGTTTATATTAAGATTTGCAACTTTAGCAGGTTAAAAATTAGCCCAGTTAGATTAATCTAATTGGGTATTATATTAAAGAAAGGTGATATTTATGCAACCTAAAATTGCTGTTGTAGTTGGGAGTAAGTCTGATTTGCCGATAGTTCAAAGATGCACAAAAATATTAGAAATTTTTGATGTGTCTTATGAAGTATTTGTACTATCAGCACACAGGACACCTTATGAAACACAGGAATTCTCAGTTAATGCTGACAAAACTTTTGATTTAATTATTGCAGGTGCAGGAAAGGCTGCACATTTACCAGGTGTAATAGCATCATATACATTACTTCCAGTAATAGGTTTGCCTATTAAATCTTCAACTTTGGATGGACTTGATTCTCTTTTGTCAATTGTTCAGATGCCAAAAGGCGTACCTGTTGCAACTGTTGCAATAGATGGGGCTGAAAATGCCGCACTTTTAGGATGTCAGATTCTTAGCTTAAAATATCCTTATCTTAAAGATGTTTTGCATAATTTCAGAGAAGAAATGGCTAAAGGAGTTTTAGAAAATTGATTTTGGAGGTATAAATATGGAGAAAAAACAGATGCTTTATGAAGGAAAAGCAAAAAAAGTATATTTAACAGATGAGGAAGATTTATATATCATAGAGTATAAAGACGATGCAACTGCTTTTAATGGTTTAAAAAAAGGGACTATAGAGCATAAAGGCATACTAAACAATAAAATATCTTCAATAATTTTTGAAATGCTAGAAGATAATAGTATAAATACACATTATATTAAAAGACTTAGTGAAAGAGAAATGCTTGTAAAAAAAGTAATGATCATTCCGCTTGAAGTTATTATAAGAAATTATGCTGCTGGAAGCATAGTAAAAAGATTAGGTCTTGAAGAGGGAATTAAATTTAAAAAACCAGTTTTAGAATTTTCATATAAAAATGACGAGTTAGGCGATCCTATGATTAATGAATACCATATACAAGCATTAGAATTGGCACAGGAGTATGAAGTAGACAGTATAAAAGAAATGGCTTTTAAAATTAATGAAATATTATCAGAATATTTTTTATTTAAAAATATCATTTTAGTAGATTTTAAATTAGAATTTGGAAGAAGTAAAGACGGGATTATTTTAGCTGATGAAATTTCACCTGATACATGCAGATTCTGGGATAAAGAAACAATGAAAAAACTTGATAAAGACAGGTTCAGGAAAGATTTAGGTAATGTTGAAGAAGCATATATTGAAATACTTAATAGACTGGAGAGGATATAACATGTTTATTGCTAAAATATATATAACATTAAAAAAGGGTATACTTGATCCACAGGGCAAAGCAGTAAATAATGCACTACATTCAATTGGATATTCACAGGTAAAAGATGTACGTGTAGGCAAATATATAGAACTGGCTGTCGAAGGTTCGGATATAAAAAATATTGAACAGAGTGTGAATGAAATGTGTATTAAGATTCTCACAAATCCCATAATTGAAGATTATACTTTTGACATAATGGAGGGATAAGAGAATGAAATTTGCTATTGTAGTTTTTCCTGGTTCAAATTGTGATGTTGATTGTTATTATGCAGTCAAAAACGGATTGAACCAAGAAGTAGAATATGTTTGGCATCAAGAAAATGATTTAAGCAGATTTGATATAATTATGATTCCTGGAGGATTTTCTTATGGAGATTATTTAAGGGCAGGTGCTATAGCAAGAGTTTCACCTATAATGATGGCAGTTAGCAAAGAAGCAGAAGCAGGTAAACCAATAATAGGAATATGCAATGGATTTCAAATTCTTACAGAAGCAGGACTTCTTCCAGGAACCCTGAGAAAAAATAAAGGATTAAAATTTATATGTGATACTGTTTCATTAACAGTTGAAAATGCCAACACTTTTTTTTCAACCCGTTTAAAAAAAGGGCAGGAAATAAGATTGCCAATTGCACATGGTGAAGGGAATTATTATATTGATCAAGATCAATTAGAAGATTTAAAAAAGAATAATCAGATAGTTTTAAAATACAAGGATGATATAAATGGTTCTGTAGAAAAAATTGCAGCAGTAATAAATAAAAAGGGAAATATTCTAGGTATAATGCCACATCCTGAAAGAGCATATGATAAAATGCTTGATAACACAGATGGTTTATATATACTGGGATCAATAGTAGATAATTTTTTAAAAGGTGGTGTGTAACTTGGAAAAAATCTGGGTTAAGTTAGGCCTTACTGATGAAGAATATCAAAAAATTCTTGATATTTTAAAAAGAGAACCTAATATTACTGAATTAGGTATGTATAGTGTAATGTGGTCTGAACATTGTTCATATAAAAATTCAAAACCTCTTTTAAAATATCTTCCTACAAAAGGAGAAAGGGTACTACAAGGACCTGGAGAAAATGCGGGGATTTTAGATATAGGTGATGGGTTAGGAGTTGTAATGAAAATCGAGAGTCACAACCATCCATCAGCTATTGAACCTTATCAAGGTGCAGCAACAGGTGTAGGAGGAATAATAAGAGATATATTTACAATGGGTGCAAGGCCTATTGCTCTTCTTGATTCTTTAAGATTTGGTATTCCAAATGATAAAAAGACGAAATACCTTATTGAAAATATAGTTGCAGGTATAGCTGGTTATGGAAATTGTATGGGGATACCTACAGTAGGAGGAGAAACATATTTTGATGATAGTTACAAAGAAAATCCTCTTGTTAATGCAATGTGTGTTGGAATTGTAAAAAATGATAAAATAAAAAGAGGAATTGCTAAAGGAATAGGTAATCCAGTTATGGTAGTTGGCTCTACAACAGGAAGAGATGGTATTGGAGGAGCGAGTTTTGCTTCAGAAGAATTAAGTGAAAAGTCGGAAGAAAAAAGACCATCTGTACAAGTTGGAGATCCTTTCATGGAGAAGCTTCTTTTGGAAGCATGTCTTGAACTTTTTGAAAAAGATGCTGTAGTAGCAATTCAGGATATGGGAGCTGCTGGTCTTACATCATCATCCTGCGAAATGGCTTCAAGAGGTGGAGTTGGTATGGAACTTGATCTTGATAAAGTCCCTTTAAGAGAAGAGGGAATGACACCATTTGAAATAATGCTTTCAGAATCTCAGGAGAGAATGTTGGTAGTTGTAGAAAAAGGCAGAGAAAAAGAAGTGGAGAAGGTATTTGAAAAATGGGGTCTTAATGCTGCGATAATAGGAAAAGTAACTGATGATGGTATGCTAAGGCTTATAAAAGACAATAGTATTGTAGCAGAAGTACCTGCAAAATCTCTTACGGATGATGCACCACAGTATTTAAGAGAATCAGAAAAACCATCCTGGCAGGATGAAATTAATAAATTAAATATTGATGAAATATTACAGAATAAAGATTTGAACGAACTTTTTGTACAGGTCTTATCTTCATTGAATATTGCAAGCAAAGAATGGATATACAGCCAATATGATTATATGGTAAGAACAGACACTATAGCAGGTCCGGGAATTGATGCTGCTGTAATAAGGATCAAAGGAACAAATAAAGCTATAGCTTTGACAACAGATTGCAATAGCAGGTATTGCTATCTCGATCCCTACAAAGGTTCACAGATTGCAGTTGCTGAGGCTGCAAGAAATCTAGCAGTTATTGGAGCAAAACCTATAGGTATTACAGATTGCTTGAATTTTGGTAATCCTGAAAAAAAGGAGATATATTGGCAGTTTAAGAACTCTATATTTGGAATAACAGATGCTTGTGAGACTTTAGGAATACCTGTTATAAGTGGTAATGTAAGCTTTTATAATGAAAGTGAAGGTAAAGCAATTTATCCGACTCCAGTGATAGGAATGGCAGGTCTTATAGAAGATGTAAGTAAAATCGTAACTTCAGGTTTTAAAGATGAACAGGATGCAATTATTTTAATTGGAGAAAATAAAAAAGATTTAGGTGGCAGTGAATACTTAAATGTTTGCTATGGTATTCAAAAAGGCAATCCTCCAGACATAGACTTAGAATTAGAAAAACAACTTCAAAATCTATTATTTGAACTTATAGAAGAAAAATTAGTTAAATCTTCTCATGATATATCTGAGGGTGGCTTTGCTGCTGCTTTAGCAGAATCAGCTATAATCGGGGGAAAAGGAGTTGAAATATATTTAAATTCTGATTTAAGATCAGATGTTGAACTTTTTTCTGAAACACAAGGGAGGGTAATAATATCTGCAGATAAAAATAATATAGATAAAATTATGGAGATTTCTAAGCGATATAATATAAAATCAAAAGAAATAGGTTATGTTTCTGGGAATGCAATAAAAATAGACATTAATGGAGAAAATGTTATAGACCTTCCTGTAAAATTTTTAGATGAAAGCTGGAGAGGGCGAATAAGATGGGAAATGGAGACAAATTAAAAGAGGAATGTGGAGTTTTCGGAGTATATAGTTTTGACACTCCAGTTAAGACACAAATATATTATGGACTCCAGGCACTTCAGCATAGGGGTCAAGAGAGTGCTGGAATAGCTGTTTATAATGGGAGTACTATTAATTGTATAAAAGATAAAGGATTAGCTTCTGATGTTTTTAATAAAGAAAATCTTAAAGTTTTAGAAGGTAAAGTAGGTATTGGACATGTAAGGTATTCAACTACGGGAAGTAATAAAGTTTTAAATGCGCAGCCTTTTGTGGCGAATTTTAAGGATATAAATATTGCATTGGCTCATAATGGCAATTTAATAAATGCAGGTGAACTTAGAGATATGTTAGAAAATGATGGTCGAATACTTAATACAACATCCGATAGTGAAATAATTCTCCATCTTATAGCAAAAAATTATTATTTAGGTCTAATTAATTCTTTAAAAGAAACAATGAGAAAAATTAAAGGATCTTATGCATTGACAATTTTAATTAATAATAAATTAATAGGAATAAGAGATGTAAATGGTATTAGACCATTATGTATAGGTAAAAAAGAAAATGCATATTATTTGTCTTCAGAATCTTGTGCTCTTGATATAATTGGAGCCGAATTTTTAAGAGATTTAGAGCCAGGAGAAATAGTACTTATTGATAATAATGGTTTAAAATCTTTTAAGCTTGAGACTAATGAAATTAAAATGCCTTGTATTTTTGAATATATATATTTTGCTAGGCCTGATAGTATTATTGATGGTATAAGTGTATATGCTGCAAGATTTGAAATGGGTAGAAAATTAGCTGAAGAAGCATATGTTGATGCTGACCTTATAGTACCTGTGCCGGATTCGGGAATACCGGCAGCAAGAGGATATTCAGTAGCGTCTAATATTCCTATGGGTGAAGGTCTAATAAAAAACAGATATATTGGCAGGACATTTATTTATCCTGAACAAAAAGAGAGAGAAACAGGCGTGAGAATAAAATTAAATGTTTTAAAACAGCTTGTAAATGGTAAAAGAATAGTTTTGATTGACGATTCAATTGTAAGAGGTACAACAATGAAAAGACTTGTTGATATGTTAAGAGAAGGCGGTGCAAAAGAAGTCCATGTAAGGATAAGTTCACCTCCTGTAAAATATTCTTGCTATTTTGGTATAGATACTCCTACAAAAAAAGAACTTGTTGGTGCTTTTATGTCTATTGATGAGATATGCCAGTATATAGGGGCAGACAGTCTGAATTTTTTAAGTGTTGAGGGATTAAAACAAAGTGTTGGACTTGACTATGCCTGTACAGGATGTTTTGATGGTAAGTACCCAATGTATGTTCCTAAAGAAGGAAGCAAATACTTGTTTGAAAAAAAATAAACAAATTATTTTCAAATAAATAATAAAGTAGGTGTATAATTATGGATTATAAACAAGCTGGGGTAAATATTGATGAAGGTAACAGACTTGTTAATATGATTAAGCCAATTGCAAAAGATACATTAACTCAGGGAGTTTTAGAAGGAATTGGAGGTTTTGCTGCACTTTATGAGATAAAAAATTATAAAAATCCAGTGTTGGTTTCAAGTACTGATGGTGTAGGTACAAAATTAAAAATTGCATTTATGATGGACAAACACGATACAATTGGTATTGATTTAGTTGCAATGTGTGTTAATGATGTTATTGTAACAGGAGCATTTCCTCTATTTTTTCTTGATTATTTTGCAACTGGAAAGTTAGAAAGTGAAAAAGCATATCAGGTTATAAAAGGTATAGCAAAAGGTTGCAAAGAAGCAGAATGTGCTTTAATTGGCGGAGAAACTGCTGAAATGCCAGAGTTTTACAAAGAAGGAGAATATGATTTAGCAGGATTTTGTGTTGGTATAGCAGAAAAAGATGAGTTAATTGATACAAATTTAATAAAAGAAAAAGACATTATAATAGGTATATCTTCTTCAGGGATTCACAGCAATGGCTATTCTCTTGTAAGAAAAGTATTTTTTGAAATGAATAGTTTTAAAGTAGATGATTATATAGAAGAACTTGGAAAGACTTTAGGCGAAGAACTCTTAACACCAACAAAGATTTATATAAAAACTATAAAAGCATTGGGAAAATTTAAAATAAAAGGTATTGCCCATATAACAGGCGGAGGATTTATTGATAATATACCAAGAATACTAAAAAATAATGTTTCAGCAAAAATAGATAAAAATAGCTGGTATATTCCCACGGTTTTCGATTTAATTAAGGAAATGGGCAAAATAGATGATAAAGAAATGTATCGCACATTTAATATGGGTATAGGTATGATTTTAGTTGTAGATAAAAATATAGCAAATAATGTATTGGCGAAAATTAATGAGATTGGTGAAAAAGCATACGTAATAGGAGAGATAGTACAAAAAGAAGGCGGTGTGATTTTATGAACCTTGTAGTAATGGCATCAGGTAATGGAAGTGATTTGCAGTCAATAATCGATGCCATTGAAGAAGGATATATAAATGCAAAGATAATAGCTGTTATAAGTGAGAAAAAAGAAGCTTATTCACTTGAAAGAGCACGAAAACACCAGATTGATACTTACTGTCCTTCTAAAAAGGATTTAAAAGAAAATTTTGAAAAAGAAATTTTAAAACTTTTAGAAAAACTTAATCCTGATGGGATAATTTTAGCCGGTTTTTTGACAATACTCAGCAAGGGAATTGTTGAAAAATTTAAAAATAAAATAATAAATATACATCCATCTCTTATTCCTGCTTTTTGTGGTAAAGGATTTTATGGGATGAAAGTACATCAGGCAGTTTATGATTACGGAGTAAAATATACAGGCTGCACTGTTCACTTTGTTGACAGCGGTGCTGATACAGGTCCTATTATACTTCAAGAAGTTATAAGAGTCGAAGAAGAAGATACACCAGAGACAATTGCAAAAAAAGTTTTAGAATTAGAGCACAAAGTTTTGCCTTATGCAGTAAAGCTTTTTACAGAGAAAAAGTTAAAGATCGAAGGTAGGAGAGTAAAAATATTATAAATATAAGTTTATAAAGCATAAGGAGGTAATTATATTGAATAAAAAAGCTTTAATAAGTGTTTCAAAAAAAGATGGTATAGTAACATTTGCTAAAAAGTTAAATGAATTAGGATATGAGATTATATCAACTGGCGGCACTTATAATATTTTAAAAGAAAATGATGTAAATGTAGTAAAAGTTTCTGATATAACTGGGTTTCCTGAGATTATGGATGGTAGAGTAAAGACTCTACATCCCAAAATCCACGGTGGTATTCTTGCAATAAGGGAAAATGAAGAACATTTAAAAGCTTTAAAAGAAAATAGTATTGAACCAATAGATATAGTTGTTATAAACTTATATCCATTTAAAGAAACTATAAAAAAAGAAAATGTAACTTTAGATGAAGCAATAGAAAATATTGATATTGGCGGTCCTTCAATGATAAGGGCTGCAGCGAAAAACTATAAATATGTTACTGTTTTAGTAGACCCTGCTGACTATGACATAGTAATAGATGAGATAAAAGCATATGGCAACACATCTTATAATACAAGATTTTATTTAGCGACAAAAGCTTTTGGGCATACAGCTTATTATGATTCAATGATTCACAACTATTTTATAGATAAAAATAATATACACTTTCCAGAAACAATTACTTTTGCTTATGAAAAAATCCAGGATTTAAGATATGGGGAAAATCCACATCAAAAGGCAGCTTTTTATAAAAACGCACTGAAAGCCTATGGAATTTCAGACTGTGAGCAATTACATGGCAAAGAACTTTCTTTTAACAATATAAACGATGCAAATGCAGCAATAGAGATTTTAAGAGAGTTTAAAGAACCTGTAGCTGTTGCCGTAAAACATACAAATCCTTGTGGAGTTGCTTGTAGTAATAATATATATGATGCTTATATTAAAGTTTATGAGTCTGACCCTGTTTCAATTTTTGGAGGTATAGTTGCTTTTAATAGAAAATTAGATGTAAATACTGCTAATGAGCTTGTAAAAATATTTTTAGAAATCGTCATTGCTCCTGATTTTGACGAAGAGGCATTACAGGTACTTAGGAAAAAGAAAAATTTGAGGATTTTAAAATTAAAAGATGAAACTTATGAAGAAATGGACATTAAAAAAGTTGAAGGTGGAATTCTGGTTCAAGAAAAAGATATTATAGATTTATATGAAGATAAGCTAAAAGTGGTAACTGAAAAAGCTCCCACAAAAGAACAATTTAAAGATTTAATGTTTGCGTTTAAAGTAGTCAAACATGTAAAATCAAATGCTATTGTCCTTGCAAAAGATAATGCTACAGTTGGTATTGGAGTTGGACAAGTTAACAGAATATGGGCAACAGAACAGGCGATAAAGCAAGCAGGTAATAAAGCAAAAGGGAGCGTACTTGCTTCAGATGCTTTTTTCCCATTTCCAGATGTTGTTGAAGCTGCAGCAAAAGCCAAAATAGAAGCTATAATTCAGCCGGGAGGATCACAAAATGACAATCTATCGATTGAGGCTGCTGATAAATATAATATTGCAATGATATTTACAGAGATAAGGCATTTTAAACATTAAGGGGGGGTAGTATGAAAGTTTTAGTTGTAGGAGGAGGAGGAAGAGAACACGCCATTGTATATAAATTATCTAAAAGTTCTAAAGTAGATAAAATATATTGTGCGCCTGGCAATGCAGGAATAAGCGAGATTGCTCAATGTGTAGATATAGGTGCTGATGAAATAGATAAATTGAAAGAGTTTGCAATGAAAAATAAAATTGATATAACCATTGTCGGTCCAGAAATTCCTTTGATAAAAGGCATTGTAGATGAATTTGAAAAAGAAGGTTTAAAAATTTTTGGGCCTAACAAAAAAGCAGCGATGATAGAAGGAAGTAAATATTTTGCTAAACTTATGCTTAATAAATACAATATTGCTACAGCAAGATTTAAAGCGTTTGATAAATACGAGGATGCACTTGAATTTTTAAAGAAAATATGGTATCCGGTTGTAATTAAAGCAGATGGTGCCGCACAGGGCAAAGGTGTATTTATTGTAGAAAGTTTCACACAAGCAAAAGAAACTCTTGACCTTATGATGAAGGGCAAAATATTTGGCACATCATGTGACACCGTCATAATAGAAGAGATGCTTTTCGGAAGGGAAGTATCAGTCCTTATGTTTACTGATGGCAAGACAATCATACCAATGATTTCAGCTATGGACTACAAAAAGATTTTTGATCAGGATAAAGGCCCGAATACAGGAGGTATGGGAAACATAGCACCTAATCCATATTTTGATGATAAACTTTCAAAAGAAGTCATGGATAAAATACTAAAACCAATAGTAAATTCACTTAAAACAGAAGGTATAATATATAAAGGAGTGTTATATGCTGGATTAATACTTACAGACGAAGGACCCAAGGTTCTTGAATTTAATGCAAGGTTTGGAGATCCTGAGGCCCAAGTTATTTTACCTCTTTTAGAAACAGATTTTATAAATATTGTAGAAGCAGTAATAAATGGTTCCCTTGACAAAACAGAAATAAAATGGTCTGATAAAAAATCTGTATGTGTTGTTGCATCATCTAAAGGTTATCCTAATAATTATAAAACTGGTTATGAAATAACTGGCCTTGATAAAACAGATAATGTATATTTGTTTCATGCAGGAACAGCACTTAAGAATGGAAAAGTTGTAACTTCAGGTGGGCGTGTTTTAGCAGTAACAGCACTTGGAGATACTTTTAATGAAGCAAGAGATAAAGCTTATAAGCAACTTAAAAACATAAATTTTGAAGGAATATATTACAGAAAAGATATAGGTTTAATATAAATCAGGCAAAAGCCTGATTTTTTATTTGTTAAATAGAAGTCAAAAATGACACAGATATACCATTATGATATAATAAATAAAATAATGGATAAATTATGTATAATAAAGCGGAGGGATAGAAAATGGGAATAAAACATATAACACTTTTTAATTTAATATCTCCGATTTATGCTTGGTTTTTTAATTCTCAAGTGAAATATTATAAAAAAGTTATTAATATACTTAAAGAAAATATAGACTTAACAAAATATAAAAATATCTTGGATGTAGGCTGTGGTACAGGTGCTCTATGTTATGTATTAAAAAAAGAAAATTTTGAAGTCTCTGGTGTGGAAGTATCTGCAGGTATGATAAAGCAAGCGATGAAAAAACTGAAAGATGATAACATAACTGCATACAAAATAAATCCGGGTGATAAATTTCCTTTCGAAGATGATTTTTTTGATATTGTAACTGCTTCTTATGTTGCTCATGGAATAAAAAAAGCTGATAGAGAAATATTATATAAAGAAATGTCCAGAGTTGCAAAACACTTTGTTATACTTCATGATTATAACCAAAACAAGGAATTTTTTACTTCTTTAGTAGAATGGCTTGAGGGAGGAGATTATTTTAATTTTGTAAAACAGGTCAATCAAGAGCTTAAAAATAATTTTAAAAGTGTAAGAGTTATTGATGTAAGCGAAAGGGCATCACTTTATATTTTAGAACCACTTAAAAAATATCAATAAATTGTGATATAATAAAAAATGTTTAATTCTTATAAAATTAATTAAGTAAATTATTTAGACATTAGGGTGTGATTAAATGGATTATAGACCTGTTGGAGTTTTTGATTCAGGTGTTGGAGGATTAACTGTATTAAAAAGACTTTTGGAAGTTTTGCCTGGTGAAGATTATATTTATTTTGGAGATACAAAAAGAGTACCTTATGGTGACAGAAGTAAAGAAGAAATAAAAAAATTTGCTGATCAGATAATAAATTTTATGAAAAGTAAAAATACAAAAGCAATAGTAGTAGCTTGTAATACAACTTGTGCTACAATTGATAAAAAGGATTATGATGTAATACTTTTTGATGTTATTGATGCAGGAGTTGAAAGTGCAATAAATAGTACAAAAAATAAGAAAATAGGTGTAATAGGTACAACAAGGACTATCGAAAGTGAAACATATAACCAAAGGATAAAATTAGCAGATAATAATATAGATGTATATGGTGTTGCTTGCCCGGATTTTGTACCTTTGATTGAAAAAGGACTCTTTGAGACTAAACAAGCTTATGAATCTGCTAGTAAATATTTAAGCAATTTTACAAATAAAAATATTGATACTTTAATACTAGGCTGTACACATTATTCTATAATGGAAAATGTTATACATAATATAATGGGTGAGGATGTCAAACTTATAGATCCTGCTATAAAACTTGCAGAAAATGTTAGAAAATTTTTTGAAACTAATAAAATTTTAAATCCTAATACCAAAGGCAATATAGAATATTTTGTCAGCAAAGATATAGATAATTTTGTTAAAACTTCTGAACGGATAATTGGAAGTAAAATTAAAGATATAAAATTGATTGATATAGATAAGTATTAAAGAGGAGGCTAATATGATAGATATTTTATCTGAAGTTCAAAAAGTTGAGCAAGAGATAATTGAATTAAGACGAAAGATACATATGTATCCAGAATTAGGCTTTGAAGAAAACAGGACTTCGGAACTAGTTATTAAAAATTTGTCTGATTTAGGTATAGAGGTAAAAAGGGGCGCTAAAACAGGTGTAATTGGTTTTTTAAAAGGTAATGGTCAAAAGACTATTGCTTTAAGGGCAGATATGGATGCACTGCCAATTCAAGAAGAAAATGATTTACCTTATGCATCTTTGATTCCGGGTCGAATGCATGCTTGTGGTCATGATGTTCATACAGCAATTTTACTTGGTACAGCTAAAATATTATCTAAAAATAAAGATTTATTAAAAGGCAATATAAAATTTATTTTTCAGCCGGCAGAAGAAACTACAGGTGGAGCTTTGCCAATGATAGAAGAAGGTGTATTAAAAGAACCTAAAGTAGATGCAATTATAGGACTCCACGTAGATCCAGATCTTGAAGTAGGGCAGATAGGTATAACCTATGGGAAGGCTTATGCTTCCTCAGATATGTTTGATATTATTGTAAAAGGTAAAAGCGGCCATGGGGCACAACCTCATAAAACAGTAGATCCAATAGTTATTTCTGCCCAGATAATAAACAGTTTACAGACAATAGCAAGTAGATATATGGATCCATTGCTTCCTATAGTGATTTCAATAGGGAGTATTGAAGGTGGATATGCAAGAAATGTTATTCCAAGTAAAGTAAAATTATCTGGAATTATAAGGCTGCTCGAAGAAGATAAAAGAGATGAAATAGCTTTAAAAATTGAAAAGATAGCAGTAAATATAGCAGAATCATTTGGAGGAGAAATTGAATTTAAACGCATAAAGGGATACCCATGCCTTATTAATGACAGAGGAATAACAGATTTTGTAAAAACAAGTCTTTCAAAAGCTCCCGCTATAAAAAGTGTTATAGAAGTACCTCCTACAATGGGGGTAGAAGATTTTGCATATTATTTAAAATATGTACCAGGCTGCTTTTATAAATTGGGTTGTGGTAATAGTAAAATGGGAATTAATAAACCTATTCATAATAATATGTTTAATGTAGATGAAAACTGCATACAAATCGGTATGATATCTCAGGTATTATTAGCTTTTAAATTTTTAAATGATACTTCTGCAAATAAGCCCATAGGATATGAAAGGCAGTTAAAAAATATTTTTAATTATAGTGATTCCTTATAATTTAAAATTATTTTGTAAGTATTAAAAAATATTTGGAAAAATCCAATATGATATTTTTATAATTATTCATAAATAAGGCTGTAGAATATGTTTTCTACAGTCTTATTTATGTTATAAATTTAATAATGTTGCAAAATTGCAGGAAATAATTCATATAAAAATTATTTTTGCAGAAATCTTGACATTTTTACTTAAATGATAGATAATATTTAATGAAGGGAAGGTGATGAAGGATGTTATTCATTATTTTATTAACAGCCTTTGTTATTACAGCAGTATCAGTTGTTTTACTTGAAAGAAATAATCAGGATTATGAAACATATGTAAAAGATGAGCTTGGTTATGAAGATGAACTTAATTCAAATTTTAACTATGAAGGTTTGGCAATAAATTATAAATTTTAAATACAAAAATAATTAACATAATGAATCCCCCTTATTTACCGGCAAAGCCGGTTTTTTATTTATATAGAATAAAACATTATTATGTGCTAAAATACATATAAAGATTTAACAAATGGAGGTAGAATTATGGATATTAAAGTAGAAAGTTTTACTCTTGATCATAGGACAGTCAAAGCGCCTTATGTAAGAAAAGCTGGCATATTAAAAGGACCTGAAGGTGATACAGTTGTAAAATATGATATAAGATTAACACAACCAAATGTTGATGCAATACCAACAGGTGGCATGCATACATTAGAACATCTTTTTGCTACCTATTTCAGAGAATATATTGATGACATAATAGATATATCTCCAATGGGATGCAGAACAGGTTTTTATATGATAAAATTCAATGACATGCCAACAGAAGAAATAACCGAGGTATTAAAAAAGGTACTTAAAAAGGTTATTGAAACTAAAGAGGAGGATGTACCTGCTGTTAATGAAATTCAATGTGGCAACTACCGTGACCACTCATTATTTACTGCAAAAGAATATGCAAAAGGGGTTCTGAATAAATTACAGAATTCGTAATTAAAGTCATTTAATAGATGAAATTTGGCTTTTATCATAATCTTTTTTTACCGCGAATAAACTTATTGTGAGGTGTATACTATGCATAATAGGTCTTTTGTTCGCGGTGCTTTTATTTTAACAGCCGCCAATATTATCGACAGAGGTATTGGGTTTATTTTCAGGATTATTCTTTCTAATCTATTGGGATCTGAAGGAACTGGGGTATATCAAATTGCTCTGCCAATATATTTTGTTTCTATAACTTTTTTAACATCAGGGATTACTGCTGTCACATCAAGGTTTGTTTCTGAAGAAAGAGCTAAAGGTAACAAAAAAAATATATTTATTATACTAAAAATATCTTTTGTTATTGTTATTGTTTTAGGAATTATAATTTCTTCTTTTTTATTTTTCAATGCGAAGTTTATTGCAAAAAATATACTTCATGAAGAAAGAGCATATTTACCAATAATTATATTTTCTCCTGTATTAATAATTGTAGCTACTTCATCTGTTTTTAAAGGTTTTTTTCAAGGTCTTATAAATATGATACCTGCATCAGTTTCAGAAATAATAGAACAGATTGTCAGAGTTTGTATTACACTTTATTTATTTAGTTTATTTACAGGTATAAAAATAGAATATGCTGCTTCAATTGCAGTTTTTGGTATAGCTGTAGGTGAAATTACAAGTTTTTTATTATATATTATTTTTTATAAAAGGGAAAGGAAAATTATAGAAAAAAAGATTCCACATGAGGGTAAATTACTAAGCAAAAAAACTGTAGCAAAAAATATTATTACAACATCTATTCCTATAACTTTTTCACGAATGATTGTAAATGTAATAGATTTAGCAGAGTCTATTATTATACCACAGAGGTTAATAGTTTCAGGACTTACCCATAAAGAAGCCATGTCAGAGTTTGGCAAAATGTCCGGCATGGCGTTTCCTCTTGCATATATGCCTTCAGTTATTACAATGAGCCTTTCTATAACAGTTTTGCCAGCGGTATCTGAAGCAGCAGCTTTAAATAAATGGGATATGGTAAGGCTTAGAATTAATCAGGCTATAGGTTATACAACTTTTGTTGCATTTCCAGCTATAGCTTTATTTCTTACAATGCCAGAACAGATATCAATGCTTTTATATCCTAAAAGTCCTGGTGTTGGAGCTTTAGTAAAAGCCGTTGCTGCTGGTAGTATATTTGCATATATGGAATCAGTTGTTTCAAGTATTCTAAACGGTTTAGGAAGACAAAATATTGTTTTAAGAAATTCATTGATTTGGATAAGCGTATCTGTGATAGGCATGTATTTTTTTACTTCAATACCAACAATAAGGATTTTCGGATATATTTATACTTTTATTTTTGCAGATGCCTTAATTTTATTTCTTAATATTATTGAATTAATTAAAATTACAAATTTAAAAATTGATTTTGCTAATTGGTTTATAAAACCTATAGTTGCTAGTTTAGCTATGGGGGCAACAGTTATTTTTGTGTATACTCATGTACTAACAATAAATGTTAATACATGGATAGATATTTTTTTATCAGTTTTAGCTGGTTTATTTATATATATTTCTGTTTCTTCTTTTATAAAACTGCCATATATTGAAGATATTAAAAAAATAATATTGTTGAAAAATTAACAAACAAGTTGTATAATATAATAAAAAACTAAGTCTGAGGATTTTCTGAAGACAAGGAGGATAATAATATGGAAAAAGGAATTGCAGATTTTATTAATGAGGAAGAAATTTTAAAAACATTAAAAAATGCAGAAAATGCAAATGAAGCTGAGACTTTAAAAATTATCGAAAAATCAAAGCAGCTAAAAGGATTAACGCCAGAAGAAGCCGCTATATTATTAAATGTAGATAATGAAGAAATACTTGAAAAAATGTATAAAGCAGCAAGATATATTAAAGAGGAAATATATGGAAACAGAATTGTACTTTTTGCACCATTATATATAAGTAATTATTGTGTAAATAACTGCAAATATTGCGGTTACAAACACTCTAACCCTGAAGAGCGTAAAAAGCTTACTATGGACGAAGTAGCTCGTGAGGTTGAAGCACTTGAAGAAATGGGACATAAGCGTCTTGCTGTTGAGGCAGGTGAGGACCCTGTCAATTGTCCTATTGATTATGTTGTTGATGTGATAAAAGCTATTTACAATACAAAATTAAAAAATGGAAGTATCAGGCGTGTAAATGTAAATATAGCTGCAACAACTGTTGAAAACTATAAAAAATTAAAGGAAGTAGGTATAGGGACATATATTTTGTTTCAGGAAACTTATCATAGAAATACTTATGATTATATGCATAAAGGAGGCCCAAAACATGACTATGATTATCATTTAACAGCAATGGATAGGGCTATGGAAGCGGGTATTGATGATGTGGGTATTGGAGTATTATATGGACTTTATGATTATAAGTTTGAGACTATAGCAATGCTTTATCATGCAAAACATTTAGAGGATAAATTTGGTGTAGGGCCACACACAATTTCAGTTCCTCGGTTAAGGCCTGCTTTTAACACATCAATGGAAGATTTTAAACACATTGTTTCAGATAAGGATTTTAAAAAACTTGTAGCAGTTATTAGGCTTGCAGTACCTTATACAGGAATGATTTTATCTACAAGAGAAAGGCCGGATTTCAGAGATGAAATTATAAATGTAGGAATATCACAAATAAGCGCAGGATCTTGTACTGGTGTTGGAGGCTATCATGAAGAAATATCAAGAAAAAGCAAAAATTCAGCACAGTTTGAAGTTGAAGATCACAGAACACCAAATGAAATATTAAGAAATCTTTGTGAAAACAACTTTTTGCCTAGTTACTGTACTGCATGTTATAGGATGGGTAGAACTGGTGATCGTTTTATGAGTTTCGCTAAATCTGGGCAAATTCACAATTTTTGTCTCCCTAATGCAATTTTAACTTTTAAAGAATTTTTACTAGATTATGGCGATGAAAAGACAAAAATAGTAGGTGAGAATGCAATAAATGCAAATTTAGAAAAGATTCCTTCAGAAGTTGTCAAAGAAGAAACTAAAAAGAGACTCATAAGAATAGAAAATGGCGAAAGAGATCTGTATTTTTAAGCAAAACCGCTTATAATTTTGTTCTGATATGTTTTATTATAGGTTGACAAAAAGGCGTTTACTGAAATATATAATTAAATCTTATCTTGTTAAAAAGTCCACTAAATTGGACTTTTCCGACTATAGACAAACTTACGTAAAGGAGATATTTTGCGATCGGTGCGACTTGTGACAAAGCGTCAACAAAATTTAGCAAGACCGAGGGTGGAGGCAGGGCCGAAGCCATGGAAGGCGGAGGCGGGTACTTAAGGCATGGATGCCGATTGTGCCTGGTACCCTGCCGTATCCCGAAGGTCGAGCTTTAGTTTTGCCGCTTTGGAACATCAGAGTGACGATGCAAAATATCTCCTTTGAATATTTTTTTAACTTTGTCAACAAACTAAAAAGTCAACTAAAGTGGACTTTTTAGTATATTCAGGATATGTATTATCTTAAAAAGTTGGAAACAGAATCTTTATTTAATAAATATGAACTAGATAAGAGTTTAAATTATAACATATAAATTTAAATTGTAAAAAGTCTATAAATACCTCAATCTTACAGAGTAAATCATAGGATATATATAATGAGATAAATTGTTATTGCACAGGTAAGTTTTAAAAATAAATAAATAAAATAAAAAAGGCAAAAAGAAAACTATGTGACTAAAGGAAGAGTTTTATTATGTTATGATTGTCAGGATACTAACATTTACATACACCTTTATGCATTTATGCAAGATGTTTATAAATGTGTTATTTCATTTGTGAAAACTATATGAAATGCAAATATTAAAAATGTGTCATTTAAAAATTGACAATTAATATACATCTTAATGTTGTTTAAACAGAAATTAGAGTTATAATATAAGCAAAAGCAAAAAATAATATTAAAAATATGTCACGGAAGTGATTGGATATTATGGATAAGCTAAGCGGAAGGCAAACAAAATTATTAAAAGTAATGCTATCTGAAAAAACAATTGATATTGATGACATTTGTAATGCTTTTAATATAAGTAAAAGAACTGTATATAGAGAAATAGCAGTGATAAACGAATTTAATAAAAAATATAAATTGAAGATTATTAGTAATAAGAAAAATTTAATTATACAAGGGAATAAAACAGATTTAGAAAAATTAAAATTAGACATGATTGGCTATAAATCAGAAATAGAGGCTTATGAGAGGAAAAAATTCATACTTTCGGAGCTTTTGCAACTAAAAGAACCTGTAAAATTAGAGTATTTTGGAAGAAAGTTTGGGGTTTCGAATGCAACTATAAGTTATGACATTAAAGAATTGGGGAATTGGCTAAAAAGTCAGGGTCTTACTTTAGTCACAAAACCAGGATATGGAGTAAGCTTAGAAGGTACTGAAAATTCTTTTAGAAGAGCTATAGCTAATTTCTTATATGAAAACGTAGATACTAATGAACTTATGGATTTTTTGAAAACTGGATATTTAAAAAAAGAAAGACTAGATAGAAATATTGATATGCGTCTTTTGAATTTAATAGATTATGAAACTGTATTAAAAATAGAAAAAGCTATACTAAAGCTAGAAAAAGAAATTGATTACGAAATTGCTGAAAGCACTTATCTTGGGCTTACAGTACATCTTGCTCTTGCACTGGAGAGGATAAAAAAAGGAGAAAAAATAAAAATTGGAGAAAATAATCTAACTGAATTAAAAAATACACCAGAGTATGTTTTTGCTGAAAAACTGGCATCTTATTTAGAACATGATTTAAATATAAAAATACCTGAAGATGAACTGGGTTATGTTACTGTGCATCTCTTGGGTGCAAAATATAGAGCTCAGACTCAGCAGGATTTTTCAGAAGATGTAGAACAAATAGCGTTGAAAATGATTGAAAAAGCACAGGAAGTATTTAAAGTAAATTTTTCAAAAGATGAATTACTGTTAGAAGGGCTAAAATCCCATTTAGGTCCAACTTTATATAGATTAAAAATGGGGCTTGACATAAGAAATCCATTGATAAATGATATAAAAGCCAAATATAGTAAGCTTTTTAAATATAGTAAAGAAATTGCTAAAGTTTTAGAAGACAAGTTATATAATATATCAATACCAGAAGATGAAATTGGTTATATAGCAATGCATTTTGGAGCTGCTTTTGAAAGAATGAACGATAATAAAACAAAATTTAATATTATTGTTGTATGTGCTAGTGGGATTGGCACATCCAGAATGTTAATGTCAAAACTAAAAATGTTTCCACAGTTGAATATTGTTGATACAGTATCAAGTATAAAATTAAATAATATTAAAGAAAGAGAAGATATAGATTTAATTGTTTCAACAATACCTCTTGAATTACATGATAAAAAAGTCGTTATAGTAAATCCTCTGCTTTTAGATGAAGATATACAAAAATTAAAAAAAGCGCTCGGAAATGAATTTTATGTTAAATATATAGAAAAGGATAAAGAAAAAGCTGTAAATAAATCTGTTAATACACTTCATATTGCTCAATATGGCTATAATATTTTAGAAACGTGTAAGAATGTATTATTTGGGGAAGTTATAGATACTAGTCCTGAAAAAATAATTGATTATCTGTTAAGAATGTTTTATGAAAACAGACTTATAGTTGATAATCAAACAGAAAAAATAAAAAAAAGACTTATAGAAAGAGAAAGTATGGGAAAAATTATTCTACCAACGAAAGGATTTGTTATTTTTCATTGTACAATTGAAAATTTAGATTTTCCTTTAGTTGCAGTAGGTAAAATAATGAAAAATGTTTTAATGAAAAATCTACTTGGTGATTATGAAAAAATTAAAACGGCTTTTTTGATGATAGCACCGGAAGATAACATAACTAGTATTGAAGTTTTAGGAGATTTAAGCGTGTCTTTAATTGAAAATAGTAAGCTCGTTGATGAAATTAACAGTTCAAGGTCAAAAGAAGAAGTATCGCAGCATATTCAAGAAGCGCTAATGGTAAAATACCTCGAAGAAATAAAAAGAAACATTTTATAAGGAGGGTCCTATATGTTCAGTATTACCAGGCTGCAAAGAAAAATATTTTATATATTACTTATTTTAGTATGGTCTATTGTAGGAATTTATTCTATGTTTACAGATAGTTTTTTACATGGGCTTTTTATAATAGGATTTGGAACTGTTTTTATTTTGTCAGTTGCACTTATTCAGACATATATGATTAGGCTTTTAAACATGTATGACAAAAATTTAATAGCCCAAAAGCAGAAATTGCAAAACAACAAAAAAAGAAAATAATATTGAAAGGAGGTGTTATACATGTCAATACATGCTGTTATATTATGCAGTTGGGGGGCAACATCCAGTTCTCTAGCAAAAAAGGTTACAGATGAAGCAAAAAAAGAAGGAATTGATTTGGTTGTAGATGCAGGCGGAACAGGAGAATTTAAGAAAAAAGCACAAGAATATGATGTAGCATTATTAGAGCCACAGGTCAGACATTTAAAAAAAGAAATAGAAACAATTGCTCAAAAATATAATATACCTGTAGATATAGTTGATATGCAGGCATTTGCACTAATGGATGGCAAAAAAATTTTAGATCAGATAATTGAATTAGCAAAGAAAAACGGTAAAGAAATTTAGGAGGTAATAATATGAATGACAGACTTTCAAACAATTGGTTTATGAATTGGATGGAAAATTCTCTAATGCCTGTTCTTGCCAGAATTGCGCAAAATGTATATCTGCAATCAATAAGAGATGCATTTTCAAGTTTTGCACTGCCAGTTATCTTAACTGGCGCAGTCTTCTTAATTATTGCAAACCCACCTGAAGGACTAAATTGGGGTCCTATTAATGCATGGGTTGCGGCAGTAAAACCTATAGCTGGACAACTTATGATCCCTTTTCAGCTCACATTTGGCATAATGGCATTAATGGTTGCTTTTGGTACAGCATATAGCCTTGCAGTAAGATGGGATATTGATGAGACAATGACAGGAATTATAGCAATGCTTGCATTTTTAATATCAAGTTTCCCAGCTACAGATGTTACAAAAGTATCTTTTGGAGATGTATTAAATTACCTTGGTGGTCAGGGATTATTTGTTGCAATAATAATAGGTATAATTACAGCTATAGTTGTAAGGTTTTTCAGCAAAAAAGGTCTTGTTATACAAATGCCTGCAGGGGTGCCGCCATATGTTGTAAGAAGCTTTTTAGCATTAGTTCCTATGTTTGTCATGGTAACATCCGCATGGCTTGTTGAATGGTATGTATGGGTTAACTTTAAGATTACTTTGCCGCAACTTGTTCTTGACCTGTTTAAACCTCTTGTTGCAGCATCAAACAGCTATCCAGCTGCTTTAGCTGAAATAATTCTTATGATGCTTTTATGGTCTTTAGGTATACATGGGATGAATGTTGTATCTTCTATAGCATATCCATTCTGGATGGCCCAGTTAGCAGCAAATGCAAAAGCAGCAGAAGCAGGTCAGCAACTCCCAGGAATTGTTACAGAACCATTCTTTCACATGTTTACACATCTTGGGGGTTCTGGAACTACATGGCCTTTAGTAATCATGTTTTTGTTTTCTGTATCCGCTCAACTTCGTACTATAGGTAAAGCTGAACTTATACCTGCTATATTTAACATTAATGAACCATTGATTTTTGGAGCACCTATAGTATTAAACCCAATTCTTATGATTCCTTTTATTGTAGCACCTGCAGTTGTTGTTACAATAAATTATATAGCTTTTGCAACTAATATTGTTGCTAGACCTCTTATTCAGCTTCCTTTTACTGTACCAGTATTTTTTGGGGGATTCTTATCTACTGGAGGACATTGGCAGGGTGCTGTGCTGCAATTAGTTAATTTAATAGTAGCAGCAATAATATATTATCCTTTCTTTAAAATGTATGAAAGGCAACTTTTGGAGAATGAAAAAACTGCAGAAGGAAACAAATAAAGGAGTGAATAAAAGTGGACTTAGAACAAATTGTATATAATCTTGTTTTACATGGAGGAAATGCCAGAGCAGAAGCCTATGAAGCATTAGATGCTGCAGAAAATGGGGATTTTGAAGCTGCACAGATGCATCTTGATAAGGCAGATGATGAGTTTTATGCAGGGCATGAATACCAGAACATGCTGACACAAGGAGAACAGAGTGAGGCACCAAATTTTTTGATAATTCATGCACAGGATCAGCTTATGACTGCTTTAGCTGAAAAAAATCTTATAAAAAGAATGATTGACCTATATAAAAGAGTCAATCAATTAGAAAAAAATAAATAGGAATAATATTGCCCGATTAATCGGGCAATATTATTTTTATTATTATATCATAAAATTTTTTTAAGATCTACATATATGATGTCTACAATATATATTACACATTTTATATGTATACGTTATAAAAAGTCGCTTTAAAGTATTGAATTGTTTACAAATATTAAGTAAAATATATTATGATAGGATTTTAAATTGAGAGAGGGATAAAAATGTATGAATCAAAGATTAAAGATGAACATGTTGACAAATTGTTTGAAGCAATTTTAATGCTTAAAGATATGGAAGAATGTTATAGATTTTTTGAAGATATTGCGACAATAAATGAAGTAAAATCATTGGCTCAGAGATTAGAAGTTGCAAAAATGCTCAGGGACAAGAGGACATATATCGAGATTGCTGAAAAAACTGGTGCAAGCACAGCCACAATAAGCAGAGTAAATAGGGCATTGAATTACGGAGCAAATGGATATAAAATTATATTAGATAGGTTAAGTGAAAAATCCCGGACTTAAACCGGGGTTTTTACATGATATAAATTGGAGTTGATAAAATGGAAGATATATTAGAAAATCTAAATACAATGCAGAAAGAAGCTGTGATTACAACAGAAGGTCCCCTTCTGATACTTGCAGGTGCAGGTAGTGGAAAGACACGAGTTTTGACACACCGCATAGCTTATTTAATAAAAGAAAAGAAAGTTTCTCCATCAAATATAATTGCTATTACATTTACAAATAAAGCAGCAGCAGAAATGAAAACAAGAGTTTTGGATATACTGGGCTATACAGGGGATTTGTGGGTATCTACATTTCATTCTGCCTGTGTCAGGATATTAAGGCGTGATATAGACAAAATTGGTTATGACAGGAACTTTGTCATATTTGATACTACAGATCAGAAATCTGTAATTACAGATTGTCTTAAAGAGCTTAATCTAAGTGATAAGCAATATACACAAAGAAGTATTTTAAATGCTATTTCAAAAGCCAAAGATAAAATGATTTCACCTGAAGAATTTATAAATTATTTTGGCAATGATTACAGAACAAAAAAGATACAAGAAATATACAGTTTATATGAGAGTAAATTAAAGAAAAATAATGCACTTGATTTTGATGATATAATTATAAAAACAATTAAACTTTTTAAATCAAATATAGATATTTTAAATTTTTATCAAAAAAAATTCAGATACATAATGGTAGATGAATATCAGGATACAAATTCTCCCCAGTACCAATTTATAAATTTGATTGCAGGCGGATATGAGAATTTATGTGTTGTAGGAGATGATGACCAGAGCATATATGGTTGGAGAGGCGCGGATATAAAAAACATCTTAGATTTTGAAAAAGACTATCCTAATGCAAAAATTATTAAATTGGAACAAAATTACAGATCTACGCATATAATTCTTGATGCTGCAAATAATGTTATAGATAATAATATAAAAAGAAAAAGAAAATCTTTATGGACTGAAAATAAAAAAGGAGAAAAAATCATTTTTTGTGAACTTGAAGACGAACGACAGGAAGCAGAATTTATCGTTCAGGAAATTTCTGAGTTTGTTAAAAAAGAAAAGAGAAATTATGATGATTTTGCAATTTTATATAGAACTAATGCTCAATCACGTGTTTTTGAAGAAGCATTTATGAGAAAAGATATCCCGTATAAAATAGTTGGAGCGCTTAGATTTTATGACAGAAAAGAGATAAAAGACATAATTGCATATTTACGAATTCTTGTCAATCCCTATGACGATGTATCATTAAAGAGAATAATTAATGTACCCAAAAGAGGGATAGGTTTAGCAGCAATTACTATGCTTGAAAATATTGCGGCAGAAAAAAATACCAGTCTTTTTTTTGCTATTAAAGATGCTGAAGAATTTTCAAAAGCTAAAAAGAGTATGACTGAATTCAGAGAATTTATTGAAAAATTAATGAAGAAAAAAGAAGAAATGGAAGTACCTGAAATAATAGATTATATTCTTGAAGAAACTGGGTATTTAAATGAGCTGGAATTAGAAAATACTAAAGAATCCGAAAACAGAATAGAAAATATTCAAGAGTTTAAAAATGCAGCATATGAATTTAACCAGTATGCAGAAGATAAAACATTAGAGTCATTTTTATCTGGTATAACCCTTGTATCTGATATAGATATAGCAGGAGATATTAAAAATAGTGTTGTACTTATGACCTTACATTCAGCAAAAGGGCTAGAATTTCCTATAGTTTTTATGGCTGGAATGGAAGAAGGGATATTTCCAGGTGCTCGTTCTTTTGTTGATGAGCATGAATTAGAAGAAGAAAGAAGGTTATGCTATGTTGGTATAACCAGAGCAAAAGAGAAGTTGTATATGACTTATGCAAAAACTCGTAATTTATATGGGAAATTCCAGTATAGTGTATCTTCAAGATTTATAAATGAAATACCAGAAGAACTTATAATAAAATATAACAATAGAAAAATTGAAAAAAAAGATTATAAACCAATATCTGAATATATAAGTAGAAAGACTATTGATAAGACTTCATATAATTTAGGTGAAAAAGTAGAACACAAATTATGGGGAATTGGTACCATTGTAGATATTGATGGGCAAGGAGAAGAGACAGAAATTACGGTTGCTTTTCCAAATGTAGGCATAAAGAAGTTATCTGTAAAATATGCACCTATAAAAGCTATTTAGAAATTAGGAGGTAAATCTTAGATGAGCCCTGAAGAACGGATTAAAGAATTAAAAGATAAATTGAATTATCATAGCTATAAATATTATGTACTTGATCAGCCAGAGATTAGTGATTATGAATATGATATGATGATGAAAGAATTAATAGAATTAGAAGAAAAGTATCCATATCTAAAAACACCTGATTCTCCGTCACAAAGAGTTGGTGGAATACCTATTAAAGAATTTGAACCCTTTATTCACATTATACCAATGCTTAGTCTTGCAAATGCATTTACAGAAGCAGAAATAAGGGATTTTGACAGAAGAGTAAAGACTCAGGTAAAAAATGTGGATTACGCTGTCGAATTTAAGATAGATGGTCTATCAGTAGAACTGATATACGAAGATGGCATTTTTACTGTTGGTTCTACAAGAGGCGATGGGATTACCGGAGAAAAAATCACAGAAAATTTAAAGACAGTAAAATCAATACCTCTTGTTTTAAAAGATAAACTAAATCTTGTAGTACGTGGAGAAGTTTTTATGCCAAAAGCTTCGTTTATAAATTTAAATAAAGAAAGAGAAAAAAATGGCGAGAGCCTTTTTGCAAATCCAAGAAATGCGGCTGCAGGGTCTCTAAGGCAGCTGGATTCTAGGATAACAGCGAAAAGAGATTTAGATATATTTATATTTAACCTTCAAAAAATAGAAGGAATATCTTTTGAAACACATATAGAATCTCTTGAATTTTTAAAAGATCAGGGTTTTAAAATTGTACCATATTTAAAAAAATGCTCAAACATTGAAGAAGTTTTAAAAGAAATAGAGAATATAAGAAATATAAGAGAAACATTACCTTTTGATATAGATGGAGCTGTTGTAAAAGTAAATCAATTAAAAGAAAGGGAAATATTAGGGCAAACTGCTAAAGATCCTAGGTGGGCAATTGCTTTTAAATATCCTGCAGAAAGGAAAAAAACAAAAGTTTTAGACATAATCGTTCAGGTTGGTAGAACTGGCGCACTTACTCCGACAGCTATACTTGAGCCGGTTAATATATCGGGATCAGTTGTCAGTCGTGCAACATTACATAATGAGGACTATATAAAAGAAAAAGATATAAGAATTGGAGATAGTGTAATAATTCAAAAAGCTGGCGAAATAATTCCTGAAATTGTTGAAGTAGTTAAGGATGATAGGATTGGTAATGAAAAGGAATTTAAAATGCCTGACAGATGTCCCGAATGTGGAGCTTTAGTTGTAAGGCTTCCTGGTGAATCTGTAACAAGATGTACAGGACTAAATTGTCCAGCACAGATTTTACGCAGAATTATACATTTTGCATCAAAAGATGCTATGGATATTGATGGTTTAGGTCCAGCAATAATTAACCAATTATTATCAAAAGGTATAATACATAATATAGCTGACTTGTATTATTTAAAATATGAGGACTTAATTCATTTAGAAAGAATGGGTGATAAATCAGTAAAAAACTTATTACAAGCAATTGAAGAAAGTAAATATCGTGACTTAGGAAGGCTGATTTTCGGATTGGGAATAAATTTAATAGGCAATAAAGCTGCTTTATTACTAGCAGAACGTTTTGAGACAATGGATAATTTAATAAAAGCGGATATAGATCAGCTTACCAATATACCTGAAGTTGGCTATAAAATGGCAGATAGTATTGTGGAGTTTTTTAAAGAAAAACAAAATATTGAATTGATTAATAAACTAAAATCTGCCGGTGTAAATATGTCAAAAATTAAAAAAGAAAAAGTCAGTAATATCTTTTCTGGAAAAACTTTTGTGCTGACAGGGAGTTTATCTAAATATACCAGAGAAGAAGCAACAAAAATAATAGAAGAAAGAGGAGGTAAGGTTAGTTCTTCTGTGAGCAAAAAAACAGACTATGTTTTGGCTGGAGCTGATCCAGGCTCGAAACTTAAAAAGGCATTGGAATTAGGAGTAGAAGTAATAGATGAAACTCAGTTTGAAAAGCTATTAAATTATTAATATCTAATATCTTTAATTGGAAATCTAAAAAAAATAAATATTTTATGTTATAATTTTAAAAGTACTACAAAAGAAAGGTGTGATAATATGGCAATTACTAAAAAAGAGACAGAACATGTTGCAAAACTTGCAAGGTTAAAGTTTTCAGATGAAGAGCTTGATGAATTTTCAGTGCAGTTAGATAAGATAATTCAATATGTAGATAAATTAAACGAAATTGTTACTGAAAATATTGAACCTACTGCTCATATTGTTCCTATACATAATGTTTTGAGGGAGGATGAAGTTAAACCTTCTATGGATAGAGAAAAAATACTCATGAATGCACCATATAAAGAAAATGGATGCTTTAAGGTTCCTAAAGTTATAGAATGAGGGGTGATAAAATGGAATTGTACAAATATAAAATACATGAACTAAACGACTTACTTAGAAAAAAAGAAATTAGTTCACAAGAAATTGTAAAATCATATCTTAATAGGATAAAAGATATTGAGCCTTCCGTAGATGCCTTTATAACGATATTAGAAGATGAAGCTATAGAAAATGCTAAAAAAGCTGATGAAAAAATTAAAAATGGTCAGATTAAAGATTTAACAGGAATACCTGTTGTAATTAAGGATAATATTTCTACAGAAGGAATAAGAACTACCTGTGCATCAAAAATGCTTGAAAATTACATTCCACCATATAATGCCACAGTAGTAGAAAGACTCCTTGAAGATGGAGCTATAATTTTGGGCAAATCAAACATGGATGAATTTGCAATGGGATCTTCTACAGAAACCTCTGCTTTTAAAACCACTAAAAATCCATGGGATTTCACTAAAGTACCTGGAGGTTCTTCAGGCGGTTCAGCAGCTTGTGTAGCAGCAGATGAAACAGCATTTTCTCTTGGATCTGATACAGGTGGTTCAATAAGGCAACCTGCTTCATTGTGTGGAATAGTTGGTATGAAACCAACATATGGACTTGTTTCAAGATATGGATTAATTGCTTTTGCATCATCTTTAGATCAAATAGGGCCTTTTACAAAAGATGTTACCGATTGTGCAATTGTGCTTAATTCAATTGCAGGACATGATTCAAAAGATTCAACATCTGTAGACAGCAAACCTTCTGATTACACAGAATTTCTGAAAAATGACATAAAAGGCATGAAAATTGGTATAGCTGAAGAATTTTTTAAAGAAGGTTTAAATGAAGGTGTAAAAAATGAAGTTTTAAATGCTATAAATTTATTTAAACAGTTAGGAGCAGAGATAATTGATATTTCGCTTCCATATGTTGACTATGCTTTATCTGCGTATTATATAATAGCATCTGCAGAAGCGAGTTCAAATCTTGCAAGATATGATGGAATAAGATATGGGCACATTGCAGAAAAATATGAAGACCTTATTGATATGTATATGGTAACTAGAAGTGAAGGGTTTGGCAAAGAAGTAAAAAGACGTATAATGCTTGGTACTTATGCTTTGAGTTCTGGATATTATGATGCATATTATAAAAAAGCATTAAAAGTAAGAACATTGATTAAAAATGATTATGATAAAGCATTTGAAAAATGTGACTTGATTGTCGGACCCACTTCTCCAACAACAGCTTTTAGTATCGGCGAAAAGGTTGATGATCCTCTTGCAATGTATCTTGCTGATATTTATACTGTTCCAGTAAATATTGCCGGGCTTCCAGGGATTTCACTACCTTGTGGCATGGTTGATGGGTTACCTGTTGGACTCCAGATTGTAGGAAAACATTTTGATGAAGGCAAGCTGTTAAATGCTGCATATGTTTTTGAAAAGGCAAAAAATTTTAATGCAAAACCTGCTTTAGGAGGTGCAATATGATGGAATATCAAGCAGTTATAGGATTAGAAGTTCATGCAGAATTATTAACAGATACAAAAATTTTCTGCAATTGTACAACAAAATTTGGAGGCGAACCAAATACACATGTTTGTCCTGTATGTTTGGGTCTTCCTGGAGCTCTTCCAGTATTAAATAAAAAAGTTGTTGAATATGCAATAAAAGCTGGACTTGCCTTAAACTGTGAAATTGCAGAATACAGCAAAATGGATAGAAAGAACTATTTTTACCCTGATCTTCCTAAAGCCTATCAAATATCTCAATATGATTTACCTCTTTGCAGTAAAGGATATATTGAAATTGAATCAGATGGGAAAACAAAAAAAATAGGGATAACAAGAATTCATATTGAAGAAGATGCTGGAAAACTCATACATGAAAATGTGGAAGGTACCCTTGTTGATTATAACAGAGGGGGCATACCTCTTATAGAAATTGTTTCAGAGCCAGATATGTCAACACCAGAAGAAGCTTATAATTATCTTGTAAAATTAAAAAGTATTTTAGAATATACAGAAGTTTCAGATTGTAAAATGCAGGAAGGATCTTTAAGAGTAGATACAAATATTTCTGTTATGCCAGTTGGAAGCACTAAATTTGGAACAAAAGTTGAACTTAAAAACCTGAACTCTTTTAAAGCTGTACAAAAATCCCTTGAATATGAAATAAATAGGCAAATTAAAGCTTTAAAAGAAGGAGAAAATATTATACAAGAAACAAGGCGATGGAATGAGGTAAAAGGGATAACAGAGCCTATGCGTTCAAAAGAAGAGGCTCATGATTATAGATATTTTCCTGAGCCAGATCTTGTACCTATAATTGTTTCAAAAGAGTGGAAAGAAAAAATAAAAAATGAACTGCCTGAAATGCCTTATCATAAAAAAGAAAGATTCATAAAAATGTATGGCATACCGGAATATGATGCGGAAATTATAACATCTTCAAAAAGAATGGCATCTTTTTTTGAAGAATGTACTAAAGAATATTCATCTTTTAAAGTTATAAGCAATTGGATTATGGGCGAAATGTCAAGATTAATGAATGAAACAGGTCAAGAAATTGAAGATGTAATAATAAAACCCGAACAGTTGGTTAAACTCCTCAAATTAATAGATGAAGGGACTATAACAGGAACAATAGCAAAAACTGTTTTTGAAGAAATGTTTAAAAGTGGTATAGACCCAGATAAAATAGTAGAAGAAAAAGGGTTAAGGCAAGTGAATGATGAAGAAGAACTTAGAAAAATTGCTCAGAAGATTATAGCTGATAACCCTAAATCTGTAGAAGATTATAAAAATGGTAAAGAAAAGGCAATAGGATACCTTGTCGGTCAGATGATGAAAGCTACAAAAGGAAAAGCTAATCCACAAATGACAACACAGTTATTAAAAGAAGAACTTTCAAAATAAGAAAAACACAGCTTATATAAGCTGTGTTTTTCTTATTTTGAATAGACTAACAATTACAAGTTTTTTATAACAATTAAACAATTTTCACTGAATTCACGAAACAGTATTGTATAGTTAAACTCTTAATGATATAATTATAAAAAATCAGCACAATCTTAAGTTGCGCTGAATTTTAATTTATAATAATAAAATTCCTGTTTAAAATTTTTAATAAATATGTCGATTTTTATATTTTTATATATATAATTTATGAATTATATAAAATAATATTATTCTTTTATATTTACAATTTTTGCAATAAAAAATTTATAAAATTTAAGCAGGAATTTTGTATATTATATCTAATATATATAATATAGATAATTCCGACTTGAGTAAAAATTTTTAAATAATTGCTGGGGGTGAGACATGGATAAGTTATTGGGGGAGGAGTTAACATATAAAAATTAAATAAATTAAAGAGGGAGGAATTTTTTGATGAAAAGCAAAAAATTACTGATTTTGAGTTTTTCTATTTTATTTGTTTTGTCAGTTTTATTTTCTGGTTGTTCAAATCAGCCTTCTACATCTTCAAATAATGGAACAACTACAACACAACCCAAAGAAGAACAGGTATTAAATGCAAACCTTGGTGAAGAACCGCCAATGCTTGATGCACAAAAGTCAACAGATACAGTTTCTTTTGATGTACTAAATGCGACTCATGAAGGTTTAGTAAGGCTTAATAAAGAAGGAAAAGTTGAAAAAGGTTCAGGCCTTGCAACAGATTGGGAAATTTCCTCAGACGGTTTGACATATACATTCCATTTAAGAGATGCCAAATGGAGTGATGGAACTCCAATAACAGCACATGACTTTGAATATTCATGGAAAAGAGCATTAGATCCTGCAACAGCATCTCAATATGCATATATGCTTTACTATATTAAAAATGCAGAAGCTTATAATGGAGGTAAAGCTAAAGCTGACGATGTAGGAGTAAAAGCACTTGATGATAAAACATTACAGGTACAGCTTCAACAACCGGCTCCTCAATTCTTGGGATTAACTTCCTTTATAACTTATTTGCCAGTCCAAAAAGCTGCTGTTGAAAAATATGGAGATAAATATGCATCATCTCCAGATACTATTGTGTATTCTGGACCATTTATAATAAAAGAATGGAACCACGAGCAGAATATGGTTCTTGAAAAAAATCCCAACTATTGGGATAAAGACAGCGTAAAACTTGATAGAATAAATTTAGATATGATAAAGGACGATAATACAATTGTTCAAAACTGGGAAGCAGGCCAATATGATGCTATAGGTATTCCAGGTGCATATATAGATAAATATAAAAATGATCCATTATTCCACCAGATGGCAGAAGCAACAACTTTTTATCTGCAATTTAACAACAAAAACAAGATATTTTCAAACGTAAATATCAGAAAAGCATTTACTTATGCAGTTAATAGACAGGTTTTCTGTGACAATATATTAAAGAATGGTTCTCTACCTGCTCTTGCACTTGTACCCCCAGGACTTCCAGGTGATAAAGAACAGTTTAGAACAGAGGGTGGAAATTATTTCAAAGATGATGATGTATCATTAGCTAAAGAACTTCTTGCAAAAGGATTACAAGAATTAGGTTTAAAACAGCTTCCAAAAATTAAATTTGTAAGTGGAGATAGCGATGTTGCTAAAAAGCATGCTCAGGCATTGCAGGAATTCTGGAACAAGAATCTTGGTGTAAATGTTGATATAGTAAGTGTTGCTTTTAAAGTCAGACTTGATATGATGGATAAAGGTGACTTTGATATAGTTTATGCTGGTTGGGGTGCTGACTATAATGACCCAATGACTTTCTTAGATCTTTGGGTAACTGGTGGAGGAAATAATACAGCATTTTACAGTAATCCAAAATACGATGAACTTATTAAGCAAGCTAACTCTACAAATGACAATGCAGTAAGGATGAAGGCAATGCATGAAGCAGAAAAACTTTTAATGGAAGATATGCCTATTGGACCTCTCTATTTTAGAGGAAGGGCATATCTGCAAAGACCATATGTTCATGATTGGGTAAGATTCCCTGTAGGTGTATCAGATGAATGGAAATGGACATATATAGAAGGCAAAAAATAAATATTATTAATTAAAAGATAGCCGGTTAAACCGGCTATCTTTTAATTAAATATAAAATTCATTATAATTAAAATAAACTATACAATTCAACAAATTTTTTATTATATACAATAAAATTGCTTGATAAATTTTTTTTTGTGTAGATAATTAATAAAGTAAACATAGAAAACTAAGTTTGTTTATAAATATAAAACTTTAATGTTATAAATTAATAAAAATTATGACATTTTTATATTTACTAAAATATTTACTAAAATTTTTTATCCATTAAAAATTTTTTGAAGGATTTTATAACTTTTTGTTGAATATATATAATAAATATAGAAAAGCTTTTCGCAAAGTGCATAATTTTGTGTATTGATTATTAATGTTAAATGATATAAAATCTATATATCTTTAAATATAACTTGGATAAAAAAGATTTTTTTAAGGAGGTGAAATTTTTAAACATTAATAATGGGGGGCCAAGACAAATAATTTAAATCTAAATATATAGGAGGAGACATTATGTTAAAACACAAGAGAATTATAGTTGCATTATTATCAATGCTTATGGTTTTGACTGCAATGCTTGCAGGTTGCAGCGGACAAAACAATCCTTCGACAGGTAAAAGCACTGCAAGTTCCAGCCCGCAGGTTATAAACTTGAATCTAGGCGATGAACCTCCAACACTTGATCCACAAAAAACGACAGATGAAGTTTCTATTACTATATTAAATGATGTTCTAGAAGGTCTTGTAAGATATAATATGGATGGCAAACTTGAGAAAGGTTCTGGACTTGCAAAAGACTGGGAGATTTCACCAGATGGTTTGACATATACATTCCATTTAAGAGATGCAAAATGGAGTGATGGCAATCCGATTACAGCACAAGATTTTGAATTTGCTTGGAAGAGAGCTCTAAATCCAGCTACTGCTGCACAGTATGCTTATCAATTATACTATATTAAAGGTGCAGAAGAATACAACACTGGTAAGGGTTCAGCTGATAATGTTGGTGTAAAAGCACTTGATGATAAAACACTTCAGGTTACTTTAAAAGCTCCAGCACCACAATTTTTAGGATTAACATCCTTTGCAACTTACTTGCCATTAGAAAAATCAGTTTATGAAAAATATGGAGATAAAGTAGGATCTGATCCAAATACTTTAGTCTATAGTGGTCCTTACATGATAAAATCATGGGAACATGAACAAAGTATTACACTGGAAAAGAATCCTAATTATTGGGATAAAGATAATGTAAAACTTGAGACAATTAATTTTACTATGCTAAAAGATAATAATACAATAGTGCAGAACTATGATTCTGGTGCATTAGATTCTATATTTGTACCTGGAGATTATATTGATAAATATAAAGATACTCCGGAATATGGTGTTAAAGCACTTGCTACTGTATGGTATCTGCAATTTAATAATAAAGATAATATATTTAAAAATGCTAATATCAGAAAGGCATTTACTCTTGCTATAAATAGAGATCTTTTTGTAAAAGAAGTTGCTAAAAATGGTTCACTACCAGCAGAAGCTCTTGTTCCTCCTGGAATACCAGGTTATGATGGTGATTTTAGAAAAGAAGCAGGAGAAGCATATTTTAAAGATAATGATGTAGCACAGGCAAAAGAAGATTTACAAAAGGGGTTACAAGAACTTGGACTTTCAAAACTTCCTAAAATCACATTTTTAGGAGGAGATTCTGATACTGCCAAGAAATATCAGATGGCATTGCAACAAATGTGGAATAAAGCTTTAGGTGTAACAGTTGATATACAATCTGTAGCTTTCAAAGTAAGACTTGACATGATGGATAAAGGTAATTATCAGATTGTATTAGCAGGATGGGGTGCTGATTATAATGATCCAATGACATTTTTAGATTTATGGGAAAAGGGCAATGGAAATAATACAGCATTCTATGATAATCCAAATTATGACAAACTTATAAATGAAGCAAAAGTCAATGGCGATTTAAAAGCAAGAAATGAAGAAATGATACAGGCAGAGAAACTATTAATGGAAGATATGCCAATAGGTCCACTTTGGTTCCAGGCTAGACCTTATGTAACGAAACAATATGTAAAAAATCTATATATCCCAACATTTGGCCCAGATTGGGAATTGAAATGGACTTATATAGAAGGTAAATAAATAAAAATTTAGTTGCGAATATGTGCATTGCATGTATTCGCAACTGGTTTAAAATAAACTAATACAGGAGGTGCTTCTGTTTTGCTAGATTATACTATCAAAAGATTTGTATACATGATCATCACATTATGGGTTATTGTAACTTTGACATTTTTTCTCATGCATATGATACCTGGGGATCCTTTTACAAGTGAAAAAAGAGTTCCAGAACAAATCAGACAAAACATGCTTGCTAAATACCATCTAGATAAGCCTTTAGTAGTTCAATATGGCTATTATTTAAAAGACTTGCTTCATGGTGATTTAGGAATTTCTCTTAAATATTTAAACAGATCTGTAAATGATATAATAAAAAATGGTTTTCCAGCTTCATTTCAAATTGGAATGCAGTCTGTAATTTTAGGTGTATTCTTTGGCTTGATTTTAGGTATTGTCGCTGCTCTGAACCGAAATGGTTTTTGGGATTATCTTTCAATGTTTTTAGCCATAATAGGAAGATCTGTTCCGAACTTTATTATTGCAACCTTGCTGCAATTCTGGATAGCTTCAAAACTAAGGTTGCTACCTGTTTCTGGATGGGGAGGATTTCAATATTCTATACTTCCATCTATAGCCTTATCCTTTGCTTCTTTGTCAATAATATCCCGTCTTATGAGAGCAAGTATGCTTGATGTAATAGGCCAGGATTATATTAAAACTGCTAAGTCAAAAGGTCTGTCTTCTGTGCAGATAATCTGGAAACATATGATAAGAAATGCAATTATGCCAGTTATAACAATACTCGGACCTCTTATTGCAGGTATAGTAACAGGTACATTCGTAATCGAAGGTATTTTTGGTATTCCTGGACTTGGTAAATATTTTGTTCAAAGTATATATAACAATGATTATACTATGATATTAGGTACTACAATATTCTATAGTGCAATACTTGTCGTTATGATGTTTTTAGTAGATATAACTTATGGTTTTATAGATCCAAGGATACGATTAGGTAAGGGGAGGTAAAGGAATTGGCAGATCACAGAAAAGATACATTTAAAAATGAATTTATTGCGACAGCACAGGGAGAAGCTGACATGGTAGAAAATATAGATATAAGCAAATTTGAGCGCGTTGGAGTAAATATTGCAGAAAGTCAGGCTATTGTTAGACCAAGTATGACTTATTGGCAGGATGCCTGGAGAAGATTAAAAATGAATAAAGTAGCAATGGCTTCAATGATTTTCTTGATTTTGCTCGGCATTATGGCTATTTTTGGGCCTTATATGCAACCATATAAATTTTCTGATCAGGATCTTTTGATGACAAATAAACCCCCTTCGGCACTTCACTGGTTTGGGACTGATTATCTTGGAAGAGATTTGTTTGTAAGAACATGGATGGGAGCGCGTATATCTCTTTTCATTGGTATTATGGCAGCTCTTTTAGACGGTATAATTGGAGTAATCTATGGGGGTATATCAGGATATTTCGGAGGACAGGTTGACAATATAATGATGCGTATTGTTGATATATTGTATGGTATTCCATATTTAATACTTGTTATACTTCTTATGGTTGTTATGGGTCCTGGCCTTGCAACAATAATAACGGCAATGGTTATTACTGGATGGGTTGGTATGGCAAGGCTCGTTAGAGGTCAGGTGTTACAATTAAAAGAGCAGGAATTTGTTTTAGCGGCAAGAACACTTGGTGCATCACATGGAAGAATAATAATGAGACATTTAATATCAAATACTTTAGGACCAATAATAGTTTCAATAACTTTTGATGTTCCTTCAGCAATTTTTACAGAAGCATTTTTAAGCTATATAGGTCTTGGTATACAAGCACCAATGGCTAGCTGGGGTACTTTGGCAAATGATGCGACAAGGGTATTGCTGATGTATCCATATCAATTATTTTTCCCGGCATTTTTTATAAGTATTACAATGTTATCATTTAATTTACTTGGTGATGGTTTAAGAGATGCTCTTGACCCGAGACTTCGCAAGTAAGGAGGAGAAGACATGGCGAATAAAGAGGTATTATTAGAAGTTAAAAATCTTGAATATTCTTTTGACACTTATGCCGGCGAAGTTAAGGCAGTAAGAGATGTTAGCTTTGAAGTTTATAAAGGGGAAGCATTAGCTATTGTTGGAGAATCCGGATGCGGAAAATCTGTTACAATGCATGCTGTAATGAAATTAAATCCAGAGCCCCCTGGGAGGTTAAAGAGTGGAAAGATTATTTTTGATGGCAAAGATATAACTAAATATACAAATAAAGAAATGCAGACTATAAGAGGTTCAGAAATAGGGATGATATTTCAGGATCCCATGACATCATTAAATCCGACTATGACAATAGGTAAGCAAATAGCTGAGGTTGTTTTAAAACATCAGGATGTTACAAAATCTGAGGCAATGAAAATTGCCAAAGATATGCTTGACATTGTTGGGATACCAAATGCTGACAGGAGAATAAACCAGTATCCTCATGAATTTTCAGGTGGTATGAGACAAAGAGCCATGATAGCTATAGCTCTTGCATGTAAACCCAAATTGCTTATTGCAGACGAGCCTACGACTGCTCTTGATGTAACCATACAGGCTCAAATATTAGATCTTATGAAAGATCTTCAGAAAGAATTTAATACATCAATAATAATAATTACTCATGACCTTGGTGTTGTTGCAGATATAGCTGACAGAGTTGTAGTAATGTACGCGGGACAGATTATAGAAAGAGGAACTGCTGAAGAAGTATTTTATGAACCACAGCATCCTTACACATGGGGACTGTTAAAATCAGTTCCAAGACTTGATGCAAAGAATAAAGAGAAACTTGTACCAATAATAGGAACACCCCCAGATTTATTTGCTCCACCTGTTGGATGTGCATTTGCAGCAAGATGTGATTATGCTATGAAAATATGTCATGAAGCTCAGCCTTTTGTTACTGATGAAACAGGCACTCATAAAGTATCATGCTGGCTGAAACACCCTCATGCACCTAAATATGATAATCATACTGAAATGGGGGTAAAAGTAAATGAGTGAAGAAAAAGTATTGCTTGAAGTTAAAAATCTTAAAAAATATTTTAATGTAAGTGGTGGAATTTTAAAGGCTGTAGATGATGTAAGTTTTAAAATAAAAAAAGGTGAAACATTAGGATTGGTTGGAGAATCTGGCTGTGGAAAGTCAACCACAGGCAGAACAGTAATTGGATTGTATGAGGCAACAGGTGGACAGATAATTTTCGATGGCGCAAATGTCCAGAAATTATCACAAGATCAAAGAAAGAAATTTACCAGAAGATTGCAGATGATTTTTCAGGATCCATATGCATCTCTTAATCCGCGTATGACAGTAGGAGATATTATAGGAGAAGGTATTGATATACATGACCTTTACACAGGGAAAGAGAGAATGGAAAGAATATATAGCCTATTGGAAATGGTTGGATTAAATAGAGAACATGCCAACAGATTTCCTCATGAATTTTCTGGCGGTCAAAGGCAGAGAATTGGTATAGCAAGGGCTATGGCAATTGAACCAGATTTTATTATTGCCGATGAACCCATATCAGCTCTTGATGTGTCTATACAGGCACAAATAGTAAATCTTTTAATGAATTTGCAGCAGGATAAAGGATTGACGTATCTGTTCATTGCCCATGACCTTAGTATGGTAAGACATATAAGTGACCGAGTAGCAGTAATGTATCTGGGTGTAATTGTTGAAATGACAACTAGTTCAGAACTATATACAAATCCCTTGCATCCATATACACAGGCATTATTGTCTGCAGTACCTCTTCCAGACCCTAAAATAGAAAAAAAGAGAGAGAGAATAATATTAGAAGGAGATGTTCCAAGCCCTATAAATCCTCCTTCAGGATGCCGTTTCAGAACAAGATGCAAATATGCAATGGATATTTGCAAGGAGAAGACACCACCGTTAAAAGAAGTTGGCAGCGGTCATTTTGTAGCATGTCATTTATTTGATAAATAATATTAGAAAAAGTATTAAATTTTAAGTAAGTTTTTAGCATTTATGCCTTAATGAATGTGGATTATCTATAATATTTAAATATTGCTTTTGAGATATAAAGTTTCAATTAAAATTATAGATTATTCTATTATATTTTGCGCATAAATGCTATTTTTTAATTTATTGAAAAGAGGAAGAAAAATGTCAAGAAAGATATTGTCTATTTTACTAATATTGGCTGTTGCCATTAGCTTAATTACTTATCATTTTTATGAGTTTTTACATATAGTATCATCCAATCCATCTAAAATGTGGAGCAGAGATTTAACTATAGGTGAAAAAAGTTTAAATAAGTCTTCATACTTATTTTATGATAATAACAAAGTCTATGCTGTATGGACAAATGAAAAAGGTTTTACAGTTTCTCAAATTAAAAATGATGGTACCTTTTTTGAAAAAACTATTACTATAAATGATTTTAAAGAAACTGATGTTTCAGATATTCAATATTATAATAGTAAATTATACTGGTTGGAAAACGGCACGATAAGATATATAAATATAGATGGCAAAGAATATACTAATTCAAATATAAAGGCCAGAAGTTACAGAATATCAGGTAAATATATTATATCTTCTGGTAACAATAGTTTAACAATATATGACATAAAAGGCAAAAATATAAATAAAATGTATTCAATTGCTAATAATGTTGAATTTTCAAATTTAGAAGTTACGCTATATAACAATAATATTTTTATTGCTGGACTTTATGATGATAAAGAATATTACAAAATTTATTTTTTAAATTACGATATTGATAAAAATGATTTTTTAACAAATATTGAATTATATAAAATGACTCAGTCAAATAATTCAAGTATTTATAATTTAAAAATTGCTCACGATAATGGGGTATATATCTTTTACGATCTGACATCTAAAATAGGTGCAAATGCATATTATTTTTATTTTAATCCAAAAAATATTAAATTAATAGAACCAATAAAAGTAGAACTTCCGGTATATGGCAATATGAATTCATCAAATGTAGGTCCTTTTGATATAACTGAAAATCCTGAAAATAAAACTTTAATGGCAGTATTTTCATCTGAAGCATTATATAAAGAAGTAGCAAAACAAACAAAAGAAGCAACTGAAATAATTTATGGAATTTTTAAAGATGGGAAAATAAATAGTATAAATTATGTTTCAAAAACAGGTTCCTGGGCCTCAGAACCTACTGTGCTATACACCAATGAAGGATTTTATGTATCATGGATAGAAGCAGGGGGTTTTTATAAATATATAGTTAAAGTAGCAAGCACTAATTTAGAATTTATAAAATCAATACAAAAAATAAGAACTTCAGATATAGAAAAAGCTTTAAGCATATCCGCAGTGTCTAACTCTGCCGCAATACTTTTAGGCCTTATTTTGATTTTTAGCGGCTCAATACCATCCTATGCATGGTTTATATTTATAATGCTTTTTGAACCCCGTAAACTTAAAAATGAATCAATAATATCTTTTTATATAGGTGCTTTTATATATGCAGCAGCAAAATATATATTTTATCCGCCTAAGGCAATAAGGTATAATTTATCTACAGTACCTTTTCCATATAATTCGATTTTAATTCCAATAGCTTTTACTTTATTGTCATTTATGATAGTTAAGTTATATTTTGGCGGAAAAAAGTTCAGTTCTAATTTTGGTGCATTTACTTTTATGGTTGTAATAGATGCTATATTTACTAATTTATTTTATGCTCCTTATTTAATGGGCTAAAATTTTATTTATCTGCAGATTTTACTGCATTTTTATTTTTTATATAATAAACACAATCAGTAGAGTTGTTCTCTGATAAAAATAAATAATCAATGCTAAAATTCTTCTGTATATTTTTAATATCAGAAATATTGGATAATGTACACTTCCCATCCTTCTGGTAGATACAATCTGATATACAGTTTATATTAGTCATAAAGTGACACCTCCATTTTTATTTTGCCAAATAGTTAATAAATTAATACTTTTAGCCGATAAAAAATATTAAAGTTAAAGAATTGTAATCTGTTTGTAATCATTTTGTAATATAAATATATTATCATATAATATATAAAGTCGTCGTAAATTGGCAAAAAGGGGGGTATAATTTGAAAAAATTAGTATTTATAGTAACGACAATAATATTTATATTTTTATTAGGAATTAGTGCTTTTGCTTACACAAACAATATTTTTGTCGATGGGAAGACAATAAAATATGATGTAAAGGATATTTTAATAAATATTAATGGTAAAAATTTTGATACTGGTAATACACCCCCATTGATTATTAATGAAAGTACATTAGTACCAGTCAGAGCCATTTCGGAAGGCGAATTTAAGTCAAATGTAGTTTGGGATGAAAAGAATAAAAAAGTAACTATAACAAAGGACAAAAATATAGTACTTACAATTGGAAGCGATATAGCTGAAGTAGATGGTAAACAGGTTAAACTTATAGCACCTGCAAGAATAATATATATTGGGAAATATGGGTATACATATATTCCATTTAGATTTCTTTTTGAAACTTTTGGTTATAAAGTAGAATGGAATCAAGAAAATTATGAGATAAAAACCTCATCGCCTCCTCCTAAAATTATTGCTATTAAAGATGTGAAATCAACTATTAATAATGGCGTTCTTTCTTTAAACATTATAGCCGATGGTCCTATGAAATATACACAAGGCATAATTGAAGAAACTGGCAATGTACGTAATTATCTTGATATAGATAATGCTATTTTAGAAAAAGGCAAATACAACATAGATATAAATACAAGTGGTATAAAAAATGCAGTGATAGCCCAAAACCAAATGGAACCAACTCCTAAAGTGAGAGCTGTTGCATATTTGTCAAATACAATACCATATACAATCACACAATCAGATGATAAAACAACTATTACAATATCCTATGATGTTGGGACAAGCTATGTTACGGGAATTAATTTTGAAAAACAGGAAAATACAGATAAAGTTGTAATCTCGTCAGATGCTAGTAATATTAATACTTTTAGGGATGGAAACAATAAAATAGTTGTTGACATTACAGGTTCAATTCTTAAAATGCCAGATGGTTTAAAGGCTGGACAGATAAATGTTCAAGGAGATGCTGTAACTGCTATTAGATATTCACAATACAGTAAAGATGTAGTTAGAATTGCTATTGACACAAATAGTTTTGCAGATTTTAAAATCATATCTGATAAAAACAGCATAATAATGTATGTAGTTAAACCAAAACCTAACGAAAAACCCTTGATATACATAGATCCAGGTCATGGAGGGACTGATCCCGGTGCAATCGGCATAGGTGGGATAAGAGAATCAGATATAACACTTGGGATATCTCTTAAATTAAATGAATTATTAACGAAAAATGGTTTCAGAACTAAATTATCCAGAGAAAGTGATATTGATGTTGGCCTTGATGCAAGATCTCAGGATGCTAATAATTCTGGTGCTGATGTTTTTATAAGCATACATGCAAATGCATTTTCTAATCCTCAGATAAAAGGAACTGAAGTATATAGCTATCCTCAAGGACTAAATGGTGACATAAGAGATAATAAAACTTTTGCAAAGATAGTTCATGACAATCTTATAAAACAGATTAATACAAATGATAGAGGGATAAAAGAAGCGAGATTTTCTGTCCTGACAAAAACAAATATGCCTGCTATCCTTATAGAAACTGCATTTGTCACAAATCCGGATGATGCAGCTTTGCTGCAGGATGATTCTTTCCAGTGGAAAGTAGCACAAGGAATATATAACGGAATTGTTGAATATTTTAATGGAATAAATGATAAAACTATAAGTAAAACAATACCTATTCCACTTAATAATACAACAGTAAATAATGATGTTTATAATAACAAATAAGAACCGACTGCTTTGCGGTTCTTTTTTGCGTTTTACTTGTAAAATATCATAAAAGGTTTTAAAATAATATTGTAAATAAAAATTGGGCAAATTATTGTATGACATTTTGTTTGTTATGAAAGGGTTGAAAAAATGAGTAGAATTGATGGCAGAGAGTTTGATCAGCTAAGGCCAATAAAAATAATAAGGGATTTTAATAAATATGCAGAAGGTTCTGTATTAATAGAGGTTGGAAATACTAAAGTTATATGTACCGCATCAATAGAGGATAAAGTTCCACCATTTCAAAAAGGTACAGGAAAAGGATGGATAACTAGTGAATATTCTATGATTCCAAGGGCAACAGAAACAAGGACACAAAGAGAAGCTACAAGAGGAAAACAATCAGGGAGAACCATGGAAATTCAAAGACTAATTGGGAGAGCATTAAGAGCTGCTGTAGATCTTGATGCAATAGGTGAAAGAACTATATGGATAGATTGTGATGTAATTCAAGCTGATGGAGGGACAAGGACAGCTTCAATAACAGGTGCATTTGTAGCTTTAGTTGACGCAATTCATAAACTTATGCAAAAAAAAGTTATTACAAAGATGCCGATAAAAAATTTCGTTGCAGCAGTAAGTGTTGGAATTGTAGATAATCAAAGATTGTTGGATTTGTGTTTTGCAGAAGATTCAAATGCTTTAGTGGATATGAATGTTGTAATGACAGATAAAGGCGAATATGTAGAAATTCAAGGTACAGGGGAAGGAGGGCCTTTTAGCAAGAGCGAATTAGATGGTTTAATAGAGTTAGCAGAATATGGTCTTGAACAGATAATAGATGTACAAAAACAGGCACTATTAGATATTTATGATAAAATAGGAGCTGATAATTTTGAAAATAATACTAGCAACTCATAACAGCCATAAAATTAACGAGATAAAAAGTTTTTTCAATGATTTTAATGCTGAAATAATATCAATGAATGAAATTGGTGTATATGATGAGATTGAAGAAAGTGGGGAATCAATAGAAGAAAATGCTTTAATAAAAGCAAGGTGGATTAAAGAAAAAGTTGATAATGGCATTATTATAGCAGATGATACAGGACTTTTCGTGGATTATTTAAATGGTCAGCCCGGAGTTTATTCTGCAAGATTTGCAGGAGAAAACGCAACATATGATGATAATAACAAAAAGCTGTTAAAACTTTTAGAAGGTGTTCCTTTTGAAAAGAGGAGGGCGTATTTTAAAACTGTAATAGCTCTTATAAATGGAAACTGTGAACATATCTTAGAAGGAAGATTAGATGGTTATATTATTGAAAAGCCTGTTGGAAAAAACGGATTTGGTTATGACCCTTTATTTTATGTGCCTGAAATTAAAAAGACTTTGGCTGAAATGAAAACAGAAGAAAAAAATAAAATAAGTCATAGAGCATTAGCTCTTCAAAAATTAAAAGAATATTTAAAAATAAATCTGGAGGGAGATAGATGAATTTAGCGGTTATAAGCGATACTCATGGGATGCTGGGGCTTGTAAGAAAAGGACTTTTGGCAATCGGTGAAGTAGATTATTTAATACATCTTGGAGATAATGCAGATGATGGAATAGAGCTTTCTAAAGAATTTAATATTCCCTTAGAATATGTCAGAGGGAATTGTGATTTTGCAAGTAAAAATGATTCAGAGAAAATAATTGATATAGAAGGCAAGAAAATATTTCTAACACATGGTCATAAATATTATGTTAAATATGAATATGATATTATTCTTGAAAGAGGGAGAGAATTAGGAGTTGACGCTATCTTTTTCGGGCATACACATATTCCAATGATTTCACGTCACCATGATATACTACTTTTAAATCCTGGGAGTCCATCATTGCCAAGAGATGGATCACGTCCTACTTTTGCTGTTGCAGAAGTAAGTAAAAACGACATTAAAGCCAGATTGATAAACCTCCAGGAAATAAAGGTGGCAGTAAGATAAAGCATGATAAATAAGACATAAAAAAATTAAAAATGGTGTTGACAAAGGGTTATCCATCTGATATAATCTAAAAATGTCAGATGGAGTGAGGCATAATAAAGCCGAATAAGCGGGTGTAGCTCAATGGTAGAGCTCCAGCCTTCCAAGCTGGTCACGTGGGTTCGATTCCCATCACCCGCTCCATTATGCGCCTGTAGCTCAGATGGATAGAGCAACGGACTTCTAATCCGTGTGTCGGGAGTTCGAATCTCTTCAGGCGCACCATTTTATTCTATGGTGGGTATAGTTCAGCTGGCTAGAGCGCCAGATTGTGGCTCTGGAGGTCGTGGGTTCGAGTCCCACTATCCACCCCATTTTGGGATGTAGCCAAGTGGTAAGGCACCAGACTTTGACTCTGGCATTTCGTAGGTTCGAATCCTGCCATCCCAGCCAATTTATGACCCATTAGCTCAGTAGGCAGAGCACCTGCCTTTTAAGCAGGGTGTCCCGCGTTCGAGTCGCGGATGGGTCACCATTTA
>JBNAVY010000011.1:0-12745 GCA_049700195.1 Thermoanaerobacteraceae bacterium
ACCGGTTATTTTTTTATTTTCAATTTTGTCATAGAAAACGAATGACAATACTGAGTTTATTTATATTGCATAAGCTTATTTAAAAGTTTACTATTAATTATAGAGAATAAAATGAGGAGGTTGATCAAATGGAAAATGTTAATAAATTTACACAAGGTGGAAGCGTTAAAGCTGGCTTACAGAAATTTGGCGGGTTTTTGGCTGGCATGGTTTTACCTAATATTGGTGCTTTTATAGCATGGGGTCTTATTACTGCTTTCTTTATTCCGACAGGATGGATTCCAAATGAACATTTGGCTAAACTTGTTGGACCTATGATAACGTATCTTTTGCCAATTTTAATCGGTTATACAGGTGGTAAGCTTGTATATGATGTAAGAGGTGGAGTAGTAGGAGCTATTGCAACAGCTGGTATTATAATTGGTTCATCCATTCCAATGTTTTTAGGAGCAATGTTAATGGGGCCTTTTGGAGGCTATGTAATTAAAAAATTTGATGAACTTGTAGAAGATAAAATACCAACTGGTTTTGAAATGCTGGTTAATAATTTTTCAGCCGGTATTTTAGGTGCACTATTATCTCTCTTGGCATTTGTGGTTATTGACCCTGTTGTTAATATTATATCTTTAGGTTTGAGCATAGCAGCACAATGGGTTACAGCAAAAGGTATATTGCCTTTAATAGCTATATTTATAGAACCTGGTAAAATCTTGTTTCTTAATAATGCTATAAATCATGGGATTTTGGCACCTTTAGGTGTAGCACAGGTTAAAGAATTTGGGAAATCTATATTCTTTTTACTTGAAACAGATCCAGGTCCTGGACTTGGGGTATTATTAGCATATTGGTTTTATGGTAAAGGGGATGCAAAAGAATCTGCTCCTGGTGCAATAATTATACAGTTTTTTGGCGGAATACATGAAATATATTTCCCATATGTTTTGATGAATCCCTCATTGCTATTAGCAGTTATAGGAGGAGGAATGGCTGCAGATGCGACTTTTGTTTTTACTAAAGCTGGACTTGTTGCAACACCTTCACCTGGCAGCATTTTTGCTGAAATAGCAATGTCGCCAAAAGGCGGGCTTATTCCTGTACTTGCTGGTATAATAGTTGGAGCCGTAGTTTCTTTCTTAATTGCATCAATAATAGTTAAAAGGGCTACTGAAGAGAGTATGAGTTCTGAAAGTATGAGTTTTGCAAAATCAATGGTAGATACATTAAAAGCTCAGAGTAAGGGCCAAAATACTGAAACAAAACAAATAAGTTTCAATAATGAGATACAACCTAAGTTGATAGTTTTTGCATGTGATGCAGGTATGGGTTCTTCAGCAATGGGTGAAACTATTTTAAAGAAAAAATTAAAAGAAGCAGGATTGGATATTGTAGTTAAACATTCTGCTGTAAACCAAATACCAAAAGATGTAGATATTGTATTTACACAGGAAAACCTTGCACAAAGAGCTTCTCAAGTTGTACCAAATGCTAAAATTGTTACTGTTAAAAATTTCTTGGATAATACAGTTTATGACGAGTTTGTAAAGAACCTTAAAGAATAAAATTGAAATGGTGAAAGTTATGGAAGATCTAACTGTAAGGCAAAAATTTATATTAAAAACTTTAATAGAGAAAGGTCCTTCTAATATAGAGGACCTTTCAAAGCTTATGGATGTAAGTGGACGTACTATTATGAGAGAAATATTTTCTATAAATAATAATTTAAGAAAATATAAAACTGCTATTATTGAAGATGCTGGACAAATCATACTAAAAGGAAATGAAGAAACCTTAGATAAAATATATACTTCCTTAGGGTCTATTCCTCTTCAGTGGCTTTTAACACCAGAACAGAGACAAATATTGATTACTATACATTTGTTAATTTCAGAGGAGCCTATAAAAGCTGCTTATTTTAGCTATCAATTTAATGTTGTAGAAGGTACTATAAGTCTTTACCTTGATAAAATAGAAGAATGGTTAAAAATGAGAAATATATTTCTTATTAGACGAAGGGGTTATGGTATTAAAGTAGAAGGAAGTGAATTAGATAAAAGGAATGCCATTATAGAACTTTTATATAACTATAAACCATTAGAAGAACTTTTAGCTTTTGTATATAATGATGAAAAAGATAAATATGTATATACTTTTTTCAGTACAGTTTTTGACAATGACTTAGTTCAATTAGTGAAAAGAATTGCACAACAAATTAAGAACGTTATGCATGGCCAATTATCCGACTTAAATTATTTTGGTATATTTGTACATTTAATTGTTTCCATTTATAGAACGAAAATAGACAAGCCGATACAATTTAATGATGAATTTGTAAAAGATATTTTACTTTCTAATGAATTTATTTTTATAAAAGATTTAGAGAATATATTGAAAGAAAATAAAGTATATTTACCAGATACTGAATTAGCATATTTGGCTTTACATTTAAGCCCTAAAAAATATGTCTATAAGCAAAATAAGTTTGAAGAACTTGGTATTTCCTTGCAAGACTTATCAAAAGAAGTTGTGGAAGAGGTTTCTCGGATTTTAAATAGAAAAATAAATTGTGATGAACAGCTTATTTTAGGGTTGTCACAGCATTTTGAACCTGCTCTTTATAGATTAACAATGGGACTTCAAACTACTAATCCTTTAGTAGATGAAATTAAAAATTATTATAGCGATTTATTTAAGGCAGTAAATAAAGCATGTAAGTTGATTTTTTATAAATATAATATTATGATACCTGAAGATGAAATTGGATATATTACAATGCATATTGGAGCTGCAATTGAAAGACAGCAGGCTTTATCAAAAAAATTAAAAGTTTTTATTGTATGTCCAAATGGCATTGGTACAGCAAGAATATTATCATCTAAGTTAAAGGCACTTTTTAGAGAAATTGATAATATTGATATTGGGGCAATATGGGAATATAAGAAAAAAGATGATGACTATGACCTGATAATTTCAACAGTAAAGCTTGAAGATTTAAAAGATAATATAATTGTTGTATCACCTTTTTTAACAGAAGAAGATATAAAAAAAGTAGAAGAATTTATTGAAAAATATGTAGTAAAAAAAGAAAAGAATTTGATAGGTAATTTATCTGTGGCAGAAAAAAGTCAAAATTTTGAAATAGCAAATGAGATACTTCGAAATTTGCAATTAAAATATGTAGATAAAAAAACTATTGCAGATTTAATAAAATTCATAGCAAAAGATTTATATGATTTAATGCTTACTGAGGACGCAAAAGAAATAGAAGAATTAATCTTTAAAAGGGAAGCCATGGGCAATGTTGTTATACCAAACACCCACATTGCTTTAATTCATACAAGAAGTGACAAAATGGTAATACCTTTTGTCGGTGTATATAAATTAAAAACTCCGTTAAAGATGAAAAGTGCTGGTTTTTCTTATGAAGAAGTAGATACTTTTCTTGTGATGTTAGCAAGGAAAACACAGAGCAGTGAAATATTAGAGATGTTAGGTAAAATAAGCATTTCACTCATAGAGGATAAAACTTTTAATGAAATATTAAGATTTGGCGATATCAAAGATATTAGGAATAGTATAGTTACAATATTAAATAAAAATTAGGAGGTTTTAAATAATGAATAAAGAAATATTAAATGAAAATAATGTTGTATTGAATGTACCATCAGAGACTAAAATGCAGGCTATTGAAAGAGTAGGAGATTTACTTTTTAAAAATGGTTATATTGAAAAAGAATATATAGAAGGTATGAAGAAAAGAGAAAAAGATGTAACGACTTATATAGGAAATGGTATTGCTATTCCTCATGGTGTTTCTGAGTATGTAAAATATATAAAAAAATCTGGGATAGTTATAGCTCAATATCCTAAAGGGGTAGACTTTAACGATGGGAATATTGCTTATATTGTTATAGGAATTGCAGGTAAAGAAGATGAACATTTGGAGATATTATCAAAAATAGCTCTTACCTGCCAGTATGAAGAAAATGTCGAAAAATTGAAGAAGGCAAGGACGAAACAAGAAATAATAGAAATACTTCAAAAAGGTGATGAATAATATGTTAAAAGCGGTTCATTTTGGAGCAGGGAATATAGGCAGAGGATTTATTGGATATTTATTATATAAATCTGGATATGAAATAACTTTTGTTGATATATCAAAAGAATTAGTAGAAAGCATAAATAATTATAAAAAATATAATGTGATTATTTTAAAAGATAACGTGGGAAAGGAAGAAGTAAAAGATATAAAAGCTATTTATTTAGGAGATGAAGAAAATCTATCCAAAGCTATTTTGGATGCTGATATAATTACAACTTCAGTAGGAGCTAATAATCTTGTTAGTATAGGAGAAAAATTAAAGAATTATTTAAATATAAGAAAAGCTACTATTGATAAGCCTTTGAATATAATGGCATGCGAAAATGTACTGTTTGCAACAAATATAATAAAAAATAGCATATTAGAAAATGAGCATAAAGATTTTATTGAGTACGTAAATCAAAAAATTGGCTTTCCTAATACGGCTGTAGACAGAATAGTACCAAATGTAGATATAAAGAAAGAACTGCCAATTGATGTAGCAGTAGAAGATTTTTATGAATGGGATATTGAAAAAAAATCAATTATTGGGGACTTAAGTATCAAAGGAGCAGAACTGGTTGATGATCTTGAACCTTTTATAGAAAGAAAATTATTTTTGTTAAATGGAGCCCATGCTACAACTGCATATTTAGGATATTTAAAAGGGTATAAATATATACATGAAGCGATTGATGATGATTTTATAAAAAATATTGTGTCTGGAATGCAAGAAGAAGCTTCCCTTGCGCTTTCTAAAAAGCACAATATAAAAATTGATAATTTAAGAGAATATTCAATTAAGGTAATAAAAAGGTTTAAAAACCCTTATTTAAAAGACGAAGTTGTAAGAGTAGGTAGAGAACCACTAAGGAAATTGTCTGTAAATGACCGGTTAATGATGCCTGCCAAACTTTGCTCCGAAATTGGAGTTATGCCCAAATTTATACTATACGGTATAGCTGCAGGATTTTTGTTTGATTATGAAGAGGATCCTCAAGCTCTTAAAATTCAAGATGAAATTAATAATTTCGGCTTGGAAAAAACAATAAGCAAAATTACAGGGTTAGAAGAAAATAGTAATTTATTACATGAAATTGAAAGAAAGTATAAAGAATTAAAAGAAACTACTAAAAAAGCTGATGATATAGATTAGACTTTATATAATCTCAGAGTGTAAAATTTATAATTGATGGTACTTATTACAAAGCGTATCAGAACTTATTTTAAGTTTTGCTACGCTTTGTAACATTAAATCTATGATAAAAATATTTTTTTTAAAAACCTTTTACTTTATCAACAAGCTAAGATGTTATTATATATTGAGTTTTTAAAATGAAAGTTTATTTTAATAAATATAAAAATGTTTACAATACTAAGTAAACGTATAAAAAAAAGAGTAAATGAAAGAAAATATGTAATAATTAAATTAAAAATGTTCTAAATCATCTTTGAAGATTAAAAAATGGTTTTGTATAATAATGATAGGACTTGTCTGACATCTGATGTATGAATTAATTTACAAAAAATTAATACTAATTTAACTTTAACTTTACATCAAATTGTTATACTTAATTGTAAACAAATTAATATATGAATTTTCACGGAGGTGGTTGTTTAAATCGGTTTTATAAGGTAAAAATAAAAACTAGAGGAGGATGCAAATGTTTAATTCAAAATCAAGAATAATAGCTGTGTTTGTTGCAGCAGTAATGGTTTTCAGCATGTTTTTTTCTGCTGTTCCACAGACTGTATTTGCACAAACATCAAAAACTTTTGACTTTATAGAGGTTACAGATTTTCACGGTTATCTGCAAAATGATGGTAAATTAAGTGATGGGACAATTTATAAGCAGCAAATAGCAGGTGTTCTGGCAAAACAAATTAAAGATATAAAAGCTCAGAATCCTGATAGAACAGTAATTTTGTCAGGCGGAGACATGTTCCAAGGGACACCTCTTTCCAATGTGCTAAGAGGTAAGCCAGTCATAGAAATGATGAATAATATTGGATTTGATGCAATGACACTTGGCAATCATGAATATGATTGGGGAATTGATTCTGTAATTGATATGCAAAATGCCACATTAAAAGATTCAACAATTCCTGTTCTTGCAGCAAATGTATATGATAAAACAACAGATAAACCAGTAGATTATGTAAAACCCTATGTAATGATTGAAAAAGATGGTGTAAAAATTGGTATAATTGGCATTGTAGATAACAAAGAATTTCCAAATATAATAATGCCCGCATATATACAAAATGTTGATTTTAAAAATCCTGTTCCAATTGTAAATGACTTAGCACAGCAGTTAAGACAACAAGGTGCACAAATAGTTGTAGTACTGGCACACATGGGTGCATATCAAGATAAGTCAGGTAATGTATCAGGTAATCTTATAGATTTTGCAAATCAAGTCAATGGTGTGGATGCCATATTTGGCGGACATACACATACAATAGTTACAACAAAAGTAAACAATATTCCTGTTGGTGTAGCCGCAAACTATGGTAAAGGGTTTATTGATTTACAGATTACTTTAAATGATAATAATACAGTTACAACAGGTGATATGAAGTATATAGACATACAAAAATTATATCAAACGACAGATCCTGTTGTAGATCCTGAAGTACAAGCCATTGTTGATAAAGCTGTTAAAGAAGTAGGACCAATATTTGATGAAGTTATAGGTCAAGCTGCAATAGATTTGACAAGGACTCAAAGTGCAAAACCTTATGGAGACTCTCTCTTAGGCAACTGGGTATCACAAGTGACAAAGGATGCTGTAGGAGCTGATTTTGGATTTGCTAATAATGGAGGACTAAGAATAGATATTCCAAAAGGTGATATAACAGTTGGCACGATATATCAGTTGATGCCTTTTGACAACACAATAGTTACAATGAAAATGACTGGAGCACAAATAAAAACAATTCTTGAGCAGGCTGTTCAAGATAAAGGAAAAGGCATACAAGTTGCAGGACTTTCCTTTAAATATGATACAAATAAACCTTCTATGAATAGAGTATTTGACATGAAAAAATCCGACGGAACACCAATAGCAATGGATAAAGCTTATCTTGTTGCTACAAATAATTTTATGGGAACTGGCGGAGATGGTTTTACCGGTTTTAAAGACCCAGAAGTTGCAAACACATTTATTGACACATATAAACTTGTAAGAGATGCTTTAATAGATGCTGTTAAAGCACAAAAAACTGTTACTTCAAAAATCGATAATAGAATTGCACCTGCAATAATGAGTGATGAAACAATAACAGTAATTGCTACATCAGACATACATGGCAATATATTCCCTTGGGACTACAATACTGCAAAACCTGCAGACAGAGGGCTTGCAAAGGTAGCGACATTTGTAAAACAGGTAAGGGAACAATATCCATATGTAGCATTGGTTGATAATGGTGATACAATACAAGGAACACCTCTTTCATACTATTATGATAAAATTGATACAACTGCTGAATATCCTTTAGCAAAAGTAATGGGTGCAATGAAGTATGATACATGGACACTTGGAAATCATGAATTTAATTATGGATTAAATGTATTGGACAGAATAATAAATGATATGACTAAAGAAGGTATACATGTGCTTTCAGCAAATACTTACAAGGATGACGGTTCTAATTTTGTAGAACCATATTATATAAAAACTTTTGAAACAACGCATGGTAAAGTAAAATTAGGTATTTTAGGGTTAACGACAAAAACAATACCATCATGGGAAGACAAAGACCACTATGCAGGACTTAAATTTAATGACCTTGTTGATGAAGCGAATAAGTGGGTACCAAAATTAAGAGAAGCAGGAGCAGACATTGTAGTTGTTACAATGCACTCTGGTGAAGAAAAAGCAACAGATACCATACCAGAAAATCAAGTAATTGCTGTAGCAACAAAAGTAAATGGAATTGATGCTATAGTTGCAGGACATACTCATGTTAATATACCACAGCATGATTATAAAAACCCGGATGGGCAGACTGTAATTGTTACAGAACCTGGCAAATGGGGTGAATATGTTTCCCAAATTAATTTTGGAATTAGTAAAAATACTGATGGTAAATGGGTAATAGATACTAAATCAAGTAATACTGTAAAAATGGATAGTTCAATCCAAGCAGATCCTGATATTTTACAACTTGCACAACCTTATCAAGATGCAACGCTTAAATATATAGGAACAGTTATTGGAGTTGCAGAAGGTGATTTCTTAGGTGCAGGTCAGACAGTGAAAGAAACTGCAATAATGGATCTTATTAACAAAGTTCAAAAAGAATATGCAAATACTGATTTATCAATAGCAGCACCACTTAGCAGTTCAGCAAAAATATTAAAAGGTGATATTAGAATTCAGGATATAATGGGTGTGTATGTATATGAAAACTATTTATATGGAATAAAAATGACTGGTAAACAATTAAAGGACTGGATGGAATGGTCAGTTAGATATTATAAACAAGTTTCATCACCAGATGAAGCAATAACTAAAGATCCAGCATTAAATATACCGGATTATAACTTAGATCAGTTATATGGTGCAAATTATACAATTGATTTAACACAACCAGCAGGACAAAGAATTAAGAATCTTGAGTTTAATGGTAAACCCGTTAAAGATACAGACGTGTTTACTGTAGCAATAAATAACTACAGGTTTAATGGCGGCGGCGGATTTATGGAAGCAGCAGGTATTAAAGATCCAGAAGTTGTGTTTGATTCTGCAAAAGCTTATGGCGATGACGGACAAGTAAGGAATTTGATGATAAAATATATTGAAGAAAAAGGTAAGATAACTCCTACAGTAGCAGACTATTGGACAATATCTACAACACCAGTTTCTGAAAATACAACAACACCGGAACCGACACCGGCGCCACAACCAACACCGGCGCCACAACCGACACCGGCACCGCAACCAACACCGGCTCCACAACCGACACCGGCGCCACAACCAACACCGGCTCCACAACCTGTAAATTACGGTATTGTAACTGCATCTGGACTTAACGTGAGAGCTGGAGCAAGTACCTCAGATAAAATTTTAGGTGTACTTCCAGCAGGGAAAGTAGTTACAATAATTGAAGAAACAAATGGATGGTATAAAATAGACTTTAATGGTATGACTGGATATATTTATGGTAAATATGTTGCAGCAACACCAAATCCATCTAATGTAACTGTACTAAAAGCAGTGAAAGTAACTGCTAAAAGTGGTCTTAATGTAAGAACTAATAATTCTACAAATGCTACAAAAATTGGTGCTGTTCCATTCGGGACAGAATTAAAAGTAGTTGGAGAATATAATGGTTGGTATCAAGTAAAATATAATGGAACATTTGGTTACGTATATGCAAAATATACTAAATAGAACTAAATAAGAAGAAGCTGTGGGAAACCGCAGCTTTTTTCTTTTGCAAAGTCTGTTGGAGAAAATAAAATATGTGATAAAATATATAGAAGAAAACAAAGTATTTAAGATGTATATTGAAAGGATGAAACGATGTTGAAAATAGGCAATATAGTTTTGGAAAACAATATATTACTATCTCCTATGGCAGGAGTTACAGACAAACCTTTCAGATTGATTTGCCAGGAAATGGGATGCGGTCTTGCGTATACAGAAATGGTTAGTGCTAAAGGTCTTTATTATGGTAGTGAAAATACAAAACTTTTGACAGATATTGATGAGAATGAAAAGGTAGCTATTCAAATATTTGGATCTGATCCTGATATAATGTATGAGATAGCAAAAAAGTTAAATGATAGTAAAGCATTAATTCTTGACATAAATATGGGTTGTCCTACACCTAAAATAGTTAAAAATGGCGATGGAGCAGCACTTATGTTAAAGCCAGAATTAGCAGAAAAAATAATGGAATCTGTTGTGAAAGCATCAAATAAACCTGTGACAGTTAAAATAAGAAAAGGTTGGGATGATAATAACATAAATGCAGTAGAGATAGCACAAATTGCTGAAAAGGCTGGAGTTAAAGCAGTAGCAGTACATGGAAGGACTAAAGAACAATTTTATTCTGGAAAAGCTGATTGGAATATTATAAAAAAAGTCAAAGGGAAAATAAAAATACCCGTTATTGGCAATGGTGATGTATTTACCCCAGAAGATGCAAAAAGAATGTTAGAGGAAACAGGATGCGATGCAATTTTAATAGGACGAGGGGCACAAGGGAATCCCTGGATATTTAAAAGAACTGTACATTTTTTAAATACCGGAGAATTACTTCCCCAGCCGACAATACAAGAAAAAATAGAATTAATTATAAGGCATTTGGAGATGATGATAGAATATAAAGGTGAACACACGGGTATTCTTGAAATGAGAAAACATATTTCCTGGTATTTAAAAGGTGTATATAAAGGTGCAAAATTAAGAGAAGCAGTTTATAAAATGGAAAAGTATAAAGAAGTAAAAGAATTTTTATTAGATATTAATAAAAATTCTTTTACTTAATAAAATAAAATGAGAAAAAGATATTTACACAGAAAATTTATAAATAGTTTTTAAATATTCTATTTTTATGTAAAATTTCTTTTTAATAAAAATATATTAATTATTTTAAGTTATCAGGTAAAGTTTGTCTCATAGGTATATCCTGCCTTTTTAACAGATTTTCAACAAGGTCTGGGAATTCTTCTGCTGGTATGCCAGCTCCCATTTCTGCGGGGTCATGAAAAGCATGGGCTCTTGCACCACCACAGAGCAGTGAAAAGTTCATTTTCCTGTTTATAAGTGGAGAAACTGTCATTTCAGAACATACTCCACAGGTACCTAAAAGATCCATATTTAATCTGCCACCTTTTTTCATAAGATAAGGACCTTCTAAAGATAAAATTTGAGCTGGCAAGCCAAAAACTAAGACTACTTGTGGTTCAACTAAAGATTTTGAAAGCTTAAAAATGATTGCTTCATATATACTTTCTGCTTTAAGGCTTGGTATTTTTTCCCTTGTAACTCTTGAGGTTTCTATAGAATAAAATCTTCTTAAAAGGAAATCTCTTTCACCATTTTTTAAAGATTCTGGTAGCTCATAAAATCCTAAATTAGCAGCACCTGCTGAACACAAGAAGTCTTCTGCTCTTAATCTTAGAGCATCAGGGTTATTATCAAAACCAGAATAATTTGTAGAACCTCTTATTGTTTCGACTGCTTGACAGTAAGTTAATTTTCCAATAGGTCTTGGAATAGTCTCAAAAAATTTTTCATACCTTTCACTGTGATGGGCAGGAACTAGATATATTCCAACTGGTTCATATTTCAATTTTAACTTCTTTACTATTTTTGAAGTTAAGTCTTGCCAATCATGTTTTGGTTTTATCAATTGTTCTTCTAAAAGTGGGCCAGCCATAATAATATCCTCCTATCGTTTTCCAAAAATAGATATAGCATTAGTTGGACAAATTTCTAAACAAGAAAGACATAATATGCATTTTTCCGGTGTGACAGGAAATGACTTATACTGCTTGTTAGGGTTAATTTCTTGTTCATTTTTTATAAGCTTATATATATCTTCAGGGCAAACTTCTACACATTTTCTACAACCTATACATTTTTTCTCATCTATATTTATTTCTGCACCTGTTTTAAAAACTGGGATTTCATCCATAAAATCACCTCATTAAAATTTAATGCTAATTTAATTTTAACTTATTTAACTTATTAATTCAATGTCTTTATAAGTAATTATAAATTAGTTTTTATAAAAAAAGACATGCACAATTATATTATATAAACCACATTTATATAATAAGGAGCTGATTTATATATGATAGAAAATGATATAAAAAAAAGCAAATATAAAGGTGTAGATATAAGTGATTTTTATAAAAAAGAAATAAGAAAAAGAAATAATACTATTCCAAAAAAAACTTTTTATAATAGATTTTTAAAGATAGGAAACAATATTATGATATCAAAGCCATATGATGAAAAAGAGAATATAAAAAAATATAAAACAAGTTATTATGAATTATTAAAAGAAATTGATTATGAAGAGGTGTTTGGTACTAATATTTTTAACAGCAAAAAGATAAAAAAAACTTACTCAAATGATATTTCATTTAAAAATTTTGCAATTGGAGATATAATTATTGCTACAACCCCAGGATTTCATATTCAGGGGGCAATACGACATGCTGCAATTTTTGATAGTAGAAAATATAATGGAAGTATAGATGATAAATGCCTTTTAACTGCAGAACCAGACCAAGGTGTAATATATGAATCTATAAGATTTTACTATGAAACTTTTAGTGAGGCTTGGGGACTATATGTACCAGATACAACATTCAAACAAAGAGTAGATATAGTTGATGAACTGTCAAGGCATATTGGAGAAAAATATTACTGGAATGCACATAAAAATAATCCAAAAGCATGGTACTGTTCTTTAGTACCATGGCGAGGATATTACGAAATATCAGGAATAGATATTGATTATAACGGAGGATATTGGGTGTTACCTATAGATATATTTATGAGTGATAATACTGAAGTTTTTGAGTATAAAAGGGTATAGATAAAAAATCTATACCCTTTTATTTATATTAAAAAATATTTATTTTTAAAGAAAATATAAATGATTATATAAAACAAATCAAAAATTAGTGAAAACGTT
>JBNAVY010000011.1:12763-57398 GCA_049700195.1 Thermoanaerobacteraceae bacterium
GACATTTAAAAAAAATTGTAGTATTATTTTTATAAACACGTGTTTATAAAAAAGAGGTGGTTTAATGAAAAGAAAATTAATTTTCTTTATATTTTTACCATTATTTTTTACAGCATGCGGCTTTCAAAACAGTTTAGATGCTAATAAAAGTTCAAAAGCATATTATTATGGTGGATACAAAAATAAATTATCATATTTACATACTACAGGAAATAAAATAATAGATGAATATGGTGATGAAATAAAATTTCATGGGTTGAGTTGGTTTGGATTTGAGACAAATACTTTTGCACCTCATGGCCTTTCAATACGAAATTATAAAGAATTAATAAAGCAAATTAAAGATTTAGGATTTAATTCAATTAGAATACCATATTGCAATCAAATGTTTAATGACGGAATAATGCCTACAGCAATAAATTATAAAATTAATCCTGAATTAGAAGGTTTAAAACCTATAGAAGTCTTAGATAAAATAGTAGAAGAAGCAGCAAAAAATAACATAAGGATTATCTTGGACAGACATAGACCTGATGCTGGAGGATAGAGCGAACTTTGGTATACAGAAGATTATCCAGAATCACGCTGGATAGATGACTGGATAATGCTTACCAAAAGGTATAAAAATAACCCGGCAGTTGTAGCTTTTGATTTACATAATGAACCTCATGGCAAAGCATCATGGGGAACAGGAGATATAAATACTGATTGGAGACTTGCCGCTCAAAGAGCAGGTAATGAAATTTTAAAAATAAATCCGAAGATTCTTATTATAGTAGAAGGTGTAGAAAAAAATGTAAAGAACCATGACAACTATTATTGGTGGGGTGGAAATTTGGAAGGAGTAAAAGAATTTCCTGTAACTCTAAATGTAGCAAATCAACTTATATATTCTCCTCATGATTATGGTGAAGGAGTGGCAGATCAAAAATGGTTTCATGACAAAAATTTTCCAGAAAATATGCCTTATATTTGGGATAAGATGTGGGGATATATATCAAGAGAGAATATTGCACCAATATTAGTTGGTGAATTTGGAGGTAAAAAAGTAGATTTAGAATCATTAGAAGGTAAATGGCAGAATGCTATTGTTGATTATATAAGTTTAAACTGGACCTATTGGTGTTTAAATCCTGAAAGTGGAGATACAGGAGGAATATTAAAAAAAGATTGGAATACTGTTGAATATGATAAATTGAAACTTTTAGATAAAATAATGATGAAAAATAATTAAGCTATCTTGTTGAAAAAAAGTAATTTATTTTGTATAATCTAATAAACACGATTTTAAACATTAAGGAGTTAAAATTATGAATAGTAAAGAAATAGCAAAGATAGCAGGTGTTTCTCGTAGTACAGTTTCGAGAGTAATAAATAATTATCCTAATGTTCCTCCAGATACAAAAGAAAAAGTTTTAAAAGTTATAAAAGAGCACAATTATGTACCACATGCTTCAGCAAGAATGTTAAGAGGTAAAAGGTCAAAAACTATAGGCCTTGTTATAGTAGATTTAAAAAGAAGTACAGATATTCACAAAATATATGATAATGTTTACTTTGGTCCTTTTACAACGGCAGTTATAGATTTTGCTAATCAATTAGGATATAATGTTTTAGTTGTTACTGTGTACAGAAGTAAAGATTATAAAAAGGTTAGAGAAATTTTTTACAATAAGACTATTAGTGGTGCAGTATTTATTGGAGTAAAAAATGATGATCCGGATATTATGAATCTTATTAATGAAGGCTTTAAAACTGCTGTTGTTGATCAAGAAATAAAAGATAAAGACGATATTTTTGATAAAAGTATTATAGTAAATATGGATAATATTAACGGTGCATATGAAGCTACAAAGTATCTGATTAATTTGGGTCACAAAGAAATAGCACATATAACGGGGGATATGAATAAATTATCTGGATTTGCAAGGCTTGAAGGCTATAAAAAAGCATTAAAAGAAGCAGGGATAAATTATGATTTAGGAATTGTTGCTAAAGGAGATTTTGTAGAAGAAAGCGGTTTTAATGCAGCATATAAACTATTTAAAAAAGTTAAACCAACAGCAATATTTGCAGCAAATGATCAAATGGCCATAGGAGCTATGCATGCTTTAGAAGAAATGGGATATAAAATTCCTGAAGATGTTTCTATAATCGGATTTGATGATATTACAATATCCAGGTATATAAAACCAGCATTAACTACAATGAGAGTTTCATTACTACAAATGGCAGAGCTTGCTGTAGAAAATCTTGTTAAAATTATAGAGCAGGAATCTGGTATAACTGCAAAGTTTATCGTGCCTGCTAATCTGATAGAAAGAGAATCATGTATGGCAATTAATTTATCAGAAGAAAAAAATAGTAATAATTTTGAAATAAAGGCATAGCCTTTATTATAAATAATTATAAACACGTGTTAATTAAATTTGAGGAGGTATTTTTATGTTCAAAAAAATTACTGCTATTTTACTTGTCATAATGCTTTCTTTGGGTGCTTTAGCTGGATGTGGCAGTTCGACGACTCAAAATAACACTACTAATCAATCAGCTTCATCAAATGACAATACAACACCTAAAAAAGTAACTTTAGAAGTTTGGATAATGCCTAACAGTGCATCACCAGATACTGATTTTTTGGATGTCGTGAAACCATTTACTGACTCTAATCCAAATATTGATGTAAAGGTTACCGTGCTTGACTGGGGTTCAGCTTGGACAAAGATAACAACAGCAGCAACAAGTGGAGAAGCCCCAGATATTGTACAGTTAGGAACTACATGGGTAGCTGCTATTGCCTCTATGGGAGCTCTTGAGGACTTAACAGGAAAAGTTTCAGAAATTGGAGGTGCTTCTGCATTTTTACCAGCTTCGTGGAATACTGCGGGGATTAAAAACTCTGGGGTAATATCAGCAGTACCATGGTTTGCAGATACCAGAGGCTTATATTATAGAACTGATATCTTTAAAAAAGCGAATATAGATCCTAATACCGCTTTTGCAACTTGGAATTCATTTAAAGAAGCAGCAAAAAAAATTAATAACATTGAAATTGATGGTAAGAAGGTTGCTGCAATAGGATTTCCTGGTAAAAATGACTGGAATGTCATACACAATTTTGCACCATGGATATGGGGAGCAGGAGGAGATTTTTTGACTCCTGATGATCAAAAAGCTGCTTTTAACAGTCAGGCTGCTCTAGATGGAATAAACTTTTATATTGGTCTTGCTCTTGATGGATTAGTTCCTAAATCAGCTTTAGAAAAAAATAGTGCAGATGTTGAAAGTTTATTTGCCAATGGTGAATTTGCAATGATTTTTTCTGGCCCCTGGCTTATAAAGAATTTCTCTACACCAACAGATAAAGGTGGTATGGCAGATACTATTGCAGCAAAAAACTATGCAGTAGCAAACATACCTGAAGGCCCAGCAGGGAGATTTGCTTTCTTTGGTGGTAGTGATCTTGCAATATTCAAATCCTCAAAACATAAAGCAGAAGCATTTGAATTAATCAAATTTCTTGTTTCAAAGAATGCTCAAATTGAATATGCAAAATTTTCGGGTATGCTTCCTACTTTAAAAGAAGCTTTTGATGATCCATTTATTACAAGTGATCCAAATATGGCTGTATTTAAGGATATTTCAAAATTTGGACGTTCATATCCTGCTATACCAGCATGGGGTCCTATTGAAAATATAATGGTAAAACATTTTGGAACATTGTGGGATGATGTAGCAGGTGTTAATGGACCTTTTAAAGAAAGTATGCTAGTAAATGAAATGAATAAATCTGCTGAAGAAGTAGATGGTGCTTTAAAACAAGCTCAATAGTTAATTCTTGGAGTATTACTGCAAAGTGCGGTAATACTCCATAGAAAAAGGAGTTGGTATTATTGGATTATTTAAAACAAAATTTTAAAAAAAATAAATTAGCATATATACTTATTTTACCTGCTATTCTTGCAATGCTTATGATACATTTTATTCCAATGACAGAAGGGTTATATATATCTTTATTAAAATTAAATCAATATACATTATTAAAATTTTTACATGCTCCATTTGTAGGTTTAGGTAACTTTTATACAATTTTATTTGATCCTACGAGCACTTTGAGAATAGGTTTTATGGATGCGGTAAGAAATACAATTATATATACAATAGTTGTAAATATAGCTGTATTATCAATTGGTATGTGGCTTGCACATGTGTTAAAAGAAGAGTTCATAGGAAGAGGGATTGCAAGAACGATGCTTTTATTGCCGTGGGTTGTTCCCTCATATGTAGTTGGACTTTTATGGGGGTTTATGTGGAGACAGGATAGTGGTATTATTAATAGAATTCTTGTTGACTATCTACATTTATTACCATCAAAACCATTTTGGCTTATAGGACCAAATGTATTAACAGCTATTATAATTCCAACCATTTGGCGTTCTTTTCCTATGACAATGATAATTTTATTAGCAGGATTACAATCAATTTCAAATGATTTTTATGAAGCAGCAGAAATTGATGGTGCAACTTCATGGCAAAAATTTATTTATGTTACAATTCCTTTTTTAAAGCCTGTCTTGGGTACTTTAATTCTCTTTGGAATGTTAGGGAGTATATATTCTTACAATATTGTTGCAATGATGTTTGGCAATGGTGCAGGTTTTCCTGGCGAATGGGGAGATTTAATTATGACTAATATAGCAAGAAACTCTTTTAGTATGTGGCAATTTGGTACAGGTGCAGCCGCATCGGTTTTATTGATGATTGCAGTGTTAAGCTTAACTGGAATTTGGTATAAAATATTTAAAGATTCCTTAACAATGAAATAAAGGAGGGAATTTTTTGATTACAGTAGAAACTTCAAAGAGTGTTAATAATAAAAAGTTAAATTATAGGCAAAAGAAAAAAATAAAACGGGTTATTTCATTGACTATGCTGTGGATATTTGTCGGATTAACTATATTTCCAATAATATGGATGGTATTAGCATCTGCTATAGATCAACAAGGTCTGTTAACAGGTAATATACATCCCCAATTAAAAAATGTTTTAACTAATTATCATGATATGTGGACAAATATAAAATTTGGTCTTTATTTTAGAAACAGTTTAATAATTGTCACGTCAACTACGATTATTGCTTTAGCAATAGCTATATTAGCAGGATATGCTTTAGCTAGATTTAAGTTTATTGGATCGAATTTATTTGGTGTTGCAACGTTAGGTACTCAGATGATACCAGGGATCTTATTTTTGTTGCCGTTATATTTAATTTTCCTTCAGATTCAGCAGACTATTGGATTAAGAATGATTAATACTTATCATGGAATCATTTTAACATATTCTGCTTTCTATATACCTTTTAGCATATGGATTTTAAGAGGGTTTTTTGCTTCCATACCTATGGAAATTGAAGAAGCAGCAAGAATTGATGGATGTACACAATTTAGTGCGTTTATACGTGTTATTTTACCTTTAGCAATTCCAGGTATTATAGCAACAGCTATTTATATTTTTTTAATGGCATGGGATGAACTGTTATTTGCATGGGTATTAACAACAACATCAGATGTTCAGACTATACCTGTTGGTATAAGGCTTTTTGTTGGTAACTATCAAAATAGATATGATTTATTAATGGCTGCATCAACAGTTGTAACAATACCAGTTACTTTAATGTTCTTTTTACTTCAGAAGTATTTTATAAGTGGTATGACAGCCGGTGCTGTCAAGGGTTAAAATTACTATAAAAAGATTAGACAGGAGTGATTATATTGTTAAAATTTACAAGTAATTTTTTATTTGGAACTGCCACATCATCATACCAGATTGAAGGAGCAGTAAAAGAAGATGGTAGAACTTCTTCCATATGGGATACATTTTCTAAAACGCCAGGGAAAACATACATGGGTGATACTGGAGATATAGCTTGTGACCACTACCATCGTTATAAAGAAGATATAAAGATATTAAAAGATATTGGTGTAGATGCATACAGATTTTCAATTTCATGGCCAAGGATTTTTCCTGAAGAAGACAAGTACAATGAAAAAGGCATGGATTTCTATAAAAGGTTAATAGATGAATTATTAAAAAATGACATAGTGCCAGTTGCAACAATATATCACTGGGATTTACCGCAATGGGCTTATGATAAAGGAGGGGGCTGGTTAAATAGAGATAGTGTAAAGTGGTATGTAGAATACGCAACAAAGCTATTTGAAAAATTAGGTGATTTGATACCCTTATGGATAACCCATAACGAACCTTGGTGTTCATCAATATTAGGATATGGGACAGGGGAGCATGCGCCTGGGCATAAAAACTATAGAGAGGCCCTGATAGCAGCTCATCATATACTGCTTTCTCATGGAGAAACAGTAAGAGTATTTAGGGATATGAATCTGAAGGGGGCAAAAATAGGCATAACGTTAAACTTAACTCCTGCATATCCTGCGAGTGAAAAAGATGAAGACAAATTAGCAGCTAAGAATCTAGATGGGTTTTCAAACAGATGGTTTTTAGATCCAATATTTAAAGGGTATTATCCAGAGGATATGAAAGATTTATATAAAAGAGAAGTAGGGGAATATGATTTTATAAAAGAAGGAGATTTAAATAAGATAAAAGAAGAGATAGACTTTTTAGGTATAAATTATTATAGTAGAGCAATAGTAAAATACAAAGAAGATAATATGTTAAAAGCACAGGGAGTAGAAGGGCCAGGCAAAAAGACAGAGATGGGATGGGAGATTTGGCCAGAGGCACTATATGAACTACTAAAAAGAATTAAAAAAGAATATACAGATAAGCCATTATACATAACAGAAAATGGAGCAGCATTTAAAGACGAAGTAACAGAAGATGAAAAGATACATGATTTAAATAGGATAGAATATATAAAAGAACATTTAAAAGCAGCATTAAAATTTATAGAAGGAGGTGGAAATTTAAAAGGATATTTTGCATGGTCTTTACTTGACAATTTTGAATGGGCACATGGATATTCAAAAAGATTTGGTATAGTATATGTCGATTTTAATAATCAAAAGAGATTATTAAAAGATAGTGCCAGATGGTATAAAGAAATTATACAAAAAAAAGAAATAATGTAGAACAAATATTATAAAAAAGGCAGATCATCATTTACTTGCAGGAAACAAGATGTTCTGCCTTTAAAAATAGTCTTGGAGGATAAATATATGAGGAAATCTGTAATAATTTTATTTATTTTCATATTTATAATTAGCTCAGTACTAATAGGATGCTCGGAAAAATTTACCATAAATGAGGATAAAATAAGTCATAAAACAGATATACCAGATAGTGCTTGGACAATAGGCATAGGTGACAAATTTAAAAATGCAGGTCATCCAAATGTTAAATATCCAATGATTGATGATTCATATGTACAAGGAGCACCACTTGGTGGATTTGGCGCAGGCACAATAGGAAGGACATTTAACGGTGGGTTTTCAAGATGGCACCTTGAAATAGGCAGACACAAATATACTACAGTTTATGCAAATCAGTTTAGCGTATTTCAACGAGTTGAAGGAAATAAAAATGGTGTGGCACAGGTACTATATGCGGGCGAACCTGAAAACGGCTATCTAAGAAGCTGGAAATGGAATTATCCAAAGGAAAGTGGGATGTATTATGCATTATATCCTAATTCGTGGTATACGTACACTAACAAAGACCTTCCTGTACAACTTGCGGTAAAGCAATTTTCACCCATAATACCTAATAATTACAAAGAAACATCATATCCTGTTGCTGTTTTTAAATGGATTGCATATAACCCAACAAATAAAAATGTTGATGTTTCTATAATGTTTACATGGCAAAATATGATTGGTTTTTTTGGTAAACAAGTAAATGTTAATAATGGCAATTTAAATAAAATTATTAAAGATAAATCTAAAGATGGTGAAATTGTTGCAGCTGTTATGGGCAATATATCAAAAGATAATGAAGAATGGAATGGAGAATATTCAATTGGTGTTAAGAAAGTTCCGGGTGTTGATATTTCATATAAAGCTAAATTTTTGACTACTGGTGATGGTAGCGACTTATGGCATGAATTTTCGAAAAATGGGATTCTTGATAATAAAGATGACGAAACTCCAACAAAACAGGATGGGATAGGCAGCGCAATAGCAGTTAACTTTAAATTGCAACCCGGACAAACAATTGAGGTGCCATTTGCTTTAAGTTGGGATTTACCAATAATGAAATTCGGCGGAGGAGACAAATGGTACAAAATGTATACAAAATATTTTGGAGAAAATGGCAAAAATTCTTTTAAAATTTTAAAAGAGGCATTAATTAATTATCAAAAGTGGGAAAAGATGATTGATGACTGGCAAAAGCCAATATTATCAAATAAGAGTAAACCTGACTGGTATAAAATTGCTTTGTTTAATGAACTTTATTATCTTGCTGATGGCGGTACAGCCTGGGAAAATGGCAAAGTTGGAGAAAAAAATAAAAGAACAAACAACATGTTTGGATTTTTGGAATGTTTTGACTATAACTATTATGAGACACTTGATGTAAGATTTTATGGTTCCTTTCCCCTTGCAATGTTGTGGCCGGATATAGAAAAGCAGGTTATGAGACAATTTGCTGATACTATAAATATTAAGGATAGTTCAGAGTTTAAAGTTGGTTCGAGTGGAGCAACTGCAGTAAAAAAGGTTCAAGGAATGATACCTCATGATCTTGGTTCTTCATATGGGCTGCCATGGGTAAATATTAATGCATATGATTGGCAGAATCCAAATATCTGGAAAGATTTAAATTCCAAATATGTACTTCTTGTGTACAGAGATTATGTTCTTACTGGCAAAACAGATAAAGAATTTTTGGGATACACATGGGAATCAGTGAAGACAGCTATTGATAAATTAAAAGAAATGGATAAAGACAACGATGGTATACCAGATAATGAAGGTATACCTGATCAAACTTATGATACTTGGTCAATGAAAGGAACCAGTGCATATTGTGGGGGTCTTTGGCTTGCTGCTTTAAATGCAGCACAGGAAATAGCAACAGTTCTAAAAGATAATGATGCATATATAAAATATAATGAATGGTATAAAATTGCTCAACAAAATTTTGAAAAAGAATTGTGGAATGGTGAATATTACAATTTTGATACTAAGAGCAGTCATAAAGATAGTATTATGGCGGATCAACTTGCTGGTCAGTGGTATGCGGATATATTAAGATTAGGAGATATATTGCCAAAAGATCATGTGCAAAAAGCCTTAAAGAAAATATATGAGTTTAATGTTATGAAATTTGAAAATGGTCAGATGGGTGCAGTAAATGGTATGAGACCGGATGGTTTAGTTGATGAATCTGATATACAGGCTCAAGAAGTCTGGACAGGTGTGACATATGCTTTAGCATCTTTTTTGAAAAACAGAGGTATGACAGAAGAAGCGTATAACACAGCATATGGAGTATATAAGATGACCTATGATAAAAGTGGAAAAGGCTATTGGTTCAGGACTCCTGAAGCATGGACCAAGGACGGAAATTATAGAGCTTCAATGTATATGAGGCCGCTTTCTATATGGTCTATGGAGTTGGATATAAAGAAATAAGTTAAATTAAAGGCTGTTTTCAACATTTTTTTAATTGTAACAGCCTTTAAAATATGTGTGATATTTTTAATTTTATCATTTATTAAGAATATAATAATATTATTGCCTTTTTCTTATTGTTGTAAGACCCATAATAATTATTGATACAATTACAATACTTCCTCCAGGTGAAAGATTTAAGTAAAATGATAAGAATATTCCTGAAAAAACAGATATAAATGAAAACAATATTGCATAAAATATCGTCTGCTTAAAATTTTGTGCAATTTTAAGGCTTGCTGCAGCTGGTATAACCATTAAAGCTGAAACAAGAAGGGCTCCTACAATTCGTATAGATAAAGCTACAGTTAAGGCTACAAGTATAGTGAAGAAGGAGTTTATATAGCCAACAGGTATTCCTGAAATTTTTGCAGCTTCCTCATCAAAAGTTATATATAACAATTCTTTATAAAGAGATAAAATTGATAAAACAACAATAATGCCAAGAGAAGAAATTAAAAGCACATCTGTATTTGAAACAGAAACAATGCTGCCAAAAAGGTAATTCATTATATTAGCGGCTCCTCCTCTTGAAAGGCTTAAAAGGATTACTGCAACTGCCATTCCTGCTGACATTACGATTGCTATGGAAATTTCAGAATACCTAAAATAAGTTTTTCTTAATTTTTCAATACCAAAAGAAGCTAAAACAACTACAATTATGGAACCTAACGTGGGGTTTATCCCAAGAAGTATACCAGCAGCTACACCTGCTAAAGCAACGTGAGATAAAGTATCACCAATTTGTGAAAGCCTTCTTAAAACAATAAAGCTACCTGTTAAAGGTGCAATTATTGATATAATGCTTCCTGCTATAAAAGCTCTGATCATAAAATCATATGTGAATATATCAAGCATTATTTTCACTCCTGTCATGATAATGTTTCTCTATTTTTACAGGATAGCCGTAAATTTCAGAAAGCTCTCCGCCAGTTAAATCAACTGCTTCACACTTTTCATTTACTCTTCCTTCGCTCATACAAACAATTCTTGTAACTCTGCTTGTTATTGCCCAAACATCATGGGTAACCATCACAATTGTTATATTTTTGGATTTGTTTAAATTCTCCAGTATTGCATAAAGGGCATTTTCTGATTTAACATCAATACCTGTTGTAGGTTCATCTAAAAATAAAATTTCTGGTTTTGATACTAGAGATCTTGCAATAAATACTCTTTGGAGCTGTCCACCTGATAGATTTCCAATAAGCCTATTTTTATATTCTAACATATTTACAGTTTCCAATGCATCATAAACTTCCTGCCAGTCTTTTTTGTTGAGCTTATGGAAAATACCTTTTTTTGAATAAAGGCCCATTGATACAACTTCTTTTACACTGGCAGGGAAAGAAGCATTGAAAGCATAAGACTTTTGAGGTACATAACCTATAAAAGATCTGTTTTTGAGGCTTTTTAAATTTATTCCATTGTATAAAACTTCACCAGTATCAGGTATTAAATTACCTATCATAATATTAACTAATGTACTTTTTCCAGATCCGTTTGGCCCTATTAATCCAATAAATTCTCCTTTTTGTATTTTTAAAGATACATTGTTAATTATTTTTTTGCTATCATAAGCAAAATTTACATTATTTAGTTCTATTAAATTCATTATTATCTACTCCAATGCTTTTTTTAGTTTTTCTAAATTATCTTTCATTAAAGATAAAAAGTCAGCTTTTTTATCAATGTCTTCTTTTGACAAAGTACCTATTGTGTTAAGTTTAAGTAAGGTTGCTCCACTTTCTTCTGCGATTGTTTCCATTGGTTTTGCTGCAGATAAACTTTCTGCAAAAATATATTTTATGTTATCTTTCTTTATTAGATTTACTAATTCACTCATTTTTGAAGGACTTGGCTCAGCCTCATCACTCATTCCAACAAGTGATTCTTGTTTTAGTCCGTAATCCCTTGCTATATATGCAAAAGCACTATGGAAAACGACAAATGTCTTTAATCTTGTGTTTGATAATTGATCTTTATATTCTTGATTAAGATTTTCTAATTCAGACTTTAAATTATTATAATTTTTCTCATAGTATAACTTGTTTTCAGGATCTATTTCCTGTAATGCTTTATTAATATTAGCTGTTATTATTAAGGCTTCTTTTGGAGAAAGCCATGGATGTGGGTTTATAGCATTACCTTTCTTTATAGGTTCTATTCCTTTTGATACTTCAAAAAATTTGGTTTTTGTTGCAGATTCTTTGATTTTTTTTATCCAAGGATCTTCCATTGTCATCCCTAAATAAATAATTGCTTTTGATTTGGTGATTTCAGCCATTTCTTTTGCACTTGGTTCCCAGCCATGGGGGCTAACATTAAAAGGTATTATATTTTTTACAGTTATTTTTTCTCCTGCTATTTTTGATGTTAAATCATAAATAGGATAAAATGAAGTATAAATAGTTATTTTTGATGTTTGTTTAGGTGTATTGCTACAAGCAGTAAGGTTAAAAATTAATACTAAAGTTATTAAAATTGATATTAATGTTTTCTTCATATTTAATATCCTTTCTATATATAATATCAATCATTTAAAGCTTTTTTTAAATTTTCAAGATTTAATTTTATTAAAGAAATATAATCTTGGTTATTTTTTATGTCTTCTTTTGTAAGCCCTTCGATTGTATTAAGGGGCAATATTTTTGCTCCAGTTTCAGATGCTATAGTTTGAATTGGTTTTGGAGATGTCAAAGGTTCTGTAAAAATATATTTTATATTATCTTTTTTAATCAAATTTATTATTTCTGCAATTCTTGAAGGACTGGCTTCTGCTTCTTCATCTGCTCCAACTAAAGCTTCTTGATTTAACCCATAATCTCTTGCAACATAATTAAAAGCACTATGGTAAACAATAAAAGTTTTATGCTTGGTATTTGATAAATCATTGATATATTGATTATTTAATTTTTCAAGAGTATCCTTAAGGCTTTGATAATTCTTTTCGAAATACTTTTTATCCGAAGGATTAGATTTTTGTAATGCTTCATTGATGTTTTTAGCTATTATTAAAGCCTCTTTTGGAGAAAGCCAAATATGTGGATTTATTTGGTTGTTTTGGATAATAGGTGTAACACCTTTGGAAACCTCAAAATATTCAACTTTTGGTGCTGCACTTTTAATTTTATCAATCCACGAATCCATTCCTAAGCCCAGGTATAATATAGTTTTTGCTTTTGTCATTTCTGCAACATCTTTTGTGGTCGGTTCCCAATCATGAGGCTCAACACCAGGCGGAATTATTGTTTTTACAATTACCTTATCACCCCCAATTTTATAAGCCATATCATAAATTGGATAAAATGAAGCATAAACAACTGGTTTACTTGACTGTGAAGAAGTATTTCCACAGGAAGTAAGACCAAAAATAAGTGAAGTTATTAATAAAAATGAGATAAAAACCTTTTTCATAATATTACCTCCAAAATTTAAATTTAATTTTTCTTTTTCATACAATCTTTGCAGTATCCCACAATCTCAATTTTATGATCTATAATTTCGAAATCCTTTATCTGGTTTATCCATAGTTCTAAAGGGCATATGTCTAATTCAATAATCTTACCACATTTCAAACATCTCATAGTATGGTTGTGTATATCTTTTCGTATTACATACATAATATTATTGCCAATTGAAGTTTCATTTAAAATATTTATATCTTTCAAAAGGCTTAAATTGCGATAAACTGTATCAATACTTACTTGTGGAAATACATTTTTGACTTTTTCATAGATTTCTTTAACAGATAGATAACCTTGCTGATTAAGCATTATATCTAAAATTAATTCTCTTTGAGGAGTTAGCTTATAATTATTTTCTTTGATTTTTTTTAAAGCATCGTCCTTTTCCATTCAATCACAACCTTTTATTAAATAAGAAAATTTTCTTAACTAAGATTATATTATAATTTGTAAAAAAAGTCAAGAATAATTTACTATTATTTTATATAAATTGGTAAATTATACAAGGCCTATTGAAAAATCAGAAAATGTTTTCTATAATAAAAGAGCAGGTTATTTTTAAATGATAAAAGGTGATAAAATGAAATTTTATAATACTGTTATTGATGATATAAGGAATAATATTGAAAAAGTAATTATTGGCAAAAATGAAGTAATTGATTTAATGCTTACAGCTTTAATTTCTTCAGGACACATATTATTAGAGGATGTACCAGGTGTAGGTAAAACTACAATTGCAAAGGCTTTGGCAAAGTCAATAAATTGCGATTTTAAAAGAGTTCAATTTACTCCTGACCTTTTACCAAGTGATTTGACAGGTATAAATATTTATAACCAAAAGACTAATGAATTTGAATTTAGAAAAGGTCCTGTATTTACAAATATTTTACTTGCTGATGAAATAAATAGAGCTACACCAAGAACTCAGTCTAGCTTGTTAGAGGCTATGGAAGAAAGACAAACAACCGTTGATGGGGTAACCTATAAAATAGAAAAACCTTTTTTAGTAATTGCAACACAAAACCCTATAGAAAATTATGGAACCTTCCCTCTTCCTGAAGCTCAAGTTGATAGATTTTTAATAAAATTAAAAATGGGCTATCCAAGCAGAGAAGAAGAAGAAAAAATTATAAATTTATTTGATAAATTAAATCCCTTAGACAGCATAAAACCTGTTTGTCAAAAAGATGATATAATTAAAATGCAGGAATCGTTTTCAGATGTATATGTTGATAAAGATGTTTTAGGATATATCCTAGATATAATTGATAAAACAAGAAATTATAAAACTATTGAACTTGGTGCTAGTCCAAGGGCATCTATAGTGTTGTTTAAAGCAGTACAGGCATATGCATATATACATGGAAGAGATTTTGTTACTCCTGACGATGTAAAATATATGGCTCCATACATTTTATCACATAGGATAATTTTAAAAGGCGAAAGTAAATTAAAAAACATTGATTCAAATAGTATTATTAATGAAATTTTAAAAGAAACAAACATTCCACTTGAAAATGGGAGATAAAAAATGAATTCTTTATGGTTTATAATCATAGTAGTTATAATAATTTTTTTACAGAGCAAATTATATAAAAAATATATTTTTAAAAACTTACATATTAAGCGAGAGTTTAGTAATCATAATGTTTTTCCGGGAGAAAAAACATTACTTACAATAGAAGTTGAGAATAAAAAAATATTTCCAATAACCTATTTAAAAATAAAACAAAAACTACCCTCAGAATTAAGTTTTATAAAGAAATCAAATATCGAAGAAATTGAAAAAGTAAAATTTACCCATACAACGATCTTATCAATTCTTCCTTTTCAAAGGATAAGAAGAAAGTTTGAAGTGGAATGTATAAAAAGAGGAGTATATAATCTATCTGATAATATAGAGCTTACATCAACAGATTTATTAGGAATGGAAGAATATAACACAGAAGTGTCTGCACCATCTAAGATAGTTGTTTATCCAAGGCTAATAAATTTGAAAAAATCTATTATACCTGCAAATTCTTTACAAGGAGATATATTTATTAAAAGATGGATTTTAGAAGACCCTATAATGATAAATGGAATAAGAGATTATAATACTTATGACAATTTTAAAACAATAAACTGGAAAGCAACAGCTAAGAATCAATCTTTAAAAGTTAACACTTATGATTTTACGGCTGATAAAAAGATTGTAATATTGTTTAATATTGATTTTCATAGATATGTATTTAGTACTTCTGATTTTAATGAATTTGAAAAAGCAATAGAAGTTGCGGCTTCATTATCGGTAGACCTTATAGAAAGTGGTATACCAGTTGGATTTTCAACAAATGCGATTTGTATTTTTTCTGAAGATTATAGTTTTATTGAACCATCAGCAGGTCAGGAGCATATTTCAAAATTATTAGAGATTTTTTCAGGTATATCATTTTTCAAAAGATATGACTTATCAGAAATCATTGATGTTTTATTAAATAATATATCTTGGGGAACAGATTTAATAATTGTTACACCATTTGTAGATGAAAAAATGATGCACTTGCTTGAAAAAATTCCCAATATACAAATTTCAGTTATTTCAATACAATCTAAAAAAATTTCTTTTTTATCTGATAATGTTCATTTATTCTTTTACAGTGAAGAGGGGAAGCAATTTGAATATATTTAATAGAGATCTAATTACAAGAGTATTGTTTACTCTTATGGATGGTATATTAGCATTTTTAATTTATACAGAGATAAATGGTATTGTAATTGGAGATAAAAATATTTCCATCGAAACAATAATATTTATTTCATTAATAAGTGCAATTTTTAATAATATAGAAGTTAGATTTAATCTTAAACTGAGCAAAAGAGTAAATATAATTACAGGTATATTACTTTGTGCAGTTATAAGTATTTTTAATAGTCAAAATATTTATCAAAATGTTGTAGTATTTATTTTATTATTATTTATCTGGGCAAGAGGAATAAGAAACAGCAGAATTTATATTAACGATATGTTTAATATGATAGAATTTAACAAGTTTATTTTTTTGATTTTTATTTTAAATTTATTCAGCTACTTTATGCCGCATAATTACTTTGTTTTAATAGCTAAGTATAGTATTATATATATTTTTTTAGGCATTTTACTTCTTTTAGAAATAAAAAATCTAAAATACTCTAGTAATAGTAAAAAATTGTTTGTTTTTGAAGTTCTCTTTACAGTTTTTATTGTTATGATAATATTATTGCTTTCATCAGAAACTTTTAGATATTTTGTATATATATATATTTTTGAAAATGTTGGGAAAGTATTTATTTTTATAACTTCTTATATTGCTTTTGGATTATTTTTAATTCTTTCTAAACTTTTTAGTTTATTACCAATGGATTCAGATTATTTAAAAAGAGCTTTTGAAGAAGCCTTAAAACAAAAAGAAAACAATCAGAATAAATTTGAGCACATTCCACAGCAATATTCTGGGCTTACTCATTTGATAAATTTTATTGCAGTCTCCATATCTATTTCTCTGATAATTTTAATTGTTATATATATGATAAAGAGTTTGATAAAATTACAGAAAGATAAAGTTGAGAAAGACTTTGTAGAAGAAAAAGAGATTTCAATTGAAATTAGTCATTTAGGTGCATATGAAAAATTTAAAAAAAACGGATATAATATAATTAATAATATCAGAGAATATATAAAAACTTATACTGATCCGAGGGAGCAGATAAGATACCAATATAAAAGATTTTTAAAACACCTCTATTTAAAGAAGATTTTAACAATCAGTAATTATTCCAGCAGAGATGTTTATTCAAAATTAGTTGAATCTACTAATATAGATCCATTTTTAATAGAGGAAATCACACAAATTTACGAAAAGGTCAGATATGGGAAGCATATGCCGGAGAGTTATGAAGTTGACAAATTTAAAAATTATATAGAAAAGATAAAAAATGAAAAGTTTTTAAATAGCAGTAAGAATTAATTTAATTAATTTTTTTAAGGCTTGCTCAAAATTTTGATTGTCAGCTTTAACCCTTTTCCTGGGATTTGGAGTCTTTTTGCCAGAGCGTCTTATTTTTTGTGATATATGTCTTTCAAAAAGAAGCTTATCGATATTGTCTTTTGTATAAATGAGACCATTTTGATTTAAAGCATAAGCCTTTTTTGAAAGAGCCATTGCAGCTACTCCATAATCCTGAGATATAATAATATCATTTTGTTCTGTGTTATTTATTAGAGCTATGTCAACAGAGTCAGCTCCTTTATCAACTATTATTGTTTTAGAATAGTCATCTTCAATAGTATGACTTGTATCTGCATACATAATAACGGGAATGTGAAATTCCTTTGCAATTTTAACAGTAATATCTCTTACGGGACAAGCATCTGCATCTACTAAAATTTTCATAATAAGAATCTCCTTTTAAATTTTAATATATTTTATTGTAACATTATTTTCAGAAATTTTCAGCTGTATTATATTGCTTTTTATTAAGTATAATGGTAAATTATATATAAGGTTTTAAATTAGAAATGGGGGGTTATATGAGAAAATTATATTTTTTATTTGGAATTATATTTATAAGTAGTATTTTATTTGGTTGCGGAACTTCTTCTAGTAGTGTAACTAATAAAAATGAAGGAGAATTTAAACCAAGTGTTACTGTACAAAAGGATGAAAAGCTAGAAATAATTGCAGACAAACTTATGAATGAATACCTTAATCATTATACTGAAAACAATATAAAAGAAGTTGACAAAATTAAAGCATTTAAGATTGATGATATTAAGGTTCAAAAAAAGGATAAAGATGGATTTGTATTTGCTGTATCATTTTCAGTTGAGCCTGTAGCAAAAGATAGCTATTGGTTTGCTGGTAATGGTACAATAAAAGATGATGGATGGGTATATGGTAAGTTCCTTTTTGTAACTGTTAAACAAAATGGTAATACATATACTATGACAGAATGGGGTACAGGTAGATAAAAAAGATTTGCATAAAGCAAATCTTTTTTTATTAAAATAATATTTGTTAAATTTGATTTTTAAGTGGTATAATAAAAATATTATTTTTTATATTTAAGGAGATTAACTATGTCAAAAATAGAATTTGTAGCACCAACGCTCTTTGGTGTTGAATCAGTTACTGCTAGAGAGATTAAAAACCTTGGTTATAATGATGTTACTGTCGAAGATGGGAGAGTAAATTTTATTGGTGATGAAACAGCTCTTTGTAGATCTAATCTTTGGATAAGAACGGCTGAAAGAATATACATAAAAATTGGAGAATTTTCTGCAACAACTTTTGATGAGCTTTTCGAAGGTACAAAGGCTTTACCATGGGAAAACTGGATTCCTGCAGACGGAAGATTTCCAGTTGAAGGTTATTCTTTAAAATCAAAACTTTATAGTGTGCCTGATTGTCAGGCAATCGTAAAAAAGGCTGTTGTTGAAAGACTTAAAAAGAAATATAAAAAAAGCTGGTTTGAAGAAAGTGGAGCTGTTTACAAAATAAAATTTTCGTTAATGAAGGATAATGTGATACTTATGATAGATACAAGTGGAGAAGGACTTCATAAAAGAGGTTATAGAGCTATTTCTAATGAAGCACCTCTTAGAGAGACTTTGGCTTCTGCTATGATATTATTGAGTTTTTGGAAGCCAGAACGGCCATTTTTAGATCCGTTTTGTGGATCTGGAACAATTCCGATTGAAGCTGCAATGATAGGATTAAATATAGCTCCTGGATTAAAAAGACATTTTATTTCGGAAAATTGGGGTCAAATACCTGCAAATCTGTGGAAAAGAGTTAAGGATGAAGCACGCTCTTTAATAAAGAATGAATCAAACATTAATATAAAAGGATATGATATTGATAAAAATGCAGTTAAATTATCCAGAGAAAATGCCGAAAAAGCGGGATTAAAAAAAATAATAGATTTCAGAGAAACTCCATTAAAAGATTTAAAAACAGAGGAGCAATATGGTGTTATAATATGTAATCCACCTTATGGAGAGCGAATGGGGGAAGTTGAGGAAATAAAAAAAATTTATAAAGAAATGGGTAGAGTTTTTGGGAATCTAAAAACTTGGTCATATTATATTATTACTTCTAATGAAAGTTTTGAGAAGATTTTTGGGAAAAGTGCATCTAAAAAGAGAAAGCTTTATAATGGTATGATTAAAACTTATTATTATCAGTATTATGGACCTAAGCCGAAAATCATTGACTAAAAGGATAAATAGATGTAGAATATATATATAAAACAAAATATAAAGATTTTATGGTTATATGTAAATAGGGAAAGTGGTGAAAGTCCACTGCAGCCCCCGCTACTGTAAGCGATGATGATGCCTTAAAAAGCCACTGGAAGATAATCAACGAGGATTATCTTTTGGGAAGGTAAGGCAAAAGATGAATCGTAAGCCAGGAGACCTGCCATAAAATTTTTGAATGTTTGCCTTCGGAGGGAAGGTAAAACGGTATTTTTATGCTGTTTACATTTTTTATTCTGCTAATATGTGGATAAAAATGGCCTACCTCTAGGAGGGAGGTCATTTTTATTTACAAAAAAATAAAATTTAGGAGGGTTTTTATGAAAAGATTTAAAGGTTTACTTGCTTTATTTTTAGTATTTATTTTAGCTTTTTCCCTTGCAGCTTGTTCAACAAATACAGTTACTAAACAACCAGATAATAATAAACCTGCAACTGAAGCTGTTAAGACTCAGTTTCCTTTAAAAATAACTGACTTTTTAGGTCGCGAAGTTACAATAGTAAAAGCTCCTCAACGAATAGTATCCTTAGCTCCTTCTACAACAGAGATAATTTATGCTATAGGTGCAGGAGATAAAGTAGTTGGTGTTACAGATTATGATAATTATCCTGAACAGGTAAAAAACGTACCTAAGGTAGGAGGATTTAAAGGACCTAATGTAGAGGCAATTACTGCTCAAAAACCAGATGTAATATTTGCATCAAAATTATCTGGTAAAGAACAAATGGAAACATTGGAAAAGATGGGGATACCAGTTGTTGTTTTAGAAGCTACAAATATTGATCAAATATATCAATCAATAAAGTTAATAGGAGAGATAACTGGTAATGATAAAAAAGCAGAAGAAGTTATATCAACTATGCAAAACAAAATAAAGGAAATTAGTGATAAAGTAAAAGATTTGCCAAAGGTAAGTACATTTTATCTTGTTTCACTTGATGGAAACTGGACCGCAGGTAAAGGAACATTTATTGATGAGCTTATAAATATAGCAGGTGGTAAAAATGTAGCTGATGATGTAAATGGCTGGGCTCAGTACAGTATTGAAGAATTAGTTAAAAAAAATCCTGATGTTATAATCACTTCACCCCATGCAGGGAATGTGCAGGATATAAAAAACATGGCAGGATATAAAGATACTAATGCTGTTAAAAATGATAAGGTTTTTGTAATAAGTGATGATAATATAATTAACAGAGCTTCAAATAGAATTGTATTAGGACTCGAGGAAATTGCAAAATTCTTACATCCGGAGGCATTTAAGTAAGGTGAAAATCAAAAAAAGCTTATATTTTACTGCAGCATTTTTTATATTAATTTTTTCTGCGATTCTTTCAATTTCTGCAGGGGCTGTTGAAATTCCCCTGCAGGATGTATTAAATGTCTTTTTGGGAAAAGGAACAGAAATAAACAAGACAATAATATTTTCCTTGCGATTGCCTCGTCTTATTGTTTCAGCTTTTGTTGGCATGGGACTTTCTGTAGTTGGTACGTTTTTCCAAGGACTTTTAAGAAATCCTATGGCTGACCCATATATTTTAGGTGTTTCATCTGGAGCTGCTTTTGGAGCTACAATTGCAATAATATTAAACTTGGGGATATTTGGGCTAAGTTTTATGGCTTTTTTAAGTGCTCTTTTAACAGTTTTCTTTGTGTATACTATTTCAAAAACAGGTACCAGGGTATCTATGACAACAATGCTTCTTGCGGGAATTGCTGTAAGTGCATTTATATCTGCAATCATTTCATTAATGATGCTTTTAAATCATGATCAGTTTTCTAGAATTGTTTTTTGGACAATGGGTGGTTTTGGCCTTGTGACTTGGAATAATGTTTATGTTTCTGCACCTATAATAACTGTTGGTTCATTTGTGATGTATCTTTTTTCCAGAGATGTAAATGCAATTTTGACAGGTGAAGAATCAGCAGAACATTTAGGCGTTAATACTGAATTTGTAAAAAAACTTATTCTTGCAATAGGTTCATTAGTTACAGCATTATCTGTATCTGTTGGAGGAATTATAGGCTTTGTAGGGCTTATTGTACCTCATATTGCCAGATTAATTATTGGCCCTGATAATAGATATTTAGTCCCCTTTAGTGGTATTTTAGGTGCGGTATTTTTGATATTAGCTGATTTATTTGCAAGAGTTTTACTAAAACCTATGGAAATACCAATTGGAATAATAACTGCAGCTTTTGGGGGTCCATTTTTCTTGTATCTTTTAGTAAGAAGCAAGCAAAAAAGTGAAAGAATGTGATTATATGGATATTTTAAAGGTCGAAAATTTGTCTTTTTCATATGGTGAAAAAGAAATTATAAAAGGCATCGATTTTAATATTGGTGAAAGTATGGTTCTTGGAATAATTGGACCTAACGGAAGTGGAAAGACTACTCTACTAAAAAATATATCTGGATATTTACAGCCATCATTTGGGAATGTGTATGTATTAAATAAAAATATAAAACATCTTAATATAAAAGAAAAAGCAAAATATATAGGATATGTGCCTCAAGATATATTTTATGATTTTGATTTTACCTGTTATGATATTGTAATGATGGGTAGGACTCCCTATTTAAAGAGATTTCAATCAGAAAAATTGGAAGATAAACAAATTGTAAAAGAATCTATGGATATTACAAATACATGGCAATTTAAAGATAAAAGCATAAAAGAACTAAGCGGAGGAGAAAGGCAGCGTGTTTATATCGCAAGAGCATTAGCTCAAAGACCAAAGCTTATGCTTATGGATGAACCTGTTTCACATTTAGATATAAAATATCAATTAGAAATACTAAATTTAATAAAAGATTTAACCTTAAAAGGTATTTTGGTAATTACTGTTCTTCATGATATAAATTTAGCTGCTCAATTTTGTGATAAAATTTTTATAATAAAAGATGGGAAAATTGAAGCTTCTGGGAAGCCTAGAGATGTTTTGACCGCAAAAAACATAAAAAATGTTTTTGAAACAGATGTTTTTATATTTGAAAATTCTGAAACAGGAAGTATTAATATTGTTCCATATTTAAATAGAAGGGAGCAGCTTAGAGTTGTCTAAAACTTTTATGATTGCCGGTACACATTCTGGTGTAGGAAAAACAACAATAAGTTTAGGTATAATGGGAGTACTTGCAAAAGAATATAAAGTCATACCATTTAAGATTGGACCTGATTATATAGATACAGCATATCATAAATATGTTACAGGCAATTTTTCTGTTAATTTGGATTTATATATGTTAGGAGAAGAAAAACTTAAGGAACTTTATTATAAAAATTTATCTGGTGCAGATATTTCTATAATTGAAGGTGTTATGGGTCTGTATGATGGCTTTTTTAATACATCATATGGAAGTACAGCACATATAGCAAAGATTTTGAATATTCCAGTAATCTTAGTAGTTGATGCTTCATCTATGGCTGCAAGTGTTTCAGCTTTAATAATGGGATATATAAATTATGATAAAAAAGTAAATATTATAGGTGTAATTCTTAACAAAGTAGGAAGTGATAGACACTATAATCTTTTAAAAGAAATTATAGAAAGAGATCTAGATATTAAAGTTTTAGGCTACTTACCACAGGATATTAAAATTGATTTTCCAGAACGACATTTAGGACTTGTACCCGTACATGAAATGCCAGAAATAGATTATAAATTAGAACTATTATATGAACATATTAAGAGGAATATAGACTTAGACCAGATACTCAAAATTAGTAAAAGTGTTAATCAAGATTTATATACTAAAACCCATATTGGAAAAGTTAATAATAATTACAATATAAAAATAGCATACGCTTTTGATGAAGCTTTTAATTTTTATTATAAAGATGGATTAAAAGTTTTTGAAGAAATAGGGGTTGAATTATTACCTTTTAGTCCACTTAACGATTTAACATTACCCGAAGATGTTCATGGATTATATATTGGTGGAGGGTTTCCAGAAATTTTCGCAAATAGATTAAGTAAAAATAAAAGAATGCTTTTATCTATAAAAGAGGCGATTGATTCTGGAATGCCAACATATGCTGAATGTGGTGGCTTTATGTATCTAACAAAATTAATAAAAAATCTTGATGAAGAAACATTTGAAATGGTTTCTGTATTTGATTCTGAAACGATTATGACAAAGAGATTACAGAGGTTTGGATATGTAGAAGCAGAAGTAATAAAAGATAATATTTTATTTAAAAAGGGTGAAAAAATTAAAGGACATGAATTTCATCATTCAAAAATAGAAGGAGTTTTAGGAGAAAATAGCTATATTGTTCATAAACCAGGGCGAGAAGAAAAATGGGAATGTGGATATATATACAAAAATTGTTTAGCTACTTATGTTCATATAAACTTATATACTTATAAAGAGTCAGTTAAAAGATTTGTTGAAAAATGCGATGAATACAAAAAAATGCATATTTTACAGGAGGATAACTATGTCACTTAAATTGATGGTTCAGGGGACAGCTTCTTCAGTAGGTAAAAGCCTTTTAGTTGCTGCTTTTTGCAGGATTTTTAAGCAAGATGGATTTAAAGTGGCTCCTTTTAAATCTCAAAACATGGCCTTAAATTCATATATAACATATGAAGGTTTAGAAATAGGCAGAGCTCAGGCAATTCAAGCAGAAGCAGCAGGTATTAAACCTTCCTTCCATATGAACCCAATACTTTTAAAACCTAGTTCAGATAAAAAAAGTCAAGTTATATTAAGAGGAAAAGTGTACAAGAACATGTCTGCTATAGAATATCACAAATTTAAGCCAGAGCTTCTAAAACTTATAAAAGAAGATTTTGATATTTTAGCAGAACAAAACGATATAGTTGTTATAGAAGGTGCTGGAAGTCCAGCAGAGATAAATTTAAGAGACAAAGATGTTGTCAACATGGGCATGGCAGAACTTGTAAATTCCCCGGTTCTTTTAGTCGGAGATATAGATAGAGGTGGAGTTTTTGCTTCAATTGCAGGTACGCTACTTTTATTGCAAGAACATGAAAGAAAACGTATTGAAGGAGTTATAATTAATAAATTCAGAGGCGATATTACGATTTTAGAACCAGGACTTAAAATGCTTGAAGATATTATTTACAAACCAGTTTTGGGTGTTATTCCGTATTCTGATATACATATTGATGAAGAAGATGGTGCAACAGACAAATTTTTTAGTAAAACAACGACTGGTGATATAGAAATATCTGTGTTAAATTTACCTCATATTTCAAACTTTACTGATTTTGAGCCCTTATCTAAAATTCCTGGTGTGAGGCTTAACTATATAAATAGAGGAGAAGAAATAAAAGATTGTGATGTTTTAATAATTCCTGGTACTAAAAGTACAATATCTGACCTTAAAATAATTAAGGATTATGGCCTTGATAAGCAAATTTTAAATTTAAGAGAAAAAGGGAAATTTATTGTTGGAATATGTGGTGGCTATCAAATGCTCGGCAAAACTATTAGTGATCCTAAAAAAATTGAAAGTCAAATAGAAGAAATTGAGGGCTTAGGCTTTTTAGATATAGGAACAGTAATAGATGAACATAAAATAACAACACAAACTAAAGCAATTATAAGTGAAGAAATACCTTATATTTTGTCACCATTAAAGAACATTGTTGTAGAAGGATATGAAATTCATATGGGTAAAAGCTACTTACTTAATAAATCGAAGAATTTCAGCAATGTTTTAGAAAGAAACAAACTTAAAATAAATGTTAGTGATGGCTGTGTAAGTGAAGATGGAAGAGTTTTTGGTACATATATACATGGAATATTTGAAAACAAGGATTTTACAAAAGAATTTATAAATATTGTCAGGACTTCAAAAGGACTACCACCATTAAATAATTTTGATGATTATAAAGACTATAAAGAAAATGAATATAACAGGCTTGCTGATATTGTAAGAAATTCAATAGACATGAAGGCTATATATAAAATTATCGAAAGGTACAAAGATTGATGGAAGTTGTAATAGCATATTTTTTAGATTTGTTAATTGGTGATCCTCAAGGATATCCACATCCTGTAAGAATAATAGGCAGCTTAATAAAAAAAAGTGAAAACATAGTTTTTAAGCATTTTAAAAGTGAATATGGATTAAAAATAATGGGATATGTAATGACAGCTTTTATAGTAAGTTTTGTATTTATGTTTAATTATTATCTGATTTTATTTTCAGGATTTATTAATCTTTATTTAAAATTTATTATTAATGTATTATTAATCTATACTACTATTGCAACAAAAGACCTGGCAAAGGCTTCTTGGAATGTCTATGAACCTCTAATAAATGGACAACTAAAAGATGCAAGAAAAAATTTATCTTTTATAGTCAGTCGTGATACAGAAATGTTAGATTATGAAGATATATCCAGAGGTACTATAGAAACAATTTCGGAAAATATTTCTGATGGTATAATTGCACCTTTATTATATGCTTTTATTGGAGGAGCACCCCTTGCAATGGCATATAAAGCTGCTAGTACTCTTGATTCTATGGTTGGTTATAAAAATGAAAAGTATAAGTATTTTGGCTATGCCTCAGCAAAGCTTGATGATATATTAAATTTCATACCATCTCGATTAACAGGAGTTTTAATAGTATTATCTTCTTTTATACTTGGTTATGATTATAAGAATAGTTGGAGAATTTTTAAAAGAGACAGATTAAAACATGAAAGCCCTAATAGTGCTCATGGAGAAGCCGCAGTTGCAGGAGCATTGAATATACAGCTTGGAGGATTAAATTATTATTTTAAAAAACCTGAAATAAAACCGACTTTAGGAGACAAAAAGCAAAGAATTAAACCATCCCATATACAACAAAGTATAAAAATAATGTATGTAACATCTTTTTTGGGCGTGATTATATTTTATATTTTAAAAATTCTATTTGTACATTTTATAATATAAAATTCAAAAGGAGAGATTTAAATGAAACAAGAAAATACATTAAAAAATGTCAGAACCTTAACTCTTGTTGCTATGCTTATTGCTTTGTCTGCAGTTGGAGCATTAATAAAAGTTTTTAACACAGTCGCTTTTGATTCCATGCCTGGCTATTTTGCAGCATTGTATTTAGGCGGCGGTTATGGTGCTGTTGTGATAAGTTTAGGTCATCTGCTTACAGCAGTTACTTCTGGCTTTCCTTTAGGAATAACAAATCATATTTATATAGCGTTGCAAATGGCTTTATATGCATATTTATTCAGGATATTTTATCAAAAATTTAATATATACATTGCTGTTATTCTTACAACAATTTTGAATGGTCCTGTATCTGCACTTTCGTTTGTTCCAATATTTGGATGGCCATTTTTTGCAGCTTGGGTTTTACCTCTAACAATAGCTTCCTTTGCAAATATATTTTTAGCATCATTAATATATAAAGCTATACCAAAAAGGAATGCTAAAAATTGATAGAAAAGTATAGAGATGTAGTAATTATTTATGAAGAAGATAAAGCTTTTGTAATATCATGTGACAGTCTGGGAGCTATTGGTAATAAGCCAAATGATATATTAAAAACTGATGAAGAAATTGTTGGACGAAACACTCTTAAAGTGGCTTTATCAGAAATTTTTTCTGTAGGTGCAAAACCTCTTGTGATTTCAGATACACTAATGGTTGAAATGGATCCTTCAGGGGAAAAAATTTTGGATGGAATAAAAAAAGAGCTAGAGGAAAATGAAATTACTGATGTTATATTGACAGGGAGTACAGAAGAGAATTTTCCGGTTTCTGTAACAGGTATAGGAATAACTGCAATAGGTTGGGCAAAAAAAGATAATCTAAAGATAAAAAAAATAAAATCTGGCATGGAAGTTTGCCTTTTAGGATATCCAAGAGTTGGGAAGGAAGTTTTGATATCAAAAGATATCTTATCATTAAAAGATTTTATTTGTATATCAGAATCTGAAGAAATAGTTGAAGCCATACCTGTTGGATCAAAAGGTATTAAATATGAAATATCAATTTTAGAAGAAATGTCAAATATGCAATTAAATATTAATACAAAAACAGATATTAATTTTAATAAATCAGCAGGTCCATCAACATGTTGTCTTGTTGTGTATGAAAGTCAAAACAGAGCATTTATAGAAAAAATTACAAACAAGCCAATAACTTACCTCGGAAAATTATTTTAAAAGAAAGGGGTGTAAGAAATGCAAGAATATGAACATGGAGGTAATATATATGATTATAATATGACTTTGTTGGATTTTAGTTCAAATATTAATCCTTTAGGTGCACCATCAGGAATTTTTGAATATTTAAAAGAGATTGATTTACAGAAATATCCTGATATAAAATACAGAAATCTAAAAAAATCAATAAGTAAATATATTGGAAGTGAAACAGATAATATAATTGTTGGCAACGGAGCGGCAGAGCTTATACATCTTTTTGTAAGAGCTTTTAATATAAAAAAGCCATTAATACCATCTCCATCTTTTTTAGAATATGAAAGGGCTGTTAGGATAAATGGAGGAGAACCAATATATTTTAAATTGGAAGAAGAGGAGAGTTTTAAATTAAATTTTGCAAGACTTTTTATACAAATTGAAGAAGCAGACGGTTTAATTTTGGGGAATCCAAATAATCCAACAGGACAGGGAATTATTAAAGAAGAAATTGGTATATTGCTAAAAAAGGCTGATATTTTAGATATACCTATTATGATTGATGAGGCGTTTATAGAATTTATAAAAGAACATAAAAAATATGAAGCATTATCTTTTATAAAAAATCACAAAAAGCTTTTTATTGTGCGTGCTGCCACAAAGTTTTTTGGATTACCAGGATTAAGATTAGGATATGGAATAGGAAGTATTCCTGTAATACAAAAACTAGAAGAATATAAAGAACCATGGACTGTAAATGCTTTTGCTGAAAGAATAGGAATAGAATTATTTAAAAATAGTGATTTCATAGAAAAAACAAAAGAATATATAAATAAAGAAATAGAATATATGCTTTCTTCTTTACGTAAAATCGATTATTTAATAGCTTTTGATACTAAAGCAAATTTTATACTATTAAAACTAAAAACAGGTAATGTAGTAAAATTAAAAGAAGAACTTCTAAAGAATGGAATACTTATAAGAGATGCTTCGAATTTTAGATATTTGGATAGTTTATATTTTAGAGTTGCAGTAAAAAGCCATGAAGATAATAAAAAATTAATTCAAATTTTAAGTAGTTATAACTATAAAGATTTTAATGAAAATAAAGAAAGGATTTTGGCATAATGAGTCTTGTTTTAATAACAGGGGGTGCAAGGTCTGGAAAAAGTGAATATGCAGAAAATCTTGCCAAAGTGAAAGGTGGGAATAATGTAACTTATATAGCAACTTCTATTGCCTTAGATGAAGAAATGAAAGATAGGATAAAAAAACACAAAGAAAGAAGACCAATTTTATGGAAAACTATAGAAACTTATAAAAATTTATATACGCAGATTATAAAAACTACAAATGAGGTTGTGTTGATTGACTGTTTGACAGTTATGATAACAAATATTTTAATGGAAGTTGATCTAACATGGGAAACAGCTAGTTCAAATGATATAAATCAAATAGAACAAATTATATCAAAAGAAGTCGAGGAAATTATAAAGGCAGCGAGAGAATCATCTAAATATATAATTGTAGTTACGAATGAAGTTGGTATGGGTTTAGTACCTGAATATAAATTAGGAAGGATATTTAGAGATATTGCAGGAAGAATGAATAAGAAACTGGCTTCGTGTTCTGATGAAGTATATCTAATGATTTCTGGCATAACTCTGAAGCTAAAATAAAGGAGATGCAACATAGTGGGAGAAATAAACAGTATACTTCTTTCATTACAATTTTTGACAAGAATACCTATACCTTTTAAACTTGATGTAAGAAAAGATAAATTTTTCAAAATGGCATCATATTTCCCTTTTGTTGGTTTTGTTATTGGTATTATACAACTTGGATTCTATATTATATTAAAAAATTACTTTTCCCGGGAAATTTTGATGATGATTATTGTTGCTATTTCATATATTTTGACAGGAGCAATGCATATTGACGGTCTTGCAGATACATTTGACGGTCTTTTTAGTAATAAAAACAAAGAAAATATACTTGAAATAATGAGGGATTCAAGGCTTGGTACAAATGGAGTTTTAGCGGTTGTATTTATTATAATATTAAAAACAATGGCCTTAGCTGAAATTTCTACAAATATGATAAATGCGGCAATTTTACTAACACCAATTATTGGACGTCTTTGTATAGTGTTTTCGATTCTTATAAGCAAGTCAGCCAGAAAAGGAGAAGGTTTGGGCGGGTTGATGTTGGGTATGGTAGGAATAAGAGAATTTTTAATTGCTTCTATAATTTCAATTTTTATAGCATATTTTATAATTTCTCTTATTACATTTATCAAAATACTTACTCTTACGTTTTTAATTGCATTTTTATCTACAAAATATATTTCATATAAGATTGGAGGTATGACAGGGGATACTTTAGGAGCTGTTAATGAATTATCTGAATTAAGTGTACTTTTATGCTTTTTACTTATTAAGTAAATCTTTTATAAAATTATTATATTTTAATAATAAGGAGAGAAGAAAATGGATAAGGGATTATTAATTATTGCTCATGGAAGTCGTGTTGAAGAAACTAAAGAAATTGTAGAAAAAGTAGTTGATAGGATTAAAGCTTTAAAAAAGTATAAAAGTGTAAAATACGGATTTATGGAATTTAATCAGCCTGATATAAAAGAATCAATAAAAGAATTTATAAATGAAAAGATTTACGATATTGTAGCAGTACCAATGTTTTTATTTGAAGGTATACATATAAAAGAAGATATTCCGGAAATCTTTAAAAAAGAACAGGATTTATATCCTAATTTAAAAATTAAATTTGCAAGGTCTATAGGTTATGATGAAAGAATAGCGGATATTATACTTGAAAGAGCTGAACAGGCTGATTAATAATTTTAAAATAAAGAGGTTATTTTTATGGATTATATTAAAGATCCAAAAGAGATTGAAAGGATTAGCTTTGAAATAATAAGTAAAAATATAGGTCATAAGATTTTTAAAGAAAAAGAATTATCTATATTAAAAAGAGTTATACATACAACAGCAGATTTCGAATATGAGAATATTCTTAAGATTTCAGATTATGCTGTGGAAGCGGGTTTAAAGGCTTTAAAAGAAGGTTGTACAATAATAACAGATACAAAAATGGTTGAGGCAGGTATAAATAAGAAAGCTTTGCTTTCAACAGGTGCCAAGGTAAAAACTTATATAAGCGATAAAGAAACTATAGATTTAGCAAAAAATGAAGGCATAACAAGGTCAATGGCTTCTATGATTTTGGCTTCAGAAGATAAATCGGTAAAAATATTTGCTATAGGGAATGCACCGACAGCTTTATTTAAGCTATGTGAGCTTATTAAATCTGGTAAGGCCAAACCAGAACTTATAATAGGGGTACCAGTTGGATTTGTAGGAGCTAAGGAATCGAAAGAAGAGGTTAAAAAGTTAAATATACCATATATCATAACTGAAGGAAGAAAAGGTGGCAGCAATATAGCTGCCGCTATAGTAAACGCATTGTTGTATTTGTTGCAAAGATAAAATTATAAGTTGGTGAAGTTATGGATGTCTATACGATTAAAGAAGGGAAAAAATTAAGGTATGGATATACCACAGGATCTTGTGCTGCTGCTGCTTCAAAAGCTTCTACATATATGCTTTTTTCAAAAAAAAGAATAAACAATGTTGAAATAGATACGCCAAAAGGATGGCATCTTAATTTGGAAGTTCTTAATATAAAAATAGGAGAGGATTGGGTTGAATGCGGGATAAAAAAAGATGGTGGAGATGATCCTGATGCAACTCATGGTCTTATAATTTACGCAAAAGCCGAAAGAGTTAATGAAAAAGTAATAGAAATTACAGGAGGAGAAGGTGTTGGGATAGTTACAAAACCAGGTCTTCCGGTTTCTATTGGAAAACCTGCAATCAATCCTGTTCCAATGTCAATGATACTTCATGAAGTAAAAAGTGTATTGCCTGAAGGAGAAGGAGTACGGATTACTATATCTGTGCCAGAAGGTAAAGAAGTTGCAAAAAAAACATTTAACCCAAGGCTAGGTATTGTTGGTGGAATATCAATTTTAGGGACATCTGGAATAGTAGAACCTATGTCTGAAGATGCATTAAAAGCTTCTCTTGAAATTGAACTTTCAATTTTATCTGCTGAAGGTTATAAAAAAGTTGTTTTTGCACCAGGAAATTATGGAAAAGATTATGCAATAAAAACGGGTATAGAAGATAGGTTAATAATATCATATGGTAATTTTCTGGGGTTTATGCTTGAAAAAGCTGTTCAATATAAATTTACTCATGTTGTTATAGCAGGTCATATAGGGAAACTTGTAAAAGTTGCGGCAGGAATTTTTAATACGCATAGTCATGTTGCAGATGCAAGAGCGGAGATAATGTCTTCATATGCTGCTTATTTTGGTTCTACTCACGATACATTTAATAAAGTATTTAATTCTAATACAACAGAAGAAGCATTAGATATAATTGAGAGCTCAGGGATAGACATTACTGGTTTTTCAAAGTTTATTGCTGATAGAGTGTATGAGAAATGTATGCAATATGTTTACAATGAATTAAAAATCGAAGTACATCTACTATCACTGAAAAGAGGAATTATAGCAAAAGCAGGTGATAAAATAGAATGGTGACTATAGTAGGAGTTGGTCCTGGGAATATAATGTTAGTTACACCTTATGCAATAGAAAAAATAAGCAAAGCTGATCTTTTGGTGGGAGGGAAACGGCATTTAGATGAGTTTTTTTATATTAAATGCGAAAAAATAGCCATTGATTCAAAAATAGATTATTCAAAAATATTAAAACATAGTGGGAACATAGTTATTTTAGCTTCAGGAGATCCATTTTTATATGGAATAGCAGAAGTCATATTAAGATATATAGACAAAGATCAAGTTGAAGTAGTACCTGGAATAAGCTCTGTACAATATTTATGTTCACAACTTAAAATTTCATTTGAAGATTTAAAAGTAGTAAGTTTGCATGGCAAAGATTATGATATTATAAAAGTTCTCAAAGAAAATAAAAAAGTAGCAGTCTTTACTGACAATGTACACACACCTCAATTTATTGCAAAAACGCTTTTAAATAATAACTATACTTTTGTTAATATTCATATAGGTGAAAATTTATCCTATGAAAATGAAAAGATTTATTTATATAACGTTAAAGAGCTGGCAAATGAAAGAAAAGAATTTGAATTAAATACAGTGGTGATAACATGTGGAGATATTTAACTTCAGGTATACCAGATGAAAATTTTATAAGAGGGAATATACCAATGACAAAAGAAGAAATAAGAACTTTGTCAATATCTAAATTAAGATTGGGAGAAAAAGATATTATTTGGGATATTGGTGCTGGAACAGGATCCTTATCTATTGAAGCTGCTTTAATAGCAAAGGCTGGTACTGTCTATTCAATAGAAAAAGAAGCAGAAGCTATAAATCTTATAAAAAAAAATATAGAAAAATTTAATGTTAAAAATGTTTTTACAATATTTAAAGAAGCACCGGAAGCTTTAGAAGATTTACCTTCTCCTGACAGGATTTTTATTGGTGGAACAGGGGAAAAAATGTATGATGTATTTGAATGTGTTAAAGTGAAGTTAAAAACAAATGGCATAATTGTAATCAATAGTATTACTTTGGATACTGCATATAATGCTGAAAAATATTTTAAAGACAAAGGCTTTAAAGTAGAAACCATATGTGTAAATATATCAGTTTCAAAAGAAGCCGGTAATAAAACAATGATGAAAGCAAGAAATCCTGTATACATAATTTCTGTGAAAAATGAGGGATAAAATGGCTATATTATATGGAATTGGTGTAGGACCAGGTGATAAAGATCTTATTACTTTAAAAGCAATCAAAATATTGCAAAAAGTAGATATTGTTATTGCACCTTCTAGTAAAGGAGAAGAAAGTATTGCCTTTGAGATCGCAAAACCATATATAAATTGTCAAGTAATATTTATGGAATTTCCAATGACGTATTTAAAACAAGAATTAAAACAAAAATGGCAGGATAATATTAATCAAATAAAAGCTTTACTTGATACAGGCAAAGACGTAGCTTTTATAACATTAGGGGACCCGATGATATACAGTACATATATTTATATTTTAAAAGGTATAAAAGGCTATAAAGTTGAAACAATACCGGGAATAACTTCTTATAGTGGGGCAGCATCAGCAGCTAATATACCTATTGCAGAAGGGCAGGATCCTTTTGCTGTTATACCTTCGGGTAATATTGAAGATATAAAAAAAATATTAAATATTTTTGACAATGTTATTTTAATGAAAATTACAAAGAAATACAGTGAAATAGTAAAGTTATTACATGAAGAAAATTTTACAGGTAAACTTATAATAAAAACAGGACATGAGGATGAAATAATATCATCTAATTTTGAAGAATATATTGACACAAGTATAAGTTATTTATCACTGATAATAGCAAAGAAGGTGAGAAAAGATTGATATATTTTATAGGTGCTGGGCCAGGAGATGCTGAACTTATAACATTAAAAGCTGTAAATATTATAAAAAGATGTCAGATAGTAATTTATGCAGGTTCTCTAGTAAACAAAGAAATACTTAAATATGCTGATAATAAAGCAAATATATACAACAGTGCAATTATGAATTTAGAAGAAATAATTAATATAATGCAAGAATCAAACGAAAAAGGGCTAAACGTAGCAAGGCTTCATACTGGAGATCCATCTATTTATAGTGCTATAAATGAGCAGATGATAGAACTAAAAAAAAGAAATATAGAATTTGAAGTTATACCTGGAGTTAGTTCTTTTTCCGCAGCAGCGGCTTCTTTAAAAAAAGAACTAACCATACCAGAAATAACGCAAACTGTTATTTTAACAAGATTAAGCGGTAAAACAACAGTGCCAGAAAGAGAAAAACTTTCTGATCTAGCAAAACATAAAGCTACCATGGCTATTTTTTTAAGTATACAAGAAATTAATAAAGTAGTAAACGAATTAAAAAAAGGGTACGAAAACCAGACTCCTGTAGCAGTAATATATAAAGCGAGTTGGGATGATCAAGTAATTATTGAAGGCACTCTTGAAAATATTGTAAAAAAAGTAGAAGATAAAAAAATTACAAAAACAGCAATGATATTAGTCGGTGATTTTTTAAAAGAAATAAATGTGTATTCAAAATTATACAGCAAAGAATTTTATCATGAATTTAGGGAGAAGGACAAAATATGAAAATTGCTGTGATTGGTATTACAAAAAATGCTGCATTTATTGCAAATGAATTAGGTAAGAGGTTAAAAGGGGATGTCTATGTAAAAGAGAAATATGCTTATAATAATAATTATTTAATAGAAGGTGAATTTATAGATTTTGTACACAAAATTTTTAATGATTATGAAGGCTTTATATTTGTAATGGCTGCCGGAATAGTTGTTAGATCAATTGCTGGAGTAATAAAGGATAAATATAAAGATCCAGCAGTTGTCGTAATAGATGAAAAAGGTAAATATGCTATAAGTCTTTTATCTGGGCATGTTGGACGTGCAAATGAATTATGCTATAAAGCAGCTAAAGCAATTGGAGCAATTCCAGTAATAACAACAGCAACGGATATTGAAAAAGTTCCCGCTATAGATATAATCGCAAGAGATTTTAAATATTATATTGAAAATGAAAAAGACTTAAAAAAAATAAGTTCTGCATTTGTTAATGGAGAAAATGTAAGATTTATTTTTGAGGAGCAATCTAAACTGATAAAAAAATTAGAAAAGCATATAAATAATGATTTTAATGGTAATGCAGATGCTTTTGTATATATAACAGAAAAAGAAATTGATGTTATAGATAATAAACCTTTTATTATTTTAAGGCCTAAAAATATAGTTATTGGAATTGGGTGTAAAAAAGACATATCTGGTACTTTTTTAATTGATTTTGTCAAAGAAGCATTTAGAACTTTAAAATTAAGCTTAAATAGTGTAAAAGCTATTGGAACTATAGATATAAAAAAAGATGAAAAAGGAATTAAAGAGTTGTCTGAATTTTTAGATGCGCCAATAAAATATTTTTCTAAAGAAGAACTCAAAAAAGTAGAAGATAAATTTCCTGTTTCAGATTTTGTTTTTCATACAGTTGGTGTGGGAAGTGTTGCAAGGCCATCAGCTTATTTATTGAGTAATAATGGCAAGGAAATTGTTTATTTAAAAAAAGATGGGATTACTGTTGCGTTATATAAAATTGAAGAGGAGGGGAAAGATGGGATGGGTTAAGGTTGTTGGGATAGGGCCAGGAGATTTAAATGAAATGACATTAAAAGCATATAACTGTCTAAGAGAATGTGAAGTTATAGTCGGATATACTACTTATATAAATTTAATAAAATCAATTATTTTGGATAAAAAGATAATAACTTCAGGGATGAGAGATGAAGTTAAAAGATGTAGACAAGCATTAAATCTAGCGTCACAAGGTAAAAAAGTATGCATTATTTCTAGTGGTGATGCAGGCATATATGGTATGGCTGGACTTATATATGAAATTGCACATAAAGAAAACTTAAATATACAAATAGAAGTAATTGCAGGTGTTACTGCTCTTAGCTCTGCTGCAGCGATTTTAGGTGCACCTATAATGCAGGATTTTGCAGCTATAAGCCTATCCGATCATTTAATTCCTTGGATTCAGATAGAAAAAAGATTAACACTTTCAGCCAAAGCTGATCTTGTAATTGTAATATATAATCCTAAAAGCAGTGAAAGGCCTGATAATTTAAGCAAGGCAGTAAATATTCTTTTAAAATATAAAAGTCCCAATACTCCTGTTGGTATAGTAAAAAATATTAAACGGCCCAAAGAAGAATCAATTATTACAGCTTTAGAAGATGTTATAAATTATGAAATTGATATGAGAACAACTTTAATAGTAGGAAATAAAAGCACGTATGTAAAGTATGGTAAGATGGTTACTTTGAGGGGATATGCCTTATGATATTATTATTAGCTGGCACAAAAGATGGCAGAGAAATTGCAGAGAAATTAAAAAGAAAAGGAATAAGTACTATTATAAGTACAGTTACTGATTATGGAGCGAGCTTATTAAATGATTCTTTTATAGTTCATAGTGGTGCTTTAAATGAACAAGGACTTATCAAATTTATAATCGAAAATAAAATAGAATGTTTAATTGATGCTACTCATCCCTTTGCAAAAAATGCAAGTATAAATACAATTAATGCATGTAAAAAAACTGGAATAGATTATATCAGGTATGAGAGAGAAAGTGTTTATGATGACAGTTGTATAATGGTAGAAAATTATGATGAAGCAGTAAATAAATGCATGTCTTTTAAAAATATTTTTCTTACAATAGGTAGCAAAAATCTTGAGAAATTTAAAGTTCTTTTAGATATGCAGAAAAATTTGACTGCAAGAGTACTACCTTTAAGTAGCGTTATAAAAATTTGCGAAGAAGCAGGGTTTACACCTAAAAATATTATAGGCATGGAAGGACCTTTTACTAAGGAATTAAACTATTATATGTTTAAAGAAAAGAAAGCAGAAGTTGTTGTAACAAAGGAAAGTGGAAATACAGGAGGGGTTGTAGAAAAAATAGAAGCTGCAAAAATGCTTAATATTCCAATTATTGTTATTAAGAGACCTGTTATTGATTATCCAATTATTTTTTCAAGTATTGACAATTTAGTAAATGAGGTGTCTTATCGTGGATATAAATAATATCAAAATGGTAGGGATAGATAAAGATGCTTCGTTAGAAATAAGAGAAAAAGCTTATATAAAAGATATAATCTCTGCTTTAAAATATTTCAAGAGTATTGGACTAGAAGAAGTTGTTATATTGTCTACATGTAATAGGACAGAAGTTTATTTTTATTCAGAAATTTTTACGATTGAAGAAATAAAAAAGTATTTCATTGATTATTTTTCTTTAGAAGAAAATGATTTAAAATTTATAAAAGAATTTTATGGTATAATGGCTGTTTTACATTTGTTTAGAGTTTCTTGCGGGTTAGAGTCCATGGTTGTAGGAGAAGATCAGATTTTAGCTCAGGTTAAAGAATCAATAAGTATTGCTCAACAATGTAATACAGCGGGGAAGTTATTTTTTAAACTTTTCAGAGAAGCTATTACACTTGGGAAAAGAGTACGAACAGAAACTGGGATTAAAGATTTAGCATTGTCAATAAGTTATATTGCAATTAAATTTGTTCAAAAAGTTTTTGGCAATATTGAAGGGAAAAAAGCATTTGTTATAGGTACAGGTGAAATGGGGCAGAAAGCCATTAAAAATCTAATAGATAAAGGTGCTGCTGTTTATATAACTAATAGAACAATATCAAAAGCTTACACAATAAAGAAAGAATTTACTCAGATTACTGTTGTACCATATGAAGAAAAATATAAACACATAACTGACAGCCAAATAGTAATAAGTGCAACAAATGCACCACATTATACAATTAATAAAGAAAAATTTAAAGATGTTTTTAGGGGTCAGAAGATTTGTATGATAGATATTGCTGTTCCCAGAGATATTGATCCTGAAATAAGCAGTTTTAAAGGTGTATATTTGTATACTATTGACGATCTTAAAAAAACAGCGGAAGAAAACCAGAAAGAAAGAGATTTTATAGTAAAAATTATAGAAAAAAGAATAGAAGAAGAAATTTATGAATTTCAAAAGTGGTTTGATAGTTTAAAAATAGAAAAAGACATAATAAAAATTAATGAATATGCATTTGAAGTTTACAATTCAGAATATGAACGAATAAAAAATAAACTTAATATTTTATCAGAAAAAGATAAGATAAATATAAAAACCGCTTTAAAAAGAGTAGCAGAAAAGATGGCAAACAGAATGATAAGTGATTTAAAAGAGAATATTTAATAAAAGATAGGGGTCAAAAATGCAGAGGCTAATAAAAGTAGGCACTAGATCAAGCGAATTAGCTTTAATTCAAACACAAAAAGTTATTAATGCAATAAAAAGTATTAGTGATGAATTTAAATTTGAAATAGTAAAGATTAAAACAAAAGGAGATTTACTTTCAAATTTAAATATAAAAGACATAGGTGGGAAAGGAGTTTTTGTTAAAGAGATTGAAAAAGCTTTATTAAATAAAGAGATTGATATTGCTGTTCACAGCATGAAAGATATGCCATATGAAACACCAGATACACTAAAAATATTTCCAGTTTTAAAAAGAGATGATCCAAGGGATGTTTTCATATCCAAAGCTCATAATAAATTTTTAGATTTAAATAAAGGTTCAAAAATAGGAACAAGTAGCCTTAGAAGGCAAGATCAGCTTATAAAACTAAGAAGCGATATAGAGTTTGTGCCTATTAGAGGTAATATAGGTACAAGAATAAACAAAATGTATGATATGGATTTAGATGGTATTATATTGGCTGCAGCAGGTCTTAATAGATTAGAAATACAAGATATTGCTACTGAATATTTTTCTGTGGAAGATATTGTACCTTCACCTTGTCAGGGAATCTTGTGTGTAGAAATCAGAGAAGATTTTCAGGATATTTTTTATAGATTTTATGAAAGTATTATTGATGAAAAGACTAATTATCAGGCTTTAATTGAACGAAAATTATTAAAAATTTTCGGAGCAGATTGCAAAACTTCCTTTGGAGCTTATGCAGATTTAAAACAAACTAATATAGGAGAACAATTAGAAATAAGAGTTTTTTATAAAAAGGGTCAAAAAGTTTTTAACAGTTTTATTATTGGCTCAGTCGAAGAATCTGATAAAATGATAAATATACTTTTCAATAATTTTGGAGGTTAACTATGTATGGCAAAGTTTATTTAGTAGGAGTTGGTCCGGGTGACATAAAGCTTTTGACAATTTGGGCTTTAGAAGTAATAAAGACTTGTGATGTTATTATATATGACAGACTTATTAATAAGGAAATTTTAAAAATAGCTAAAGAAGATGCTGAATTTATTGACGTAGGTAAATTTCCGGGATATCACAAGGTGCCTCAGGAACATATAAATGAGATAATAGTGGAAAAAGCAAAAAAAGGGAAAAGTGTAGCCAGAGTTAAAGGTGGAGACCCTTTTGTTTTTGGGAGGGGCGCAGAAGAAGCTGAATATCTAAAAGCATCGGGTGTGAGTTTTGAGATAATACCAGGGATAACATCTGCTGTGGCAGTCTTAACATATGCAGGGATTCCAGTAACACATAGAAATTATAGTTCATCTTTTCAAGTTATATCAGGATATAATAGAAATGATAATGAAGATAAAATAGATTGGGATGCTGCAGCAAAATATAAAGGTACTTTAATATTTTTGATGGGTGCAAAAAATTTAGGTTATATATCAAATAAACTTATCAAATATGGTAAAGACCCTAAAACTCCCTCAGCAGTGATAATGAATGGTACAACATTTCAGCAAAAAGTTATTACAGGCGTATTAGAAAATATTGAAAAAAAAGCACGTGAGGAGATAGTTAATCCTGCAATTATTGTTTTTGGTGATACAGTAAAGTTAAGAGAAAAGTTAAAATGGTTTGAAAATAGAGATCTTTATGGGAAAAGAATCCTTATAACAAGATCATATAAACAGTCTGGTTATATGAAGGATACATTAAACAATGTTGGTGCCCAGGTGATTTTATGTCCAACAATAAAAATTACTCCTATTATTGACAATGTAATCAATTTTTTAAAAGAAATTAATAACTATGAATACATAGTTTTTACAAGTACCAATAGTGTTGAAGTTTTTAAACAGGCAGTCAAAAAAGCTAAGATAGACTTAAGAAAGTTAAAAAGTAGCATTGTTGCAATAGGAAGCCAAACCGCAAAATCACTTGAAGATATGTATATTTATCCGGAAATTTTACCTGAAAAATACACATCATATTTTTTGGCAGAGTCTCTTAAAGATTTAGTTAAGGATAAAAATATAGCTCTTTTGACTTCACAAATTGGAGGAAATATTTTTATACAAACTTTAAAAAAATATGCAAATATAAAAAAAATCATTTCATATTTAAATGAACCTAATTATGAAATCAAAGAAGTATTAAGAGACGAGTTAAAAAAGGGAATTGATTTTGCTGTTTTTACAAGTTCTTCTACATTTGAATATATGTATGAAATTATAAGGGAAGATATAAAGTTATTAAGAAATTCAAAAATTGCTGCAATTGGTCCAATTACTGCTGAATCTATACAAAAAAAAGGATTCAAAGTAGATATTATGCCAAATCAATATACAAGTGAGGACTTAGTAAATGAGATTATAAAAGATATAAAAATTTAAATTAATATAGGGGAGATGTAGCTTGATTTTACTTAAAAGACCGCGAAGGTTAAGAATAAATGATGTTATAAGAGATATGGTAAGGGAGACTGATTTAGATATAAAAGATCTAATATATCCTTTATTTGTTTTTTCTGGACAGGGCAATAAACAAGAAATAAGTTCAATGCCAGGAGTTTACCATTTTTCTGTGGATTTATTGATAGAGGAAATAAAAGAGGTTAAAGATTTAGGAATTCCTGCTGTTTTACTCTTTGGCACTACATCTCAAAAAGATGAATTTGGCACATATGCATATAAGGAAGATGGAATTGTTCAAAGAGCAGTAAGGGCTATAAAAGAAAAAATAGATGATGTTGCAGTTATAACAGATGTGTGTATGTGTGGATACACAAGCCATGGTCATTGCGGGATTGTTGAGGGTAAAGAGATTTTAAATGATAAAACTTTGGAATACCTGGCAAAAATAGCTCTGTCTCATGTAGAAGCCGGAGCTGACATTGTGGCGCCTTCAGATATGATGGATGGGAGAGTGAAGGCTATAAGAGAACTATTAGATGAAAAAGGATATGTAAATACTCCTATCATGGCTTATAGTGCGAAATATGCTTCCTCTTTTTACGGACCTTTCAGGGAGGCAGCAGATTCTGCACCAAGATTTGGCGATAGAAAAACTTATCAGATGGATTACGGCAATTCTGATGAAGCTTTAAAGGAAGTAGAACTTGACATTGAAGAAGGAGCAGATATTGTGATGGTAAAACCTGCCTTATCATATCTTGATGTAATAAGAAGGGTAAAAGATAATTTTAAAGTCCCTGTCGCTGCCTACAGTGTTAGTGGTGAATATTCCATGATTAAGGCTGCAGCTATGATGGGGTGGCTTGATGAAAAAGCTGTTGTATTGGAGGCTATGACTTCTATAAAAAGGGCAGGAGCTGACATGATAATAACTTATTTTGCGAAGGATGTTGCAAAATGGCTTACTACCCGGTGATGGTAAATTTAAATGGTAAAAGATGTCTTGTTGTTGGAGGTGGGAAAGTCGCTTATAGGAAAGTGATTCATTTATTAGAGGCAGGAGCTTTTGTTACTGTAATTTCTCCTTCTTTTACAGAGGAAATATTAACTATTGCTGAAAGTGAAAAAAAGATGCTAACTCTTATAAAGAGAGAATACGAAGGAAAAGATGTAAAAGGCTTTTTTCTGGTTTTTGCATGTACAGATGATATAAAAACAAATAAATTAATTGCTAAAGAGTGTGAAAAATATGGACTGCTCGTAAATATAGTTGATGATAGCGATGCATCTTCTTTTATAGTTCCTGCTGTTTTAAAAAGAAGTGATTTATTGATTTCAATCTCAACAGGAGGGAAAAGTCCTTTACTATCAAGAAAGATAAAAGAGAAATTGGAAAGCATTTTCGATAAAAGGTATGAAAAATTATTGGAAGACCTATATAAGGTAAGGGAAGAGGTAAAAGTCTCCAATTTAGGTGAAGAAGAAAAAATAAAAATTTATGAGGATATAATTGAAAAAAGCCACTTGTTTTGAAAGGAGATGATTGCTTGAAGACGACAAGGTCAGACCATTTGTTTGAAAAAGCCAAAAAATTAATGCCGGGAGGAGTAAATAGTCCTGTTAGAGCCTTTAAGTCTGTAGGTGTAAATCCCGTTTTTATAAAAAAAGGTATAGGAAGTCACATAGTAGATGAAGACGGAAATGAATACATAGACTATGTTATGTCATGGGGTGCTCTTATCTTAGGGCATTCAAATAAAGAAGTGGCTCAAGCTATAAAAAATCAGGTAGAACTGGGGACAAGCTTTGGTGCTTGTACAGAGCTTGAAGTTATGATGGCTGAAAAAATAATAGAGGCTTTTCCTTCTGTTGAATTAATTAGAATGGTAAATTCAGGTACAGAAGCCACTATGAGTGCAATAAGGCTTGCAAGGGCTTATACGGGAAGGGAGCACATAATAAAGTTTGAGGGATGTTATCATGGGCATTTTGACAGTTTTTTAATAAAAGCTGGTTCCGGTGCTATGACCTTTGGAGTTCCTGATTCTAAAGGTATTCCTGAAAGTTTGGCAAAAAGCACTCTTGTTGCAAAATACAATGACATCGGCTCTGTAGAAAAGATTTTTAAAGATTATGGTGAAAGAATCGCGGCAGTAATTGTAGAGCCTGTAGCAGGCAATATGGGAGTTGTTCTTCCGGAAGGAGGTTTTTTAAAAGATTTAAGGGAAATAACCCAAAAATACAATTCTCTTCTTATTTTTGATGAGGTAATAACAGGTTTTAGAGTCTCTTATAAAGGAGCTCAAGTTCTTTATGGGATTTTACCCGACATCACAACTTTTGGAAAGATTATAGGAGGGGGGCTGCCTGTTGGTGCCTATGGAGGGAGGAAAGAGATAATGAAACTGATTTCTCCTAATGGCCCTGTATATCAGGCTGGTACTTTGGCCGGTAATCCCTTAGCCATGGCGTCTGGACTTAAGACATTAGAGATACTTTCTAAGAACGCTGAAATTTATGAAGAACTGAACAAAAAAGCAGAAAGATTAGAAAAAGGTTTAAAAGAGAGTATGAAGCAAAATGAAATAGATATAGTAATAAACAGAATTGGGAGTATGATGACAATGTTTTTTACAGATAAAAAAGTGAAAGATTATCAATCTGCTTTAAAGTCTGATACTTCCTTGTATGCGCTTTATTTTAAAGAAATGTTAAAAAGAGGAGTGTATATGCCTCCATCACAGTTTGAAGCTCTTTTTATCTCTACAGCCCATACAGATGAAGACATAGATAAAACCATTGATAAAAGCATTGAAGCAGCCCAAAAAATCAGACAAAGGGTACAGTTTCTTTAGCTTTAAAGTTTAAATTAAATTAAAATATTATTATGTAATTATAAAAACAAACTATTTGGACAATAAACTTTATTTGTTAATAAATACAGGTGCCTAATTTAAAAATTAGGTTAAAAGGGAAACAGGTGTAAATCCTGTGCGGTCCCGCCACTGTATTGGTGAGCATTTTACAATATGCCACTGCTTATTAATTAAATAATAAGTGGGAAGGCGTAAAAAGCGATGAACCTAAGTCAGGAAACCTGCCTGTATTTAAATATAAACTTACTCTACGAGGAATAGAGGGAGGTGATAATATATTTATATATTAAAAACCTTCTTATACTTAAAAAGTTAAGAAGGTTTTTTTAAAAGATTCGAATTTTAAATTTAGGAGGGAAATTTTATGAAGAAAATGTTATTAAGTATGGCATTTGTCTTATTGATTTTATTAACTCCCCAAATAGCTTTTTCAATGCACATAATGGAAGGTTTTTTGCCTCTTAAATGGTGTTTTTTGTGGTATGGAGCATCTTTCCCTTTTGTAGTTGCTGGTATTTTTTCCATAAACAAAAAAGTAAAAGAAGATCCGAAACTTAAAATGCTATTAGGCTTTGCAGGTGCTTTTGCCTTCGTATTATCTGCTTTGAAAATACCATCAGTAACAGGTAGCTGTTCTCATCCTACAGGGGTAGGTCTTGGGGCAATTTTATTTGGACCACTTACAATGAGTGTTTTAGGGCTTATAGTTTTGTTATTCCAGGCTCTTCTTTTGGCCCATGGGGGGATAACTACTTTAGGTGCTAATACTTTTTCAATGGCAATAGTAGGACCAATTGCATCTTATTATATATTTAAAGGTATAAAAAAGGTGGGTGGTAAAAATTGGTTAGCAGTTTTTTTAGCAGCTTCTATAGGGGATTTACTGAC
>JBNAVY010000012.1:0-53787 GCA_049700195.1 Thermoanaerobacteraceae bacterium
AGCGCACGCCTGATAAGCGTGAGGTCGATGGTTCAAGTCCATCTAAGCCCACCATGATAACCCGGAGGGTTATTTTTTTTATCTTTTTATTAGATTTAGAAATTTTTTCTTAAATATGGAGGAATTTCGTTTTTTTTGTCGAATTATTAATTTAGCCCTTAAATTGAGGTGATAATATGGGTAATGAATTTACATATAATAAAAAGTTAGATAATATTGTTGAAAAAACAGTTGAAGCTATAGAAAATAGTAAAAATCAGATTTTCGACATTTTAGAAAAAGCAAAGGAAGAAGTAAAAAGGCTTGAGAAACAACTTGAAGAGTTAAAGTTAAGAGTATCTAATATTATTAAAGAAGTAGAATTATGTGAAAAAAGAGAAAGAAGATCAAGAGTTAGATTAGCCTTTGTAAGTAAACAATTTAATAATTTATCTGAAGAAGTTATAAAAGAAGCTTATGAAGATGCTAAAGAGGCACAGATTGAAACCGCATTAAAAAGAAGAGAAGAAAAAGAACTTATAGATAGAAGAAATGATTTGGAAAGGAAATTAATAGATAATAAAGCTATTGTAGAAAAAGCCGAAAATCTTGCAACACAAATCAATATTGCACTTAATTATCTTAATACTGATTTAAGAGAAATGAATAATAAATATGAAGAATTAAAAGATAAACAGTCTTTAAGTATTAAAATTATAGAAGCTCAAGAGGAAGAAAGAAAAAGAATCGCACGGGAAATTCACGATGGGCCTGCACAAACAATGGCAAATATGCTTCTAAAATCAGAGTTATGTGAGAAAATGATTGACAAAGATATTTTGCAAGCAAAAGTTGAAATAAGAAATTTAAAAGAAATTGTACATCAATCTTTAAAAGAAGTAAGAAAAATAATCTATGATTTAAGGCCGTCAGCATTAGATGATTTAGGGCTTATACCAGCACTTAACAGGTATATAAAAACTTTTACAGAAGATACTGGGATTCTTGTGGACTTTGTTATTTTATCAGAATACAATAGGTTAAGTCCTGAAATAGAAATAACATGTTTTAGAGTTGTTCAAGAAGCATTAACAAACATTAAAAAACATGCAGAAGCAAAAAAAGTATCTATAAAGTTTGAATTTGGAAATCAATTTATAAGTATTATTATACGAGATGATGGAATTGGTTTTGATAAAAATCTATATGAAGGGGGTTATGGAATTTTAGGAATGAAAGAAAGAGTCGAAATATTAAAAGGCAAGTTTGAAATTAGCAGTTTTATAGGTAAAGGTACACAGATTTATGTGTCGATTCCATTGAGAGGTGTTACTAATGATTAACATATTGTTAGCAGATGATCATACATTAATACGTAAAGGATTAATTCAGTTAATCGAGATGGAAAAAGATATGATAGTAATTTCACAAGCTGCTAATGGAGAAGAAGCTTATGAATTAGTCAGTAAATTAAATCCGGATATTGTTCTTATGGATATAAATATGCCGATTTTAAATGGTATAAAAGCTGCAAAAAAAATAAAAGAAAGTAATGCTAAAAGTAAAATTTTATTTTTAACAATATATAATGATAAGGAATATTTAATGGAAGCCATAAAAATTGGTGCTGAAGGATATATATTAAAGGATGCTGAATATGATGAATTAATAAAAGCCATAAGAGTAATTTATAATGGAGGGTTTTATGTTCACCCATCTTTAAAGCTGGAAAAAGAAAATCTAAATAATGAGTTTTTAAAAAAACAATTGACAAATAGGGAAATTGAAATTTTAAGTTTAATTTCAAAGGGTTATAGTAATAAAGAAATTGCAACTAAATTATATTTAAGCGAGAAAACTGTTAAAAATCATGTTTATAATATTTTTAAAAAGCTAGATGTTAAAGATAGAACGCAAGCAGCTATTTATATGATTAAAAATGAAACAGCATTATAAAAAATCAAATAGTCTTATTTGACTTTTAAAAAAATTTGGCATAATATATATTTTAGAACACAAAATATAGTGTATGTAATGAAGAAAATGTATTCATATAAATTCTTCATTATATAAAAACATAAAAAACTTGGGGGGTATTACTATGGAAGATTTAAAAAGTATTGAAAAGCGTTTTGCTTACAAAAATGAAGATGCTTGGCTTAAGTTAACTGACGAGGAAAGAAATAAAGTTTTTCAATTTGGAGAAGATTATAAAACTTTTATGTCAGAATGCAAAACAGAAAGAGAAACAGCAAATAAAATTATTGAAATTGCAGAAAAAAATGGTTTTATAAATATTGAGAATGTTAATAATTTAAAACCAGGTAGTAAAGTATATTATAACAATAAAGGTAAATCTGTTGTTTTAGCTGTAATTGGTAAAGAATCAATGCAAAAGGGTTTAAAAGCAATTGCATCACATATAGATTCTCCACGAATTGATCTAAAACCTAATCCTGTATATGAAGATGGTGGATTAGTTTTATTTAAAACTCATTATTATGGAGGTATAAAAAAATACCAATGGGTGACAATACCATTAGCACTTCATGGAGTAGTTATAAAAGCCAATGGAGAAAAAGTAAATATAGTTATAGGCGAAGATGAAAATGATCCAGTTCTTTATATTTCTGATCTTCTTCCTCATCTTGGAAAAGACCAGATGGAGAAAAAGGCTTCAGAAGTAATTACTGGTGAGGCCTTAAATGCAATAGTTGGTAGTATACCTATGTCAGAAGAGGTTAGTGTAAAACCTAATATATTAAAATATTTAAATGATAAATATGGTATTGTTGAAGAAGACTTTTTAAGTTCAGAATTAGAGCTTGTACCTGCTTATAAGCCAAGAGATATTGGTATTGATAGAAGTATGATAGGTGCATATGGACAAGATGACAGAGTTTGTGCATATACATCTTTACGTGGTATTCTTGAAATCGAAATGCCTGAAAAAACAGCTGTTGCGATATTTGCAGATAAAGAAGAAATAGGAAGTATGGGTAACACAGGATTACAGTCCAAGTTTTTTGAAAATGCCATTGCAGAAATTCTGGAAAAATATGAAGGGAATACAGATATTAAATTAAAAAGAGTATTAGCAAATTCAGAGCTTCTTTCTGCTGATGTTAATGCAGCTTTTGATCCGACATATCCTGAAGTTAGCGAGAAACAAAATACAGCATATGTAGGTAAGGGAATTTGTATTACAAAATATACTGGATCCAGAGGAAAAGGCGGTTCCAGTGATGCTAATGCCGAGTTTTTAGGAAAAGTCAGAAAGCTCTTTAATGAAAAAGAAATTATATGGCAGATTGGTGAGCTTGGTAAAGTAGATATGGGAGGCGGTGGTACTGTCGCACAATATGCAGCAAATTATGGTATGGAAGTTCTTGATTGCGGAGTAGCACTGCTTAGTATGCATGCACCATTTGAGCTTGCTTCAAAAGTGGATATATACATGGGTTATAAAGCTTATAAAGCTTTTATGGAATAAAGAATAAATCCGGATTTACCGGATTTATTCTTTTATAAACATCTCTACTATAATAATTCCATTACCTTCTTTATTTGTTACTATACCAATTCCCATCTTATTATAATAAGGGTTTAGAATATTTGCTCTGTGACCATCCGAGTTCATAAGAGAATAATGAGCCTTAATTATATTTGAATTAGTTGCAATATTTTCTCCAGCAAAACTATACTTTATTCCCATTTTTTTCATCATATCAAAAGGTGAGCCATAAGTAGGAGAGTTATGGGAAAAATAATTATTTTCTTTCATGTCATAGGCTTTAGTTTCTGCTAGGTTTGATAAACGCTGATCGATTTCTAAAGGTGATAATTTTCTTTGTATTCTTTCATTGTTTATAAGCTCTGCTAGTTTTTTTTCTTCATCAGTTAAAAAACTTATATTTGTATTAATTGTAGTATTTAAAGTGAAAGTTTTAAGGCTGTTTTCTGAAGTTGTATTGTCTTTGACTTTATTTTGAACATAATTACTATTATAATTTGATTTATTAAGATCAGCTAAAATTACATATGATGGTACTGATGTTTTTACTGTTAAATTTTTAGAGAAACCCTTAGAATAAAACGATTGTGCATATAATGATGAATTAGGTGCAAAAATAAATATTAATATTATTACTAATGAAAATACTTTTGTTCTTTTATTCATATTTTACCTCCTATAATAATTATTTTCCTGGATAATAAATTGTTTTTCATGTATTATATATTCTTTTTTCATTTTAAAAATCCTTTAAGTAAATTATGGCCATAGTGGTAATTGTATCACTATATAAGAGTTTGGAATATATTAATTTTGAGGTGAATTATATGAAATTCGGATTAATTGTATTTTATTCTTATCAACATGGAGTTATGGTAGAAAAAATTCTTAAAAGGAATAATATACCTGTAGAATTTGTTCCAACACCAAGAAGTTTTATGTATAGTTGTAGCAATTCTATAAGATTTGGGCTTGAATATAAAAATCTAGTTAAAGATATTTTAAAAAGAATAAATATCCCTTATAAAGGGATATATGAAGTGGAAAAAAATTATAATGGATATAAAGTAGTAAATAATATTTAAAAAATTAAGACTTTTTGTAAAAAATTGATTTAATTTTATCTATGGTTTTAATATTTCTAATTTCATTTGCTTGACTTTTTAAAATGAAAACCTGATTTTCTAAGTCTATAATCTGTTTTCTTAAATTTTGATTTTCGATAAGTAATGTATTGAAAAGCACACTATAACTATCTGCTTTTTGAAAAATTTTATTTTTGTCTTCTTCGAGCCTTTTTATAATTCCTTGTAAATCCTCTATATTTCTTTTTTTTATTAGAATTTCATTATTTTTTTTATCTAATTCTTCTTTTAATTTATTTTTTTCTTGTATTGCAATATCTAATTTTTCTGAAAGTATTTTTAAATATTCCTGAACTTCACTTATGTAAAAAGTGAAATAAGAATTTTTATCTAATTTATTAAACATGTTATTTTTAGTTTGTAATAAAACATAATTTTTTTGATTATCAGAATAACAATAATTTGAAATTATTTTTTTATCAAAATCTGAAAATTTGTTAACTTTATAATTTGTTTCAGATATTTCTAAAACTTTAAATGGTCTACTCCAGCTTGTTCCAAAATCGTTAGAAATAAGGCTGTAAATATTTTTGTTTTTGTTATAAGTGCACCATAATGTGTTATTTATTAATGTTATAATTGGTGAATCTGTATCTTCTAAATATACTAAAGAGATAGTATTATTCCAAGATCCTTTAGGCCATCCGCCATTAGTTTTTTTCCTGTATTTTATTTCTTTTGTTGAATTATCTTCTAACCATATAATATGGCTATTTTTATTTTTATCATTTATTATATCCTGAAATAAGATATATTTTGATTCAGCAATGAGAGATTTTTGTGACCAAAAATTATTATTATAAAATGTATAATATAATTTATGGTTTATTTCTTCAGTTACGTAAATTAAATGAAGGTTACCTTCTATATCTAATGAGACACTATATGGTTGAGATGAAGAATTATATTTTATAGTATCAATTTTACTTCCATACCAGATCTTATCCCATTTCATATATGATAAAATTATTTCATCAGGTTTTTCTAAATTTTTTATTGTAAACATAAGATGATATATATCATCGCAAATTAACAATTTTAAATTATCAATATAAATTTTTTCTTCATATTTGTATATTGTTTTTTTAACCCAAGAATTGTTTTTATTTGTAATATGAACTATTTCTCTTTTATCATTGAAATATATAATATTAAAATTGCCATTTTTATCACAAGTTACATCAAAATTTGAAAAACAGTCTTCGGTAATAAGTATTTCTTTTACATTTTCTTTGTCTTTAAAATATAAAAATATTTTTTTATATTTTAGAAAAAATATATAGATATTATTATTTTTACTTAAAAAAATATCCTGCATAATTATCCCTCCTATCATTAATATATTCTTTAAAAATTTATTTATAATAATTCTATAAAAAGTTAGATAAAAAGAGGATTTTAATATGGATTGTAGAATAATAAATATATATTGGTTATAAATTATTTTAGGAGGAATGTTTATGGATTACGATGTAATAATTTTAGGAGGAGGACCTGGTGGCTATACAGCAGCAATAAGACTTTCAGAGCTTGGAAAAAAAGTCGCAATTATTGAAGAAGACTCTTTAGGTGGAACTTGTTTAAATAGAGGTTGTATACCTACAAAAGTATATGCCCATGCAGCAGAAATAATAAATAATATAAGTAGTGCTAAAGATTTTGGTATATTAGCTCAATATACTATAGATATAGCAAAACTCCGTCAAAAAAAAGAAAGGGTTGTTAGAAGGCTTGTTGGTGGAGTTGGATATTTAATGAATTTACATAAAGTCGACGTTATAAAAGGTAAAGGAAATTTTATTGATGAACATACAATAGAAGTTGATAAGAAATATACTGCGGAAAATTTTATTATAGCTACAGGTTCTAAGGTTTTTATGCCTCCAATAGAGGGACTTAATTTAGAGGGAGTTGTTACCAGCAATAAAGCTTTAGAACTTGAAAAAGTGCCAGAAAAAATAGTAATTATTGGTGCGGGAATAATTGGATTAGAATTTGCTAATATATACTCTTCTTTAGGAAGCAAGGTAACTATTATTGAGATGTTACCGGAACTTTTGCCTATGTTAGACAGAGATATTGCTGATATAATGGGAAAAGCTTTAAAACGAAAAAAAATCGATATACATTTTAATAGCAAAGTTGAAAGAATAGAAGAAGGACTAAAAGTTGTATACACAAGTGATGGCAATACCCAGGAAGAACATTGTGACATGGTATTAGTTGCTGTTGGACGTGTAGCTAATATAAATGGTATTGAATCATTAAGCCTTGATATGGACAGAAAAGGTATTAAAGTTGATGCACATATGAGAACCAGTATTAAAAATATTTATGCAGTTGGGGATGTAACCGGAGGTATACAATTAGCACATGTGGCATCATATCAAGGAATTGTGGCTGCTAATAACATAGCGGAAAATATAAAAGAAGCAGATTTAACTGTGATACCAAGTGCTATTTATACAGATCCTGAAATTGCATGGGTTGGGTTAACTGAAAAATTAGCTAAAGAAAAATACAAAGATTTAAAAATTGGTAATTTCCCTTATAGTGCTTCGGGACGTGCTATGACAATGGGTCAAAGTGAAGGAATTGTTAAAGTAATAGCAGAAGCCAAATATAATAGAGTAATTGGTATGGAGATTATAGGAGCAGGTGCAACAGAAATAATTCATGAAGGTGTCCTTGCAATTAAAGAAGAGTTTACACTAGAAGAATTAGCTGATAGTATTCATGGACATCCAACTCTTTCAGAAAGTATAAAAGAAGCATGTGAGGATGCTTTAGGTATGCCAATTAACAAAGGATAATTAAAATATAATATTTTATTTATTATATAAATTTGGTAATTTGATTTAAGGAGGATAAAGTTTGAGAAACGGTGAAATCTTGAATTTAGGGATTATACCATATCAAGAAGGAAGAGATATACAGTTAAAAGCTTTTGATAGGGTTAAAAGTGGCAAAACAGATGGGATATTATTACTTTTACAGCATCCCCCGGTTTATACTGTAGGAGTTTCAGGAGAAATTGAAACTGATTCTTTAATACCTTTGGAAGAATTGTCAAAAAGAGCTGAACTTTATAAAGTAGAAAGAGGTGGAAAGACAACATTCCATGGTCCAGGACAAATAGTTGCATATCCGATTTTTAATTTAACAAAATGGCAAAAAGATGTACATCTTTTTGTAAATAATTTAGAAGAAACAATTATACGATTATTACATGATTATGGTATAAAAGCTGGTAGAAAACCCCAATATACTGGTGTGTGGGTTAAAGATGAAAAAATTTGTGCAATAGGCATTGCAGTTAAAAAGTGGATCACATGGCATGGAATAGCGTTAAATGTAAATACAGACTTATCATACTTTGATCTAATAAATGCTTGTGGTATAAAAGAATTCGGTGTTGTAACTATGGAACAATTAGGTATAAAAGAAGATATTGAAAAAGTGAAAAATAAGATGATTGAAAAATTCAGTGAAGTTTTTGATATAAAATTTAATAAAATAAATTTGAGTGATTTGGCGGTGGAATCTGATGCGTAAACCCGACTGGCTTAAAGTGAAAATTTTAAATGAAGATTTAAGCAAAATGGAAGCATTTCTAAGAGGACTTAATTTAAATTCAGTTTGCCAAAGTGCTAATTGTCCTAATATAGGTGAGTGTTTTGCACGTAGGACAGCAACATTTATGATTATGGGTGATGTATGTACTAGAAATTGCAGATTTTGTGCTGTAGAGAAAGGAAAACCTTTGCCTCTTGATGATGACGAACCAAGGAGAGTAGCAGAGGCTACTAAAAGACTAGATTTAAAACATGTAGTAGTTACATGTGTTACTAGAGATGATTTACCAGATGGTGGAGCTTTACATTTTGAAAAAACAATTTTTGAACTAAAAAAGCTTCCTGGCGTAACTATTGAAGTATTAGTTTCTGACTTCATGGGGAACATTGATTCTATTGCTACAGTAGTTAATGCAAAACCAGATATTATAAATCATAATGTAGAAACAGTGCCAAGGCTTTATGAAAAAGTTCGCCCAAAGGCAGATTATCAAAGATCTTTAAACCTTTTAAAGAAATCTAAAGAATTTGATGGTAATATACTAACTAAGTCAGGAATGATGGTAGGTTTAGGTGAGACACAAGATGAAGTTATACAAGTAATGAAAGATTTAAGAGAAATTGATTGTGATATGTTGACAATAGGCCAATATTTAAGACCTTCATTAAAACATATTGAAGTTGTTGAATATATAACCCCACAGAAGTTCAAAGAATATGAAGAGATAGGATATGAATTAGGTTTTAAATATGTTGCTTCTGGTCCTTTGGTTAGGAGTTCTTACCATGCTGATGAGGGATTACAAGCTGCAAAAAGTTAAATATTTAGTTATTTTATAGATTAGTGATATAATATTAGTAGACAAAATTGAAAGGATGGGATATTATGCCTGAGTTTGGGACTCCTTTTTCAGGACTCACAGAAAAAAGAAAAGTAACTGATAAAGAGTTGGTAAGGGCTATACGATTTATGGTGGCGGCAGAATATGAGGCAATACAACTTTATACTCAGTTGGCTGAAGCTACTGATAATGAATTAGCAAAAGCAGTCTTATTAGATATAGCTGATGAAGAAAAAGTGCATGCTGGTGAGTTTTTGCGGCTATTAAAAGAATTAGCCCCTGATGAAGAGGAATTTTATAATAATGGTGCAAAAGAAGTAGAAGAAATGATAGGAAAAAATAAGTAAGGTTCATATTAGGCGCTTTCTTTTTACTTTTAGTAAAACGAAAGCTATTTTTTTAATTTATTTTCTATAAGGAGGATTGCCATGAAAACTCTTAAAAAATTAAATATCACAGTTTTAGCAGAAGACAGTGTTTTATATGAAAGCCCATATTTAGGACAACATGGTGTATCATTTTTTGTAGAAGCAATTGGAAATGAACAAAAAAATATTTTAATAGATGTTGGTCAGAACACACAAGCCCTGTGTTACAATATGGATCTTATGGGTATAAATCCAAAAGAAATTGATGCAATTTTATTAACTCATTGTCATTATGACCATACACAAGGGGTTAGTGAAATAATAAAGTTAATTGGTAAAAAAGATTTACCTGTGATTGCTCATCCAGATATATTTAGACTAAATTTTATTACAGATCCTTTTTTAAGACATGTAGGTATAATGAAACAAGATATAAAAGAAAATATTGAAGAAAGTGGAGGGCGATTGTATTTAACAAAAGATCCGCTTGAAATTATGCCAGGAGTTATGACTACAGGTGAAGTTAAAAGACAAACTAACTTTGAAGAAGTTGGTATTCCGTTAAAAACAATTACTTCTGAAGGTGAAATAAAAGATGATTTAATGAATGATGATATTTCTTTTATTGCCAATGTAAAAGATAAAGGGATTGTAATAATAACGGGCTGTAGTCATTCTGGAATAATAAATATAGTTAAACAATCTCTGGAATATAGCAAAGAAAATAAAATTTATGCTATTATTGGAGGATTTCATTTAATTGAAGCAAACCAAAACAAAATTACAAAAACAATAAATTCTTTAAACGAATTTGATATAAATATGATTTATGCAGGACATTGTACAGGATTTAAAGCACAAGTAGAATTATATAATATTTTTAAAGACAGGTTTTTTCCTCTTAGTACAGGTATAAAGCTTGAAATATAATTATTTTAAATAATTTATAAAATATTGATTTATTAAAGTAATATATAAAATCCCACATAAATTTATGTGGGATTTTATATATTACTAAATTTCATTATAATTCTTATTATATCTTCCGTACTATCAGCAATTAGATTATATGCATTTTTCATTGCTTCATTAAGTTCCATAGGCCTATTTACTATACTAAATAGACTAGTTATTCCTATATTATAAAGTTTTTTATAGTCTTTACCTAAACCACCAGATAAAATTATTACAGGCTTGTTATGCTTTTGTGCTAGTTTTGCAATCCCTGACGGTGCTTTACCAAAGATCGTCTGGTAATCTGTGTTACCTTCACCTGTTATAATTATATCACTATTTTTTATTTTTTCTTCAAGTTTTGTTGCTTCTATTATTATTTCAACTCCAGGTTGAAGTTTTGCCTTTAAGAAAGCTATAAGTGCAAAACCTAATCCTCCCGCAGCACCTGAACCAGGAATATTTGAGTAATCTTTACCTATTGTTTTTGCAACTAATTTTGAAAAATATTTTAAATTATTGTCTAAAATTTTACTTATTTCCTTTGTAGCGCCTTTTTGCGGTCCATATATAATTGATGCTCCATTTTCTCCATATAAAGGATTTAAGACATCAGTTGCGGCTATAAATTCACTTTCTTTTATGCGTTTATCAAGGTTTGTCAAGTCTATATTTTTTATTTTGTGGAGTTGTCCACCTCCATAATCAATTTGTTTTTCTTCTGAATCAGTTATTTTAGCTCCTAAAGCCTGTATCATTCCAACTCCAGCATCATTTGTTGCGCTGCCTCCTATGCCTATTATAAATTTACGGCAACCTTTATTAAGGGCTGATTTTATAAGTTGTCCAACTCCATAAGTAGTTGTTTTAAGAGGATTTCTCTTTTCGACTGGTACAAGATATAGGCCTGATGAAGCGGCAATTTCAATTACTGCTGTACCATTTTTTAATATACCATAAAAAGATTTAATTTTTTTACCTAAAGGATCTACAATATTCTCTACATGTATTATATCACCACCTATTGATTCGATTAGTGCTTCTACAGTTCCTTCTCCACCATCTGCAATAGGTATCTTTAATGTTGTTATATTTGCTACTCTTTTTATGCCCTCTTCTATAGCCTTTGCCACTTCTTTTGATGATAAGCTTCCTTTAAAAGAGTCCGGTGCTATTAATACTTGCAAAAATTGTCACCTCCTTGTTTTTGTTATTATGAATAAAGAGAATTTGTCTAATATTTAGATATTTCGTAGATTTATATTGATTATAGATTTAAGTTTATAAATAAGGACCTCTTTTCTTAATATAATATTGAAAAATGTTTTTAGGACGGTTGCAGTTATAAGATAGCCCAAAAAGTAATATATAGTAAAAAAGAAATGGTACTTTCAAAGAATGTAGTAGCTACAAGCTTTATATAAGATTTTTTAAGGTTATTGATATCTTATTTTAACTAGTAGTCAAGAAAATTAGATAAATTCAATATTTGATTAAATAAAGAGGTATTGCAAAACTATTTTTAGATAATTTTGCGGTACCTCTTTATATTAATATATTAGATATTAAGCATTTCTAAAGCTTTACTAACTATGTTATCAACGGTAAAACCAAATTTTTCAAATAATACTTCTCCAGGAGCGGAAGCACCAAAATGATCTATACCAATTACAGCTCCATTTAATCCTGTATATTTATACCAGCTCATAGTGCTTGCTGCTTCAATAGCCAATCTTTTGGTTACTTCTTCTGGTAGAACATAATTTTTATATTCATCTGATTGTTGATCAAATATTTCCATAGAAGGCATACTTACAACTCTGGCTTTTATACCTTTTTCTTTTAGAACCTTAAAGGCTTCAAATGCAAGTTGTACTTCAGAACCGCTAGCCATTAATATTATTTCAGGTTTTTTGTCATCAGAGTCTAATAAAATATATCCTCCTTTTAATGCTTCTTTTGATGTTTCATCATACAAAGGCAGATTTTGCCTTGTTAAAATTAATGATGTAGGACCATTTTTTTTATTTAAAGCATAATACCAAGCTGCAGATACTTCTTTTGAGTCTGCTGGCCTTATAACAGTCATATTCGGTATACTCCTTAACATTGGTAAATGTTCTATAGGTTCATGAGTAGGTCCATCTTCTCCGACACCTATACTATCATGAGTAAATATGTATATGATTGGAAGTTTCATAAGAGCTGAAAGTCTTATTGCCCCTTTCATATAATCACTAAAAACGAGGAAAGTTGATACATATGGAATCAAACCACCATATGCAGCTATGCCGTTTGCAATTGCACCCATGGCATGTTCTCTTACTCCAAAATGGAAATTTGAACCTCCGCGATTTTGTGCACTATAATCTCCACGGTCTTTTGTATATGTTTTTGTTGATGGCGCAAGGTCTGCAGATCCACCAATAAGATTTGGAATAAGATTTACTAAATAATTGAGAATTTCGCCTGAAGATGAACGTGTTGCAGTTTTTAATTTAAAATTCCAAAAGCCTTCATCATTTAAAAGATCAACAGGCAGTTTTTTGCTGTGCCATTTATTCCATTCATCAGCAAGATCCGGATATTCTTTGCTATATTTTTTAAACAAGTCATTCCATGCTTCTTCTTTATTTTTTAATTCATTTTGGATTTTTTGCATATGTTCACGTACTTCTGTAGGCACAAAAAAATCTTCAGCATAATTCCAGCCTAAAAATTTTTTTGTTTCTTGTATATTTTTTTCACCAAGTGGTTCTCCGTGAGCAGATGCTTTTCCTTGTCTTTCCGGACATCCATATCCAATGATGGTTTTTACTATTATTAATGATGGTTTATTTGTTTCAGATTTTGCTTTTTCAATAGCATCGCTTATTGCTTGAATATCATTTCCATCATCAACATTTAAAACTTGCCACCCATATGCTTCATATCTTTTCCCTACATCTTCTGTAAAAGCAATATTAGTACTTCCTTCTATTGAAATACTGTTAGAATCATAAAAAGCTATAAGTTTTCCCAATTTTAATGTTCCTGCTAAAGAACTTGCTTCAGAGGAAATTCCTTCCATTAAACAACCATCGCCTACTAGAGTATATGTAAAATTGTCGACAATATTGTAACCAGGCTTGTTAAATTTATTAGCCATATATGTTTCAGCAATTGCCATTCCTACTGCATTTGCTATACCTTGTCCCAAAGGGCCAGTTGTTACTTCAACACCAGGAGTATGTCCATATTCTGGATGTCCAGGCGTTTTGCTGTTCCATTGGCGGAAATTTTTTAAATCTTCAATTGTCAATCCATATCCAAATAAATGTAACAGAGAATATAATAGAGCTGAAGCATGTCCTGCAGATAACACAAATCTATCTCTTGCAGGCCAAGCAGGGTTACCAGGACTGTGCTTCATGTGTTTTGCCCATAAAGTATATACCATTGGGGCTGCATCCATAGGCATTCCAGGGTGTCCAGAATTAGCTTTTTGTACTTGTTCTATGGAAAGTACCCTAATAGTATTGACGGTTAATTCATCAATATTTTTCATAATATCCTTCTCCTTTTTTTTATTCTATATTATTAATTATAACATTTGGTTGAAAACAAAAAAAGTCTTTTATTTACATTGAGTAAACTATAAAACTTAATTATTAGTTTTTGATAATTTAAATACTATATACTATAGTTATAAGTAAAATTGTAACAAATAGCTAATAGATTGCGTATACTGAAGATAGAATATTATTTGTTATTTTGTTTTATAAATTTATAAGGAGGAGTTTATATGCCATTTGCCAAGAAGCTTGTCAGTGGGCAGGAAATTACTCCTGGTCCTGTAGAACCAGGTCAGATTCCAGAACCTACAGAAATAGCTTGTATAGAAGTTACAAAAATATATGATGCATGTTCGCAAAGATTATGTCTTGATAATATACCTGCAATTACTTTTGTACCAACTGGAACAAATCCAGTATTCAGTGAATGTAATAATATAACAGTAACTTTGGTTACACCGCCAGGATTTGTTATTACTCCAATTACTGATAGACCAGGTTTTGCAAGAGTTGAGGCAACTTTTTTAGTAAGTTATGATATAATAATAAATTATCCAGACGGGACAACTCAAACACTTCCTGCAAACACAACTACTTTTACCAAAGACATAGTACTTTATGTACCCAATTCAGAAATTGCTATAATGAAATATGAAGCAGTTGCAGAATGTTTATATGGAAAAGTAAATGTAGGTACTACTACGACAGTAGATGTAATATTAGGTATTTGGATTGTTATAAAATCAGCAGTAGATGTACAGCTTTTGATTCCTGCATATGGATTTTGCCCAACACCACCTTCATGTGAAGAGTTTCCTTCTAATGTTTGTGATGAGTTTATGCAAAGACCATTTCCTTCTTTTGATCCACCACAGTTATCCTAAATGTATTGATTTAATGCCAGCTAATGCTGGCTTATTTCTTTGGAGGGATTATGTTGAAAATAATATTTATAACATTTATAGATTTATTAAATTCTCTTACACATAGAAGTCATCATATGATTGACTTTTTGAAAAATAGGTATGATTCAACAATAGTGTTTTGTAGATATGATAGTAAAGATGTATATATAAGAAATTACGAAAAACTTAAAATTATAGGTATTCCAGTTGAGTTTTATAATTTATTTAAACCATTGACTCTTTATGAAAGTTTAACTAAAATAGATGGTAGACATTATGATATATGTATTGCCCAGGGGCCATGGGCAGGGCTTTGTGGTATAGAAATGTATAAATCAAAATTTGTTAATTTTTTAGTATATGAAGATATTGATTATTTCCCTGGAGCTTTTATTCAATCAGATATATATACAAAAGTAAAATTAATAGAAGAAGAGTGTATACGAAATTCAGATATTACATTCAGTGTTAGTCACAGTTTAAAGGATTTAAGGGAAAAACAGACTGGGATAAAAACATATTTTTTACCTAATGGCATAAAAAAGGGAATTTTTACTAGAGAAAAGAATAATCATAAAGGTATAAATTTAATTTACAGTGGTTCTTTAGAAGAATGGTCAGGGCTTGAAATACCTATAAAAGCATTACCTGGACTTAAAAGAGAATTAGGGATAGTTAATTTAATTATAGTTGGTAAAGGCATGTATGAAAAAAACTATAAAGATTTAGTATCTGTTCTGGATTTGACGGAAAGTGTTAAGTTTGTAGGAAAAGTTCAATACAAAGATCTTCCTTATTATTATAAAAATGCTGATATAGGATTATGTACTTTTATGCCAACAGAATTTGTGAAATATAGTTTTCCTATAAAATTAGTAGAATATATGGCCACAGGAATACCAAGTATTTCAACTGGTATAGGAGAATTGAAGAATATTGTGCATAAACATAAATGTGGTATGAATATTTATTATAATATTGCAGATTTTCAAGATAAAATTTTATATTTATATAATAATAAAATGAAGTTTGATGAAATGGGATTGAACGGTTATAATTCATCAAAGCAATATTATTGGGACGATATTTTTTATGAAGAATTTAAAATAATATACAATAAATTTTATAATAAAGAAAAATTGAGAGGTGTTTTCAATGAGTAACAATTTACGAGATGATATATTACTTAGATTAAAAACGATTAAAGGGCATATCGCAGGTATTGAAAGGATGGTGGAGGAGTCTAAACCTTGTCCGGATGTTTTGCTCCAAATTGCAGCTGTTAAAGCTTCTTTGGAAAAGGTTGGAATGACAATTATTCAGGATCATGCAAAAGAATGTTTAATTGCTAATGAGGATGGTAAGGCTTCCTATGATGATGTACAGAGAATTATTAGCCTAATGGTTAAATTTATGAAATAGTAGGATATATTAACTATAGAACAGGGGATATTTATATGAAAAAACGCAATATAAAAGGTATACTTGACAAGATTTATGATAATAATGCTGTTATATTAATTGATGATGATGAAAGAACTGTTATTATTCCTATAAATTATTTGACAAGCAACGTTTCTGAAGGAGATATTGTAGAAATAACAATTTCATCTGATAAAGAAGAGAAAGTTTTAAGTGAAAATAAATTTAAAAAGTTTACTGATAAAATTTTAGATGATAATTAAATGGGGGATTTTCCCTCAATTAATTTTTAAAAGGAGATGAAATTTTGAGAAGGAAAATTGCACTGATTGTAGTAATAATATTTACATTAGGAAGTGTTGCGGGAATTGGAGGAGGATATTATAATTATATTTCTCAATCTAGACAACCTGATTCATCTCAAGGCACTATAGAAAAACAACAAGATATTAAAAAATTATATAGAAAAGGGGAAATTATCGATATTTCTAAAGATAAGATTTATATGAAAGTTGAAGCTGGAGAAAAAGATATTGGCAAAGAAATAAAAGGCAATTTAACCCTTAATACTATAGTACAAATTGGAGATAAAATTATAAAACCTGCTGGTGAAACGGTTGATTTACAGAAATATCTTCAGAAAGGGCAAATTATTGAGATATTAATAAATGATAATAATGATATACTTATAATATATAAAAAATAATTTTTAATACACAAATATTTTAAATTTAAATTTTTAAAGGGATGATAATGGTGGAAGTATATTTGGATAATAGTGCGACAACTAAACCTGTAAAAGAGGTAATTGAAAAAATGAATCAGGTTTTAGATTTTAATTATGGCAACCCTTCTTCTTTACATAAAAAAGGTTTTGAGGCTGAAAAGATACTAAAAAATTCCAGAGAAAATGTAGCTAGAATTATTAACAGTGAGCCTGAAAATATTATTTTTACATCAGGAGGAACAGAATCTAATAATTTAGCTTTAATTGGTGTTGCAGAAGCTTTAAAAAAAAGAGGAAATCATATAATTTCAACTAAAATTGAACATCCATCAGTATTGAATGTTTTAAAACATTTAGAAGAAAGAGGATTTGAAATCACTTATTTAGACGTTGATAAAACAGGAAGGATATGTTTAAATGACCTTATAAACGCAGTTAAAGATAAAACTATACTTTTATCAATAATGGCTGTAAATAATGAAATAGGTACTATTGAACCTATAGAAGAGATCGGGAATCTGTCAAAAGGGAAAGACATTATATTTCATACTGATGCAATACAAGCTATTGGCAAGGTTAAAATTAATACTAAAACACAAAATATTGATTTACTTTCTTTAAGTGGGCATAAAATAAATGGCCCCAAAGGGATAGGAGCTTTATATTTAAATAAAAATATAAAAATAAAACCAATAATTTATGGTGGAGGTCAGGAAAGAAACTTAAGATCTGGTACAGAAAATATGCCAGGAATAATAGGAATATCTACAGCATGTAATATAGCTAATGAACATTTTAATGAATATTTTAAAAAACTTATGAATTTAAAAATAAAATTATATAATGGCATATTTGATCAAATTAAGGATATTAACTTAAATGGACCTGAAATAAACGAAGGAGCTCCTCATATACTTAATATTTCGTTTGAAGGTATAAAAGGTGAAGTACTATTACATGCTTTAGAAGAAGAAGGAATTTATGTTTCGACAGGTTCAGCTTGTTCTTCAAAGAAAAAAGGACAGAGTCATGTGCTTTCTGCTATAGGATTAGAAAAAGAATTTATAGATAGTGCAATTCGTTTCTCTATTGGTATTTTTAATACAGAAGAAGAAATAAATCATACTGTAGAAATATTAAAAGAAAAAGTTGATTTTTTAAGAAAATTTAGACGGAGGTAGATTATGCAAGATATATTGTTAATTAAATATGGTGAATTGGCTTTAAAGGGAGATAATAGATATTTGTTTGAAAACAAATTAGTGAAAAATATAAAAAATGCCCTTTCTGAAATAGATAATTTAAAAGTCGAAAAAACTCATGGTAGAATATATGTTGAACCTGGTGAGGATACAGATCTTGCTATAGAAAAATTAAAAAAAGTTTTTGGGATTGTTGGTATTACAATAGCAAAAAAAGTAAATTTGAATTTAAATGATATTTATAAAGCTTCTAAAGAAATTATGAGTAAATATAATAACAAAAGTTTTAAAGTAGAAACTAGAAGACCAAATAAATCTTTCCCTTATAATAGCATGGAAATAAATAAAATGGTTGGTGATGAAATATTAAAAAATAACAATAATTTATATGTTGATGTTCATAGACCGGATGTTTTAATAAATATTGAAATAAGAGAGATGGCATATATTTATGCTGGAGTAATTGAAGGCGTAAAAGGATTACCCCTTGGTACCAATGGAAAAGCTACTGTACTTTTATCAGGAGGTATTGATAGTCCTGTTTCTGCATGGATGATGATGAAAAGAGGGGTTTTAATTGAAGCAGTTTATTTCCATAGTCCACCATATACATCTGAAAGAGCAAAAGAAAAAGTAATTGATTTATGCAAGACTTTGTCATCATATGGGCAAAAAATACATTTGCATATAGTTCATTTTACAGAACTTCAGCTTTTAATTTATGAAAAATGCCCACCTGAATTTACTACTATAATAATGAGAAGAATGATGATGAAGATAGCAGAAAAAATAGCTGAAAATAATGGTTCTTTAGCCCTTATAACAGGAGAAAGTTTAGGACAAGTTGCAAGTCAGACTATAGAAAGTTTATTTGTTACAAATGAGGCGGTTAAAATGCCTGTTTTTAGACCTCTTATCGGAATGGATAAAACACAAATAATAGACCAAGCTAAGAACATAGGTACCTTTGATATATCAATAAGACCATATGAAGATTGCTGTACAATTTTTGTTCCTAAACATCCTTCAACAAAACCAAAATTAGAAAAAGTTTTAGAAGCTGAAAATAATATGAATTATCAAAGTTATATTGATAATTTTAAAGAAGAAGTAATAGTTATTTAAACCGAGCATAGCTCGGTTTAAATTTATATTAAATTTTTTTATAATTTAATATAAAAAAATAATAAAAATTAAAATTAATATTGACATATTTAAAAATAGCGTTATAATATAATTAGATTTCTGGCTAAATTATGGAGGTGATTTTTATAAAAGAGGTAATAGGTATATGTCCAGTATGTGGCGAAAAAATGAATGTGAAAAAAATAGAATGTTCTCATTGTGGGACTATAATAGAAAGCAATTTTGAACTATGTAAATTCTGTTATCTATCAAAAGAACAAAGGGAACTTTTAGAGGTATTTATAAAAACAAGAGGAAACATAAGAGAGATGGAAAAAGAACTTGATTTGTCTTATCCTACTATAAGAAACAAATTAGATAATTTAATTGCAGCACTAGGTTATGAAGTTTTACATGAACCAGAGATTAATAAAAAAGAAATATTGCATAAATTGGAAAAAGGTGAGATTAGTGTACAAGAAGCCTTAAAACTTTTAAAAGAGTAAGGGGGAGGTTAAATGGATGAGGAAAAAGAATTAATATTAAATATGTTAAAAGATGGTAAAATTACATCAGAAGATGCTTCTAAACTTTTAGAGGCAATAGAAGAAAATGAAGAGAAGTATTATTATAAAAAATATAATGATGAAGAAAATGATATTGATAAAAAAATAAAAAAATTAAAAGATTTGCCAAGCAGAATTAATGAAAAAGTTACACAAAAATTAGCAGATGTTGTAGATGGTATAAGTGAATTAGAAAAGATTCCAGTGGAAATAGAAAAAAATATAGATGCTATATTGAATAAAAAAGATAATTTAAAAAATGGAGCTAATTTTAATAAGACTCTGGATTTTTCACTTAACAGTCTTTTTGGGATATTTGGAGGAAGATCTATTGAAAAAGAATTTAAACTTGAAAAAGTAATTGAAAATTCAAATATAGATGTAATTAGTAAAAACGGCAAAATCGAAGTTTTAACATGGGATAATAATTATGCTTATATAATTTTAAAGTTTATAGTTTCTAAAGAATTTGAAAAAGAATTTGAAGTTTTTCACGAAGATAATTTAATTAAAATAGAGATAAATCAAAATATAAAGGCTTTAAGTGCAAAATTGTATTTACCTAATAAAAAATATAATAATATATATTTATCAACAACAAATTCAAAAATAAAAGTAGATAAACTTGATGCAGAAAAGATTGATTTATATACATCAAATGACAAAATTTTATTAGAAGATATAAAATCTAATATATTAGAAGCTTATACTAAAAATGGTGAAATATTATTTAAAAATGTTATTTTAAATAATTTAACTTCTAGTACTACAAATGATAAAATAACAGCGGTTAATATAACTTTCGATAACTGTGAACTTCATACAACAAATGGTAAAATAATGATAGATGGATTTTCAACTAATTCTTCAAATTCTATGCTTAAAGTGAAAACAACAAATGATAATATTAGTTTAAAAATGGCTGACAAAGATACTGAAGTATTTTATGAATTAAAAACTACAAATGGGAAATGCCATGTTAATTTATATAATTTACAATATGAAATAAAAGATGCTACTTATATTAAAGAAAGCACTAAGGATTTTGGCGATAATGATAAAAATTTAAGTATTATAGCTTATACTACAAATGGTAATGTCTATTTGGAAGGAGGCGAATTTAATGCAAGATGAAAAATTGAGCATTTTAAAAATGCTAGAAGAGGGTAAAATTACAACAGATGAAGCTTATGAACTTTTGGAAGCATTAAAAGAAGATAGCAGCACAAATTTGGATTCAAAAGTTTCTCAAAAGTTTAGAGTGTTAAAAATAAAAATTTCTGATACAGTTAATAATAAAGTTAAAGTAAATTTATCAATACCATATAGCCTTGTTACTTTAGGAATGAAAATAGGTAATAAGTTTTTGCCTAAAGAAGTTTTAGAAGGAGTAGATTTAGAAGAGGTTTTAAAAGCTATAAATCAAGGGGAAACAGGTAAGATTATAGATGTATACGATGATAACGATCATGTAGAAATAAGTTTAGAGTAGATGAAAAATGACTTAATGGCTTTTAATTTTTTAGCCGTCAAGTCATTTTTTATATTTTATACATTAAATCTAAATACCACTATGTCTCCATCTTTAATTATATAATCTTTGCCTTCTAATCTTAAAAGCCCCATTTCTTTTGCCAAATTGTAAGAACCTGCTTTTACTAAGTCTTCATAAGACAAAACTTCAGCTTTAATAAATCCTTTTTCAAAATCTGAATGTATTTTTCCTGCAGCCTGAGGGGCTTTTGTGCCTTTCTTTATTGTCCAGGCATGAACTTCTTTTGGCCCTGCTGTAAAAAATGTGATTAGTCCTAAAAGAGAGTATCCATGACGTATTATATTGTTCAAACCTGGTTCTTTAAGTCCGTATTCTCCTAGAAGAGAGTATTTTTCCTCATCATTTAATGAAGAAAGTTCTTCTTCTATTTTTGCACTTATTACTATGACTTCAGAATTTTCAAGTTTTGCATATTCTTTTAGTTTTTTTACATAAATATTTTCCTGTTTAGCAATTAGATCATCTTCTGATATATTAGCTGCGTACATTATAGGCTTGGAAGTTAAAAGCATTAGTTGATTTACAAAATCTTTTTCTTCCTCTGAAAAAGAAATTTTTCTAACAGGAACTCCTTGATCTAAGTTTTCTTTTATTTTTTCTAAAATCTTAAGTTCAAAAGATGCATTTTTATCGTTTTTAGCAAGTTTAGATGTTTTTGTTATGCGCCTTTCAATAATTTCAATATCTGATAAAATTAATTCTAATGTAATAATCTCTACATCTCTAACAGGATCAATATTTCCTTCAACATGTACTATGTTATTGTCTTCAAAACATCTTACTACATTTAAAATAGCATCAACTTCTCTTATGTGAGATAAAAACTTATTTCCCAATCCTTCACCTTTACTGGCACCTTTTACTAATCCTGCTATATCAACAAATTTAATAGTTGCAGGTATTATTTTTTGTGGATTCTCGATTTTTACCAAAAAATCAATTCTTTCATCAGGAACAGAAACTATGCCAACATTAGGTTCTATTGTGCAAAATGGGTAATTTGCACAATCTGCTCCAGCTTTTGTTATTGCATTAAACAAAGTGCTTTTACCAACGTTTGGTAAACCAACAATTCCAATTTCCATTTTATCTTCCTCCCAATATTATCACATAAGAATTATATATTATAAATAAAAAAATATCAAATAATAACTTTTTCAGAAATAAAATAATATTTTATTAACACTAAAAAATGTTATCTGTTTACTATAAAATACTATATAAAACATTAATTACAAATAATATTATTTATTATCTTATAATCAATGTTGATTTTTCCACAAATAAAAGTTAACCTAATTTTTTAATATGCTTTTTGCAATTTTTAAATTTCCATAATAAAGTATAATACTTTTTGCTAAAAGTGAAAAAATATAAGTTGAGGAGGTGCTTTACTTTGAAAAAAATTAAAAGTATTATAACATTAATGATTGCTGTTGTGATGGTTATGACATCATTAGCGGGATGTAAAACAGCTACTAAAAAGCCTACACCAACCAGGTTTACACCAGCTCCTACAAGAACTGCTCCTACGCCTACACCACCGGCACCTGGTTATACTACACCTGCACCGCGTACACCAACTTCACCAGCAACACCGGTGAAAAAATCTTCAACTGAAAGTACAAGGGCAGAAAAAATTGCAACAGCAGTTGCTAGAATTCCTGAAGTTAACAAGACTACTGTTGTTATAACTGGAAATACAGCTTTAGTGGGAGTAGATATGAAAGCAAAAGTCCAAGGTACAACAGAAACAGAACTTAAGAAAAAGATTGCAAAAACAGTAAAAGACACAGATAAATCAATAAAAAATGTTTCTGTTACTGCAGATCCAGATTTATATAAAAGAATAGATAATATATCAAAGGGCATAGCTGAAGGAAGACCAATATCTGAGTTTGCAAAGCAAATTGCTGAGATTATTAAACGTATAACACCAAGCATGTAAAAAACCCGGGTAATCCCGGGTTTAAAATTTGAATATGATGTAATTTAATTTTTAATTAATGCTTATAATAGAAGTATAAAATTTATTTTATTAAATATACAGAAGTTTGACTTTGCAAAATACATGAAATATAATAAAGAATAATTGGATTATTTTAGAAGGAGTTGATTTGATGAGTTTTATAAGTGAAAAAATTGCTGAAGATGTTTATCTTCATATTGCACCTACAGACAAATTTAAAACAGTAACTATTAATATATATGTAAATAATGTTCTTGGTGAAAATGCAACAGAATATGCGCTAATCCCATCTGTTTTAAAAAGAGGAACCAATAAGATTAATACATATAAAGATATGTCTAAATACCTTGAAAGTCTTTATGGATCTACATTGTCCGCTTCAGTTTATAAAAAAGGTGAAAGGCATATTCAACAGTATCGTATGGAAATGATTCAAGAAGATTTTATACATGAAAAAATTTTTGAGAAAGGGGTTGAGTTTTTAAGAGATTTAATTTTTAATCCCTTTGTTGAAAATAAAGCTTTTAAAAAAGAATATGTAGATCAAGAAATAGAGATTCAAAAAAATAATATAAATGGACGTAAAAATGATAAAACGAAATATGCCATTGAAAGATGTCTTGAAGAAATGTGCAAAGGAGAGCCATTTTCAATCTATGAACTAGGCGATATAGAATCTTTAAATAATATAGATGAAAAAAGCTTATTTAATTATTATAAAAAACATATAGAGATTTTTCCTGTTGATATTTTCGTTGTTGGAGATGTAGATATTAAATATATAATATCAATTTTTAAACGTTATTTTAATTTAGAAAGAAATGAAGTACTTGAAATTCCTAAAACTAATATTTTTAAAGAAGTAAAACAGATAAAATATGTTAAGGATTATATGGATGTTACACAAGGAAAAATTACATTAGGTTTTAGAACAAATGTTGAACCTGACAGTGAAGAATATTATTCTTTGCTTATTTACAGTGGTATATTAGGAGGCGGACCTTTTTCTAAACTTTTTATGAATGTCAGAGAAAAAGAAAGCCTTGCATACTATGCTTTTTCAAGATTAGAAAGGTTTAAAGGCTTAATGATTATAGGTGCTGGTATAGAACCAGAAAATTATGACAAGGCAATTGAAATTATAAATTTACAGTTAAAAGATCTCGAAAAAGGTAATATATCTGATTATGAGTTTGATTCAACTATTAAATCATTGAAAACTTCTATAAATGCTATAAAAGATAGTGCTACGGCTATTTCTGATTATTATTTTTCTCAAAAGATAGTTAAAACAGATGTGGATATTGATCAATTTATAAAAAATATAGAAAAAGTCACAAAAAAAGATGTTGTTGATATTTCTAGAAAGATAAAACTTGATACAGTCTATTTTATGGCAAATCAGAAGGAGGTAAAATAATTTGAAACAACTGTATAATCAAACAATAAATGAGAAAATTTTTTATCAAGAATTAGATAATGGCTTAAAAGTTTATGTTATGCCTAAAAAAGGCTTTACAAAACAGTTTGCAATATTTGCTACTCATTTTGGTTCTAATGATAGTAAATTTATAATACCCGGTGAAAAGAATGTGACACAGGTTCCTGATGGAGTTGCACACTTTTTAGAACATAAAATGTTTGAAGAAAAGGAAGGTAGTGTTTTTGAGAAGTTTTCAAAATTGGGCGCATCTGCAAATGCTTTTACAAATTTTACAACAACTGCATATCTTTTTACCAGCACAGAAAACTTTTATAAAAATTTAGAATTGCTTATTAAATTTGTTCAATCTCCATATTTTACAGATGAAAATGTAGAAAAAGAAAAGGGGATAATTGCTCAGGAAATACGTATGTATGATGATGATCCTAATTGGCAAGTTTATTTTAATACATTAAAAGCAATGTATAGTGAATTACCTGTACGCATTGATATTGCAGGGAGTATAGAATCAATTTCTCGAATAACTAAAGAGGATTTATATAAATGCTATAATACATTTTATCATCCGGAAAATATGGTTCTTTTTGCTATTGGAGATATAGATATTGATAAAACATTAGATTTAGTTAATTCTGTTTCTATTAAAGGAGAAAGGCAAGGCGAAATACAAAGAATATATAGTGAAGAACCTAATATTGTATATCAAAAAGTTATTGAAAAATATATGGAGGTATCAATGCCAATGTTTAATCTGGGTTTTAAAGATTTGGATATTGGATATGGTACACAAAAATTGTTAAAGAAAGATATTACAACTCAAATATGTCTTGAGATGTTAATAGGCAGGAGTTCAAATTTATATGAAATACTGTATAAAGATGGTTTAATTGATACAAGTTTCGATTTTGAATATGTTGGAGAAGTTAAGTATGGATATTCTATAATTGGGGGACAATCAAAAGATCCATATAAAATAAAAGATGTTATTCTGGGTAATTTACAAAAACCAGATATTTTAAAAGAAGAAGATTTTTATAGAATAAAGAAAAAATATATTGGAAAGTTTTTAAGAGCATTTAATTCAATTGAAGGGATTGCCCAAAGTTTTATAAATTATTATATGAAAGATATAAATTTATTACAATATGTAGATGTGCTTAATGAAATCACATATCAAAATGTTATAGACAGATACATGGAACACTTTAATGAAAATAATAATGTCATTTCTGTAATAAATCCTGCTAAAAATTAATAAAAAAATAGGCTGCTTGCCTATTTTTTTTTATTTTTAGCAGGATTTTTGAATTTTTTATAGAATAAGATATAATAAGTGGTTTAATGTGGTGCAAAGTGGAGTAATGTGAAACGAAAGTCTGGTGTTAAATATGTTAATGGGTCAATATGAACATACTCTTGATACAAAAGGAAGAATTATAATACCTGCCAAGTTTAGAGAAGAACTTGGAGATAAGTTCATATTGACTAAAGGCTTAGATAATTGTTTATTTGTATACTCTATAGATGAATGGAGCAATATAGAATCAAAACTAAAATCTTTGCCTTTAACAAAAAAAGATGCAAGAGCATTTATGAGATTTTTTTTAGCAGGTGCAATAGAGTGTGAAACAGATAGACAAGGTAGAATACTTGTGCCATTAAATTTAAGAGAACATGCTAAAATAGAAAAGGATGTAATTTTTATTGGAGTTTCTAATAGAGTTGAGATCTGGAGCAAGGAAGTATGGGAGGAATATTCTTTGAATACTGATGTTTCCTTTGAAGAAATAGCTGAGCATTTAGAAGATTTGGATATATAGGTGATATTATGGAATATATACATAAAAGTGTATTATTAAAGGAATCAATAGCATTTTTAAATATAAAACCTTGGGGTATATATGTAGATGGAACTTTAGGAGGAGGTGGGCATTCTTCTGAAATATTAAAAAGACTTAAAGATGGAAAATTAATTTGTATTGACAGGGATTTAGATGCTATAAAGGCTGCAAAAATTAACATAGGTAATAATGATAAAGTTGAGTTTATACATGAGAATTTTAAAAATATTAAAAGAATATTAAGTGACCTTAAAATAGAAAAGGTTGATGGTATAATTTTAGATTTAGGTGTTTCGTCATATCAATTAGATGAAAAATCAAGAGGGTTTTCTTATATGCAAGAAGCACCTTTGGATATGAGAATGGATTTAACTACAAGTTTTTCTGCATATGATGTAATTAATAATTACTCTGAAGATCAGTTAAAAGAAGTTATAAAAAATTATGGTGAAGAAAAATGGGCATCAAGAATTGCTAAATTTGTTATTAATGCAAGAAAAAAAGGTCCTATATCTACAACAACTCAATTAGTTGGCATAATAAAGGATGCAATACCATCATCTGCAAGGAGAGAAGGACCTCATCCAGCCAAAAGGACTTTTCAGGCAATTAGAATAGAAGTTAATCAAGAATTAAAAGAGCTTGACAAGGCAATTGAAGATATGATTGATGTGTTAAATAGTGAAGGTCGCATTGTAGTTATAACATTTCATTCCTTAGAAGACAGAATAATAAAAAATACATTTAAACGGCTAGAAAATCCATGCACATGTCCTCCCAAGATGCCTTGTACTTGTGGGAAAAAACCTAAAATAAAAATAATAACAAAAAAACCGGTTATTTCGGACTTTGAAGAACTTAATACTAATCCTAGAGCTAGAAGTGCAAAATTAAGAGTTGCCCAGAAACTTTAAGTTCTAAAAGAATTGGAGGTAGAATAAATTGATATTGGCAGAAAAAGATTTTAAATATGATTATCATCCCCAATATGATACAAATAAAAACAAAAACAAAAAGAACAAAAGCAATAATAAATTAAAAAATTTAGTATTGTTAATTTTTATTGGTCTTTTAAGTTTTGTATTGCTATTTAGATATGTTTTAATATATCAACATTCAATAGAACTAAATAAATTAGAATCTAATATAAAATATACAGAAAATTTAAACCAGCAGATAAAAATTAAAATTGCTTCTATAAGCGATCCAGCAAGGATAGAAGAAATAGCAAAACAAAAATTAGGTATGCAAGAACCTTTAGAAAATCAAATTGTATATATAAATGTGGGGAAAAGTAAACTAACTGCCAACAATACCGACAGTTCAAAGGATAAAATTCTTCATGAAGATAACTTTTTTATGCGAATATTGGGGGTGATTAGCAGGTAGGGGGGATAAATATATATTTGGGATTATCAGTTAAAAGAAGAATATTATTTTTGCTTTTTGCTTTTTTTGTTGCTATATTTTGTCTAGTGTCAAGATTATTCTGGATACAAGTTGTAAAAAGCGAAGAATATCAGAAAATGGCTTTACCTCAATGGACTTTGGATATATCTGTTACTCCAAAAAGGGGAATGATATTTGACAGAAATGGTAAGGTATTAGCAGAAAGTATAAGTGCTAATAAAATCAGTGCAATACCTAAAGAAATTAATAATACAGAAAAAGGGGAAATAGCAAAAATATTATCGGAAATTTTAGATATAAATAAAGAAGATATCTTTAAGAAAATATCTGATCACAATCAACAAGAGGTCTTGATAGCTAAAAAAGTAGATGATGGAAAAGCTGATAAAATAAGGGCATTAAATCTATCAGGTATTGTTATTTCAGAAGACACTAAGAGATTTTATCCTGATGGACATTTAGCATCTCATGTATTAGGATTTACAGGTATTGATAATCAGGGTCTTGATGGAATTGAATCTGTTTTTGACAATTATCTAAGAGGCATTCCTGGTAGAATCTCATCACCAATAGATGCTATAGGAAGGAAAATGGACATTGGTGAAGAAGAATATTATAAACCTATTAATGGATATAATGTAGTTTTAACTATTGATGAAACAATACAGCATTTTGTTGAAAAAGCACTTGACGAAGCTGTTTTACATTCCAAGCCTACAAAAGGGATAAGTGCAATAGTAATGGATCCTAATACTGGAGAAATTTTAGCTCTTGCTAATAGGCCGGATTATGATCCTAATAATCCTTTTAAAGGTTCTAAAGATGAACTATTCAGATTATGGAGAAACAGGGCTATATCAGATGCTTATGAACCAGGCTCAGTTTTTAAGACTATAACAGCATCGGCAGCTTTAGAAGAAGGAACAGTAAGTTTGAACGAAGAATTTTATTGTCCTGGGTATACTACTGTAGCGGGTCATAGAATAAATTGTTGGGCAACTCATGGTAGTGAAACTTTTGTTAAAGGAGTTCAAAATTCTTGCAATGTTGTTTTTATTACTCTAGGTCAAAGATTAGGAGTTGAAAAACTTTATAAATATATACACAGTTTTGGTTTTGGAGAGAAAACAGGAATTGTTTTACCCGGTGAAGCATCAGGGCTTTTAATGGCAGAAAAAACAATTGGGCCTGTAGAGCTTGCAACAAATTCTTTTGGTCAAGGTATTGCTGCAACGCCACTTCAGATGATTACTGCTGTTTCTGCAATTGCCAATGGTGGTAAATTAATGCAGCCACAGATTGTGAAATCTATTATAGATACAGATGGAGTAGTTATTAAAGAGTTTAAACCTAAAGTTGTAAGAAATGTGATTTCAAAAAATACTTCAGATACTATGAAACAAATATTAAAAAGTGTAGTAGCTGAAGGTACCGGTAAAGCCGGTTATATAGAAGGTTATGATGTTGCTGGGAAAACCGGAACAACTGAGAAATATTTGCCTGGTAAATATGTAGCTTCATTTATGGGATTTGCACCTGCAGATAATCCTAAACTTATAGTTTTAGTGGTAGTTGACGAACCTAATAACCCTGAAACCCATTTTGGAAGTCAGCTGGCAGCACCTGTTGTAAGGAGTATATTAGAAGATAGTTTACAGTATTTGAAAGTTAATCCAAAAGGATTGAAAGAATATAAAAAAATAGAAATGCCAGATGTAAGAAACATAGAATTATATGAAGCAGAAAAATTGCTTATAAGTAAAAATTTAAAATATAAAATTGAAGGTATTGGTAATATTGTTTTTGATCAGATGCCTAAACCAGGAGCAATTATATCTGAAGAAACAACAGTGATTTTATATTTAAGCGATAATAATAATGAAAAAGAGGTTATAGTTCCAGATTTAGAAGGGAAAACTATTGTGGAAGCAACAGAAATTTTAAATTCCTTAGGTTTAAAAATAAAAATTGAGGGTACAGGTGTAGTATATAAGCAAAATCCAGAAAAAGGGAATATTATAAATAAAGGTTCAATTGTTGAAGTAGAATTTAGGCCTAAAGAAAATTAACTAATTACCTATGCAAATTTTATAATTGTGCTATACTATTAATGTATATAATCTTAGTAAGGAGGCCTAATATGAAACTTACAGATTTGTTAAAGGATGTTTCATGTGAAATAGAAGGTAATATAAATATTGATATAAGTGGCATATGTTATGACTCAAGAAAAGCAAAAAAGAATTTTCTCTTTATTGCTATTAAAGGATTTAATACAGATGGTTTATTATTTTTAGAAGATGCGATTAAAAAAGGTATTACTGCTGTTGTAACAGATCGAAAAATTGAGCTACCAGAAGGATTAACGGTAATTTTAGTCGAAGACGCAAGAGCATCAATGGCTAAAATTGCAACTAATTTTTACGGTAATCCTACAAGTAAACTAACATTAATTGGTGTTACAGGTACCAATGGAAAAACATCTGTTACGTATATGATTAAAGCAATACTTGAAAAACAAAATAAAAAGGTAGGACTTGTTGGAACTATACAAAATATGATAGGCAATGAAATTGTACCATCAATACATACAACACCAGAATCTCTAGATTTGCAAGAACTTTTTTTTATAATGTTAAATAAAGGTGTTAAATATGTTGTGATGGAGGTTTCTTCACATTCTTTAGCAATGCATAGAGTTGATGAATGTGAATTTGATATTGCTGTTTTTACAAATTTATCTCAAGACCACTTAGATTTCCATAAAACTATGGATAATTATGCTAATACAAAAAGTAAACTTTTTAAGATGGCTAAACAAGCTTGTATTATAAATATAGATGATAAATTTTCTTCTTTAATGATAGAAAGTTCAAAGGCAAAAGTTTTGACATATGGAATTAAAGATTTTGCTTATGTTATGGCAAAAGATATAAAAAATAATTTAAGGGGAGTTAAGTTTAAAGTACAGATAGAAGACAAAAAACAAGATATTTTTCTAAAGATACCAGGTATTTTTAGTGTATATAATGCACTTGCGGCAATTACTGTTGCAGATTATCTAGGTATTTCTCTATATGCAGTAAGAGAAGCATTAAGCAATGTTACTGTTAAAGGGCGTTTTGAATTAGTAGATATAGATTCGGATTTTTTTGTTATTATTGATTATGCTCATACACCAGATGGTATTGAAAATATTATGCAAGCTTTGAAAGAATATGAAACTGGAAGAAAAATATTATTATTTGGGTGCGGAGGAGATAGGGATAAGTTGAAACGTCCTATAATGGGTGAAATTGCAGGAAAGTATGCAGATTTTTGTATTTTAACATCTGATAATCCACGTTCTGAAGACCCAATGGAAATAATATTTCAAATAGAAGAAGGCATTAAAAAAACTAATTGCCCATATAAAGTTATAGTAAATAGAAAAGAAGCAATAAAATATGCAATTTCTATAGCTCAAAAAGATGATGTAATAATATTAGCAGGTAAGGGACATGAGCCATACCAGATAATAGATGATAAAGTTATACCTTTTGATGAAAGAGAAATTGTAAAAGAAATTTTTTATGGGGACGGTAAAAGATAATGGAATTAATATACAAAGAAATTCTGGATTTAACAGATGAAAAAATATTTACAGGTGATTTAACAAAAAAAATTACAGGGATTTCTACAGATTCAAGAAATATAAAAATTGGGAATCTTTTTATACCATTAAAAGGTGAAAAGTATGATGGAGAAATGTTTTTAAATAGTGCAATTAAAAATGGAGCGTCAGGTATTTTAACCAGGGATGTTAAATCTATAGATTTATTTAAAAATACTGAAGCAGTTGTTATATATGTAAGAGATACCCTTTTGGCACTACATAAAATAGCTTCATATTATAGGGATAAATTTGATATTCCGGTCATAGCTGTAACTGGTAGCAGTGGTAAAACAACAACTAAAGATATGATTGCGCAAATCTTAACAAAAAAATATAATATACTTAAAACACAGGGAAATTTTAACAATGAAATCGGACTACCTCTTACAATTTTTCAACTTAAAAAAGAGCATAATATAGCGGTAGTAGAAATGGGAATGAGTGGTTTAGGTGAAATTAAAATTTTAAAAGGTATTGCAAAGCCCAATGTTGCAGTTTTTACTAATATTGGGGTTGCACACATAGAAAAATTAGGATCTAAGGAAAATATTTTAAAAGCAAAATCGGAACTTATAGAAGACTTTGATGATAAAAAAGTTATAATATTAAATGCTGATGATGAAATGCTCATGAAATTAAAAGGGAAATTTAATTCAAAGTATTATGATTATGGTATAAATAATGGTAAAATCAGAGCAACAAATATTCGGACTGAAAATAATTTTACTAAATACGATTTATATATAAATAATAATATAAAAACAGTTTATTTGTCAGTACCTGGTATACACAATGTTTATAATTCTCTTGCAGCTATTTGTACAGGAATAGAGTTTAATGTTGATATAGATCTTATGATTGATGCTTTAAAAGATTATAAACCAGAAAAAATGCGTCTTAATATTATAAATACAGATAAATTTGTGATTATAGATGATGCATATAATGCAAATCCAGATTCAATGAAGGCAGCTATAACTGTTTTAAAAGATTTAAATGCAAAAAGAAAAGTTGCGGTACTTGGTGATATGTTGGAATTAGGTCATTTGTCCGAAGAAGCTCATAAAGAGATAGGAAAATTTGCAGCAGAATCTGGTGTTGACGTTATATTAGCTTTTGGTGCTAATTCGAAATTTATTGCAGAAGAGGCAATAAAATTTGGGAAGCACAATAAAAATATTTTTTATTGTTCAAGTAAAAATGAAATTTATGAAATATTAAAAAATATTTTAAAAGAAGGAGATTTAATTTTAGTAAAAGGATCAAGAGGTATGGAAATGGAAGATGTAGTTAAATTTATTCGGGAGAGTGCAAGTAAATGACGCAAAACATAATATTAACGACTATAATATCATTTATGATTAGTATAGGTTTAGGACCCTTTCTTATTCCATATCTAAAGAATTTAAAGTTTGGACAAAAGGTAAGAGAAGATGGCCCTAAAACTCATCAAATAAAATCAGGTACTCCTACTATGGGAGGTTTAATGTTTATATTTTCAACTATAATATCTATATTTATATTTTTGCGTTTTAATAAATTTTTGGCGATTTTATTGATAGTTGTGCTAGGCTATGGGATTATTGGTTTTTTAGATGATTTTCTGAAAGTATATTTAAAGCGATCTTTAGGTTTAAAAGCAAGAGAAAAATTGCTTGGTCAATTTTTAATAGCTATAATATTGGCATATTTTGCACAAAGATATGTAGGCACTGATATAATAATTCCTTTTTTAAAAACTAAACTTGATTTAGGACACTATTATTTTATTTTTATAGTTTTTGTTGTAGTCGGTACTGTTAATAGCGTAAACCTAACTGACGGGCTAGATGGTTTAGCTACTGGTGTTTCTATTATAGATTTAGCATTTTTTACTCTTATAGGGCTATTTTTAAATAATCAGGCTATTAGTATTTTTGGTGCAGCTTTTACAGGGGGGCTTTTAGGTTTTTTAAGATATAATAGGTATCCAGCAGAAATATTTATGGGTGATACAGGTTCATTGGCGATAGGTGGAGCTATAAGTGCTTTAGCTGTTTTAACAAAGCTTCCATTAATTTTACCGATTATTGGTGTAATATATGTACTTGAAGCTTTATCAGTAATTATTCAAGTATTCTCTTTTAAATTTTTTAAAAAACGAGTATTTAAAATGAGCCCACTGCACCATCATTTTGAGCTTTCAGGATGGAAGGAAACTAAAGTTGTGTATGTTTTTTGGGCTGTAACTTTGGTTGCATTTTTTATTTCATTTTATAGTTTGAGTTAGGAGTGTAAAATATGGTCTTAAATGGTAAGAAAGTATTTGTTGCAGGCTTAGGAATAAGTGGAGTAGCACTTTGTAAAGTATTAGCTGAAAAAAATGCTATAATTACTGCATATGATGAAAGACAAGAAGAAAATTTGGTTGATAAAATTAGTAGTTTAAAAAATTCAGGTATAAATTTTTTGTTTGGAGAATTTAAAAAAAGTTTTTTACAGGACATTGATTTAGTTGTAATAAGTCCAGGTGTTCCGATTGATTCAGAAATTGTGGCACATGCATTGGAATTAGGAATTGAAGTTATAGGGGAAATAGAACTGGCATATAGAATTTCAAAAGCACCTATATTTGCAATTACTGGGACTAATGGAAAAACTACAACAACATCTTTACTTGGTGAAATGTTTTTAAATAGTAATATAAAAACTTATATTGCTGGGAATATTGGGTATCCTCTTGTATATGCTGCTTCAGAAGCCAGTGAGAAGGATGTTATTATTGCTGAAATTAGCAGTTTTCAGTTAGAATCAATAAAAGAATTTAGACCAAAAGTCAGCTGTATTATAAATATTACTCCGGATCATTTAAATAGACATAAAACATTAGAAAATTATGCAAAAGTTAAAGGACGAATTTTTGAAAATCAAGGTTCTGATGAATATGTAGTTTTAAATTATGATGATTTAATAGTCAGAAGTTTGGCTCACAACGCAAAATGCAGGATATTTCCTTTTAGTAGAAAGAATGTTTTAGAGTTTGGATCATATGTTAAAAGTGGTAAAATTTATATTAATTCTGGCAAAAGTGAATACTATATAATTGATATAAATGAAATATATATACCGGGATCTCACAATATAGAAAACTCATTAGCAGCATTATCTATGGCTTATATTGGTGGAGTGCCTATATCTGCTATTAATTATACTCTGAAAAATTTCAAAGGTGTTGAGCACAGAATAGAGTTTGTTGGAGAAATTGAAGGTATTAAGTTTTATAATGATTCTAAAGGGACAAATCCTGATGCTTCAATTAAAGCTATTGAAGCCTTGAATCCTCCTATTATTTTGATTGCAGGGGGTTATGATAAGGGTTCTGATTTTAATGAACTGATTAAATCTTTTAATAAAAAAGTTAAAGCTTTGATTCTTTTAGGTGAGACAGCTCATAAAATATATAATGCTGCAACAGAAAATTCATTTTCTAAAGCGAATATTTATTTTGCAACAGATATGAAAGATGCAGTTATAAAAGCTTATGAAGTTTCTACAAAAGGAGATACGGTCCTTTTGTCACCTGCATGTGCAAGTTGGGACATGTTTTTAAATTACGAAGAAAGAGGAAGAATTTTTAAACAGGCTGTATCAGACTTAAGGAGGTAAAAATATGACAAAAAAACATCCTGTTGACTATAATATTTTGATAACTGTTCTAATACTTGTATCAATTGGTGTTGTAATGGTTTTTAGTGCTAGTTCTGCTAGTGCATTTTATACATATAATGATTCATTTTATTTTCTAAAAAGACAACTTCTGTGGGTAATAATTGGATTTTTTATAATGTCTTTTGTGATGAATGTAGATTACTCTATTTTAAAAAAATATGCATCACCATTTTTGCTTCTATCTATTTTTTTGCTTATAATAGTTCTAATACCAGGGATTGGGGTAAACAAATATAATGCTACGAGATGGATAGGAATAGGTAGTTTTACTATTCAACCATCTGAAATTGCAAAATATGCTTTTATAATATATTTATCAAAGTATTTTGATAAAAATCCTGATTATGCAAAAAGTTTTAAAAAAGGGGTTTTACCAGTAATAGGATTAGCAGGTTTGTTTTTTATATTAATAATGAAACAGCCTAATTTTAGTACAGCAGGTACTATATTTATTATTGCAATTATAATACTTTTTGTAGCAGGTGCAAAAATTTCATTTATGGTTGGACTTTTTAGTCTTGGTGGTGTAGCTTCAATATTGGTTTTTTCATCTATGAAATATATTCGTGAGAGAGTTTTTACATTTTTAAATCCATGGCAAGATATTCAAAAGTCAGGATATCAAATTGTTCAGTCCCTTTATGCTTTGGGATCTGGAGGTTTATTCGGTGTTGGACTTGGTAGAAGCAGACAAAAGTTTATGTATTTACCAATGCCTCAGAACGATTTTATCTTTTCTATAATAGGAGAAGAACTTGGCCTTATAGGCACTGTAACAATACTTTTATTATTTTTATATCTTATATTGCGAGGTTTCAGAGTTGCAGCAAAAGCTCCTGACATGTTTGGGAGTCTTTTTGCTACCGGGATAACTGCTCTTATAGCAGTGCAAACAATAATAAATGTCGCAGTAGTAACTTCTTCAATGCCAGCAACTGGGGTTTCACTTCCATTTATTAGTTATGGAGGAACTTCAACTGTTATAATGATGGCTGGAATGGGAGTTTTATTGAATATATCACGATATGCTGAGATTGATAGGAGCTGATTATTTTGAAATATTTAATATCTGGTGGTGGAACTGGAGGTCATATTTATCCTGCTGTAGCTATTGCAAAAGAAATTTTAAAAAACGAAAACGATGCAGACATATTATTTGTAGGTACAAAAAATGGACTTGAAAATGAGTTAATACCTCGTGAAGGTTTTAAATTAGAAACAATTACAGTACAAGGTTTTAAAAGAAAAATATCTATTGATAATTTAAAAACTTTAAAAAAAGCATTTATAGGTCTAAAAGATGCTAATAAAATACTAAAAAATTTTAAGCCTGACATTGTAATAGGCACAGGAGGATATGTATGTGGTCCAGTTGTCATGATGGCTGCAATAAAAGGTATACCAACATTAATTCATGAACAAAATGCCTTTCCTGGTATGACAAATAAAATTTTATCAAGAGTTGTAAAAATTGTTGCTGTAAGTTATGAAGAATCTATCAAATATTTTAAAAACAAAAAAAAGGTTGTTGTTACAGGAAATCCTATAAGAGAAGAAATATTTAAGACAAATAGAGAAGAAGCCTTAAAAAATCTTGGATTTTCTGATAAGATTCCTTTGATTGTTTCAGTAGGTGGTAGTAGAGGAGCAGAAAAGATAAATGACACAATGATTAATTTATTAAAAGATAAATCTATAAAATATCAATTACTTATAATTACTGGGAATAAACAATATAATAATTTTATTAAAACTTTAGAAAAAGAAAAAATTATTCTTAGTAATAGTACAAAAATTATTGCATATTGCCATAATATGGCTGATGTTTATGCAGCAGCTGATATTATAATCTGCCGAGCCGGTGCAATAACCCTTGCTGAAATAACAGCTAAAGGTGTTGCTTCAATACTTATTCCATCTCCCAATGTTACAAATAATCATCAGGAGTATAATGCAAGAGTATTAGAAAAAGGTAAAGCTGCATATGTAATTTTGGAAAAAGATCTTAATGCAGAAATTCTGAAAGACAAAATAAATTATATATTAGAAAATCCTCAAACACTTATAGATATGAAAAAAAATTCTTTAAAATTAGCTAGATTTAATGCATCAAATGACATATATAAGCTTATAAAAAGTATAACATAATATACTATGTAACACCCCATCATAATTATGAATATTATATTACATGACCTTACAAATTTATTGAGGTGATATGATGGGGAAATTAAAAATTATTGGAGGAGAGAAAGTTTATGGTGAAGTAAGAATAAACGGTGCCAAAAATTCTGTTTTGCCTATTCTTGCAGCAACTATTATAAATAAAGGCACTTGTGTTTTACATGATTGTCCCAGGCTAAAAGATGTAAATTCTATGCTTAGCATATTAGAACATCTTGGTTGTAATGTTAAATTTGAAGATAAAGACATATTTGTTGATGCAAAAAATTTAAAAAATAATGAAATACCAGATAATTTAATGAGAACAATGAGATCTTCGATTTTTTTAATGGGAGCTTTAGTAACAAGGAATAAGAGTGCATTAATAAGTTTTCCAGGAGGTTGTGATATTGGACATAGACCTATAGATTTACACTTAAAAGGTTTAAAAAGTTTAGGTATTAGTATAAAAGAATCATATGGCTATATAAACTGTGAAGGTAGCAATTTGAAAGGCAATGATATTCATTTAGATATGCCAAGTGTGGGAGCAACAGAAAATATAATGTTGGCGGCAGTTAAAGCTGAAGGTACAACTATTATCAGGAATGCGGCAAAAGAACCTGAAATTGAGGATTTACAAAATTTCTTAAATTCTATGGGTGCGCAAATTTCTGGAGCAGGTACAAATACAATAGTTATAAAAGGTGTAAAAGAACTACATGATACAGAATATACTATTATACCTGATAGAATTGTTGCTGGAACGTATTTGACTGCTGCTGCATCGGCAAAAGGTACAGTTATTGTCAGAAATATTTATAAAGAACATTTGGAGCCGCTTTTATCAAAATTAAGAGAAACAGGATGTGAATTAAAATGGGGAAAAGATTATATAAAAATTATCTGTGATAAACGTTCTAAGGCTGTTGATATGGTAATTACACTTCCTTATCCAGGATTTCCAACTGATTTACAACCACAGATTGCCTCAGTATTAGCAACAGCAGATGGTACTTCTATAATAACAGAAACCATTTTTGATAACAGGTTCAAATATACTGAAGAATTATTAAGGATGGGTGCAGATATTAAAATCGATGGGAGAGTAGCTGTAATAAAAGGTGTAAAAAAGCTTACAGGGGCAACAGTATATGCAAGAGATTTAAGGGGTGGTGCAGCATTAGTTATTGCCTCATTAGGTGCAGAGGGAACAACTATTATAGAAGATATAGAACATATTGACAGGGGTTATGAATCAATTGAAAAAGTTTTAAATGGTTTAGGAGTAAAAGTAACAAGGATAATGTAAAACAGCATTTTTGCTGTTTTACATAAAAGATAAATCTGTACAAGCTTTTGAGGTGAATAAAATTGGCAAAAACCAATGTAGGTGGTAAAAAGAAGTTTTTTATTACTGTTCTTTATATTATACTTACTCTAACAGTTGTATATTTTATATTATTTCAAACCTCTATTTTTAAAATAAATAAAATTCAAGTTGTTGGGAACAAAAATTTATCTTATAATTATATTAAGAACTTTTCTGGGATAGTAGAAGGAGAAAATATTTTTAAAATAAAACCTAAGGAAGTTGAAAAAATTTTATTAAAGAATCCTTATATTAAAACTTGCAGTGTTATAATAAAATATCCATCAACAGTAGAAATAAAAATTAAAGAAAGAAAAATTATTGCGCAGGTTTTATATGATAAAATAAATTATTTAATGATTGATAAAGAAGGAGTTGTAGTAAAAGAAGGGCAGTATGATCCTGATCTGCTTTTGATTAAAGGTATTAAAATTCATAAATATAAAATTGGCGAAAAGATAAGCAGTGATTTTGATGATAGTATTATTGCTAAAATATTAGATTTATTAAAGCAAAATGATTCATATAAAGAGATTACTTATATAAATTATGATAAAATATTATTAGGAACTAAGAATGGAATAAATATTGTATTTGACAGACCAGATGATATTAATTATTCATTAAAATGTACTGAAATAATATTGAAAGATTTAATAGATAAAGGTTATAATAAAGGGACAATTGAGATAACAGGAAATAATAATCCGGTTTTTTTGCCGTAATAGTGATTGGAGGATCGTATGAAAAAAAGCATCTATTTTTCAATTGCATTTGTATGTATTGTACTTGGAATTATGTTATCAACACAGTTTAAAACTGTTCAAAAGAGTGGAGAGATTACTGTTCAAAGATCTGAAGAACTGACAAATCAATTAAAACAGGTTCAATCTGAAAAGCAGGCGCTTCAAAAACAATTGAAAGATCTAGAGAACAGGATTAATGAATATATTGAAACATCGTCAAAGACAAACGCTTTAACACAAACTCTTAAATCCGATATAGATAAATACAAAGAAATAGCTGGTCTTACAGATGTACAGGGCCCTGGCATCATAGTTACAATAACAGATGGTAAACAATCTATACAAAGTGGACAGAATAATAACTTAAATTTAGTGCAGGACGAGGATTTATTAAGAGTTGTCAATGAATTAAGGGCTGCAGGTGCAGAAGCACTGTCTTTAAATGATCAAAGGATAATTACGACTACAGAAATAAGAAATATAGGTCCGACTATAAACGTAAATTCAACAAGATTTGTTTCACCTTATGTTTTTAAAGCGATAGGAGATCCTGACACTTTAGAAGCTGCATTAAAATTAAGAGGTGGATTAGTAGACCAGCTTTCAACATGGGGAATTGAAGTAAATATAAAAAAATCTGATAAAATTTTAATAAAAAAATATGATGGAATTATAAACTTTAAATATGCAAAACCGATTACTGAAGGAGAGAATAAATAATGATTTTCGTAATAATATTAAGTCTTTTACTTGGTCTTGCTATTGGATTTATTTTACCTGTTAATTTACCTGCAGCATATGTGTCTTATCTATCAGTTGCAATACTTGCAGCTTTAGATTCTGTTTTTGGAGGTATAAGATCTAGTTTAGAACAAAAATTTGATAATCTAATTTTTATCACTGGTTTTTTTGGGAATGCTATATTGGCAGGAGGTCTTGCTTACATCGGAGATGTACTTGGAGTACCAATATATCTTGCTGCAATATTTGTTTTTGGAAGCAGACTATTTGTCAATTTTGCATATATAAGGAGATATGTAGTAGAGAGATTAAGAAAAAAATAGCAGTCTCCTAAAGGAGGATTTTGTATGGAGGAATTAATAGTTGGAGTTGACATTGGCTCCTCAAAAGTATGTGCAATTATAGGACAAGTTGATAAAAATGGGGAACTGCAGATTATAGGGATTGGTTATTATCCTTGCAATGGAGTAAAAAAGGGGATTGTTGTAGATATAGATGAAACTGCTTTTTCTATAAAAAAAGCGGTTGAACAGGCAGAACGCATGGCAAATAAAAATGTTACATCTATTTATTTAAAAATATATGGGGGGCTTGCAACTATTTACAGGAACAATGGAGTTGTTGCAGTATCTGGTGACAATAGAGAAATTTCTAAAGAGGATGTAGAAAGAGTTATACAAGCAGCAAAGATAATTGCTATACCATCAGACAAAGAGATAATTGATGTTATACCATTAGAATATATAGTTGACGGTTATGGCGAAATAAAGGATCCTGTTGGAATGGCTGGCATAAGATTAGAAGTTGATGCTGCAATAGTAACAGGGAGTGTTACAGCAATTCAAAATATGGAAAAATGTGTTCAAAATGCAGGATATGAACTTGAAGGCATAATAGTAGGGCCTTTAGCCACATCTGAAGCTGTTCTATCTAAAGATGAAAAAGAATTAGGAGTTGCCCTTATAGATGTTGGTGCCGGTGTTACAGATATTTGTGTTTTTAAATATGGCAATCTAATTTATTCTTCAATGATAGCTGTTGGAGGAGGACATATAACAAATGATCTTTCTATTGGATTAAAGATTTCTTTCGAAGAAGCCGAAAATATAAAGAAAAAGTATGGTACTTTAAATAAATTTTCTGAAAATGATATTGAAGATATTAAAATATCAAATTTATCAGGTAAAGGTCTTGCTACTACAAATATTAATGAAATTGCCGATATTATTGAGGCTAGAGTTTTTGAACTTTTGACTTTGATATATGATAAGTTAAAAGAAGCAGAAATTCTTGATGAAATATCAACTAATATTGTAATAACAGGGGGAGGATTATCATTTATTAAGGGTAATATAGACTTAACACAAAAGATATTTAATAAAAGTGTAAGAATAGGCTTGCCTCAAAGTATTGGTGTTTCAACTCCTATATATTCTGCAGGGGTTGGTATAGTAAAATATATATATAAAAATAAAAAGTTTATGTATAGTATACGCGAAAGTACAAAAAAGGAAAGAAGAACTATAAAATTAGGCTTATTTGATAAAATTAAAGATTTATTCAGTGATTTTTGGGCATAGAGGAGGGTTTTTTGTGATAGGTATAGAAACAGATATGGAACAGTTCGCAAATATAAAAGTTATAGGTGTTGGTGGTGGAGGAGGAAATGCTGTCAACAGAATGGTCGAAGCTGGATTAAGAGGGGTAGAATTTATAGCTATTAACACTGACAAACAGGCATTATACATGTCAAAAGCAGAGAATAAGATTCAAATAGGAGATAAATTAACTAAAGGACTTGGTGCAGGAGCAAATCCAGACATAGGGAAAAGAGCAGCTGAAGAAAATCGTGAAGATATAGAAAAAATAATATCAGGAGCAGATATGGTATTCATAACTTCTGGAATGGGTGGAGGCACAGGGACAGGAGCTGCTCCAGTTGTTGCTGAAATAGCTAAAAGTTTAGGTATTTTAACAGTAGGGGTTGTTACAAAACCATTTACTTTTGAAGGTAGAAAAAGAATGGCACATGCTGAAATAGGTATAGAAGAGTTAAAAAAGAATGTTGATGCATTGGTTACCATACCAAATGACAGGCTTTTACAGGTGGTTGAAAAAAAGACATCAATGGTTGAAGCTTTTAGACTTGCAGATGATGTTTTAAGGCAGGGAGTTCAAGGTATATCAGATTTAATAGCAGTTCCTGGACTTGTTAATGTAGATTTTGCTGACGTTAAAACAATTATGACAGATACTGGTCTTGCCCATATGGGAATTGGCATTGCATCAGGTGAAAATAAGGCTACTGAAGCTGCAAAACAGGCTGTACAGAGTCCACTTCTTGAAACTTCAATACAGGGTTCAAGAGGTATACTATTAAATATTGCTGGAGGAGCAAATTTAAGTATATTTGATGTTAATGAAGCTGCAAATTACATATATGAAACTGCAGACCCAGATGCAAACATAATTTTTGGCGCAGTAATTGATGAAACCTTAGAAGATCAGATGAGAATCACAGTAATAGCAACAGGTTTTGAAAAAAGAGATAAAGTATTAAAAGACACTGAAAAAAATAAGGAAATTTTCAAAAAAGAAGATGTGCATCATTTTGAAAAGGAAAATATTATAAATGATGACTTAGATATACCTACATTTTTAAGAAGAGGGAAAAGATAAAGACTGTAGAAAAATTCTACAGTCTTTATCTTTTTATTTCTTATTTTTGCAAAAATAGAACTAGGACAATGCCAAAATATAACAAATAATTTATTATTTTAGGTTTATAATGGTATAAAATAATAAATTAAAGAATATATATTTCTTAAGTGTATAAATATGCCTTTGGAGATGGTCAAGTTGTATGTTGACGTTATTTTTTTTGAAAATCTTGTAATCAATTATATTATATTATATTTGACAAAAATATTTTCTAGACAAAATACAAGTGCTATAAAATTATTTTTAGGTTCATTTATTGGTTCGTTTTATGTAATTTTATTTTTTTTTAACATTAGTTTTATTTTACAATCAATAATTTTAAAAATAATTTTATCAATTGTAATTATATTAGTTTGCTTTGCTCCTTTATCAGCTAAAAATTTTTTTAGGATATTAAGCCTTTTTTATCTTATTTCTTTTATTTTTGGAGGTGCTTCTTTTGCTCTTTTGTATTTATTTAACTATAATATAAAAATAATTTTTTTAGCACTAATAGTATCAGTAATATTGATATATATTAACTGGGGATCAGTAACTAAAATTTCACGAAACAAAAAACTTATTTATCATATAGACATAGAAATTTTTAGCAAACATGCACAAGTAAAAGCTTTTTTAGATACAGGTAATAATCTATTTGATCCTTTATCAAATTCTTTAGTAGCTATAGTTGAATTTAGCGCACTTTGTGATATATTACCGAAAGAATTTAAAAATATTTTTAGAGAGGGGGGAAAAGATAATATAGAGAAAATATATGAAAATATAGAAAATAAAAATTGGATTAATCGTATTAGATTGATTCCTTTTATGTCTATAGGAAAAGAAAATGGAATATTGATAGGTTTTAAACCAGATAAATTCATTATTAATGATTTTAAAAAAGAGATTAAAGATATAATTATAGGCATATACGGCAGTAAATTAAATAAAGAAGGGGATTATTCCGCATTAATTGGTCCCGAATTTTTAGTATAATGGAGGGATTTTTATGAATTTTATTACTAAAATAAAAATAAATTTTAGACTTTCTTTAATTAAGATTGCTAAATTTTTCGATATAAAGGAGGAAATTTTTTATATTGGTGGTAGCGAAGCGCTACCACCACCTTTGAGCAGTGAAGAAGAAAGTTATCTGATTTCCAAGATGGAAAAAGGTGATAATTCTGCAAAGACTATTCTTATTGAAAGGAATCTTCGCCTAGTTGTGTATATAGCAAAAAAGTTTGAGAATACAGGAATAAGCATTGAAGATCTAATTTCTATTGGCACTATTGGACTTATAAAGGCAATCAATACGTTTAATCCTACAAAAAAAATAAAATTAGCAACATATGCTTCAAGATGTATTGAAAATGAAATATTAATGTATTTAAGGAGAAATAACAAAACGAAGATGGAAGTTTCTTTTGATGAACCTTTAAATATAGATTGGGATGGAAATGAACTTTTGCTTTCAGATATATTAGGTACAGATAATGAAACAGTTTATAAATTTATAGAAGATGAAGTTGATAAACAATTGTTAAATTCTGCAATTAAAAGGTTAAATGATAGAGAGAAAAAAATAATTGGTTTAAGGTTTGGACTTGGAGGCGGGGTTGAAAAAACACAAAAAGAAGTAGCTGATATGCTTGGTATTTCACAATCATATATTTCCAGATTAGAAAAGAGAATACTTAAAAGGCTGAAAAAAGAAATGAATAAACTGGTATAATAAATAATCATCATTTTTGTATAAAAATTTAACTACAGGTAAATACTCTTTAATAAGCAAATCTTTTGGAGGCAGAAAATATGAACAACAAAGTTGAAATATGTGGTGTAAATACATCAAAATTACCTGTGTTAAAACCTTCAAAGCAGAAAGAACTATTGATAAAAATGAAAAATGGTGATAAACAAGCAAGAGAAGAGTTTATAAATGGAAATTTGAGGCTGGTGTTAAGTGTAATTCAAAGATTTAATAATCGTGGAGAGTACGTTGATGATTTATTTCAGGTTGGTTGTATAGGACTTATAAAGGCAATTGATAATTTTGATTTAAGTCAAAATGTTAGGTTTTCCACATATGCTGTTCCGATGATAATTGGAGAAATAAGAAGATATTTAAGAGATAATAATCCAATAAGAGTTAGTAGATCTTTAAGAGATATTGCATATAAAGCACTTCAAGTAAGAGATAAGCTTATTTTAGAAACTTCTAAAGAACCTACAGTTACTGATATTGCAAAAGAATTAAATGTTACAAGAGAAGAGGTGGTTATGGCATTAGATGCAATACAAGATCCAGTTTCTTTATTTGAGCCAATATATCATGATGGTGGAGATGCAATATATGTAATGGATCAAGTAGGAGATGAAAAAAATGTAGATGAGGTATGGCTTGAAGAGATTGCTTTAAAAGAAGCTTTACATAAATTAAATGATAGAGAAAAGATGATATTAACTTTAAGATTTTTTCAAGGCAAAACTCAAATGGAAGTGGCAAAAGAAATTGGTATATCTCAGGCACAAGTTTCACGTTTAGAAAAATCAGCATTAAATCATATGAGAAAATATGTGTAAATAAAATTTATGTTTAAAATATTGCAGGGCGTATGCCTTGCTTTTTTCTATATAAAATATTAATATTTTATATAGAAAGAGGTGATTTATTTGATAGATACAATTCTATTTGATCTTGATGGTACTTTGTTACCAGTGGATACGGATAAAATGATTGACGAATATTTTATAAGTCTAACAAAAAAACTATCTAATTTGTTTGAACCAGATTTTTTATTTAAAAGTCTTTACAGTGCTAGTATGGATATGATAAATAATTTGGATCCTGATAAAACAAATCAGCAAGTATTTTTTGAATCCTTTTTAAAAAAAATTAATTATCCTGAAGATAAGTTGATTGAAATTTTTAACGAGTTTTATATGAATGATTATAAAAAATTAGGTAAAAATGTAAAATCTAATGATTTTGTTAAGAGATCTTTGGATATATTAATAAAAAAAGGATACGATTTAATTCTAGCAACAAATCCAGTTTTTCCCGAAATAGCGGTTTTAGAGAGACTAAGATGGATTGGAATTGATAAAAGCTATTTTTCTTATATAACTACATATGAGAATATGCATTTTTGCAAACCATATATACAATATTATGAAGAAATTATTAATAAATTAGGTAAAGATCCTAAGAAATGTTATATGGTAGGCAATGATATAGATGAAGATCTTACTGCTCAAAAACTTGGATTAAAAACTTTTTTAATAGAAGATTTTATTATTAACAGAAAATCAAAAGAGATAGTTTCAACAAGAAGAGGTTCTTTTGAAGATTTTTATAATTTTGTATTAGAAATGCCAAATTTAAAGTAATAGGTGATTTATATGAATATAACGGTATTAGGTTCTCAAGGACCTTATCCTGGACCCAATGGTGCTTGTTCAGGATATCTTTTAGAAGATGAAAAATCAAACATTTTGTTAGATTGTGGCAGTGGTATTTTAAGCAGATATCAAAAATACTATGATTTAAACCAACTTAAAAATATAATATTATCACACTTACATTCTGATCATATGACTGATATGCTGGTATTGAGATACGCTGCTGATATAATGCTGAAAAATAAAATTTTAACTGAACCAATTAATGTATTTTGTCCTAAGACTCCTGAAAAAGTATATGAGGAACTTTTTTTTAATAATGTTTTTAATATTAAACCTATTGAAAATAATTTAGAGATTAGTTTAAATGGGTTTAAAATATTATTCAGGAAAATGGTTCATCCAGTTGAAACTTATGCTGTAAAATTTATAAAAGAAAATAAAACTTTTGTTTATAGCGGAGATACGGTTTATAATAGTGATTTAATTGAATTTTCAAAAGAAGCAGATATTTTATTATGTGATGGTAATTTGTTAAATGATGAAAACGGACCTCATTTAACTGCTGCTCAGGCTGCTGAAATTGCCCAAAAAGCTAAGTGTAAAAAATTAATAATAACACATCTTAATCCTGCTAAACCTCCTAAATTATACTATGATGAAGCAAGGGAAATTTTTGATAATGTAATTATAGCTAAAGACTTTGAAACTTATGTTTTATGAAAACACCATTTTTATTTATATCTTCTTTTTTAATTTTGGGAATTTCATTGAGCAGATATGCAGACTATCCAAATATATTTTTGGTTATTTTTATAATATTGTCTTTTATAATTATATTTTTATATAACAAAAATAAAAATACATCTATTTATATTTTAATTGCTTTTCTGTTTTTAGGTTTATTTTTAGGTGATATTTCACTATATGGTAACAATTATTATACTACTTTAAATGGAAAATTTATAGAAATGAAAGGTACAGTATATGATGTTAAAACATATGAAAACTATTCAAAGTATATTTTAGAACCTGAAATGTCACCTAAAATTTTGGTAACACAATATGGAGGTAAATACCCAGAAGATGGGAATTTAATTTTAATAAGAGGTATTATAAATATACCTGAATCATCCAGGAATCCTGGAGCATTTAATTATAGGCTTTTTTTAAAAAAAAATAATATATATGCAACAATGAATGCAAAAGGAATAGGTATAGATATTTTAAAAAAGGATAATTTTAATTTTTTTCAAAGATTTATTTATAATACCAAAATTAAAATCGAAAAAATTTATATTACATCAATGCCTGAAAGGGATGCAAAATTTATTATATCGATATTTTTAGGCAACAATTTATTAGATGAAGATACACAAAGCCAATTTAGAAACATTGGTATTTCACATATTACTTCAGTTGCTGGAATGCATGTTGCCATAATAACAGGATTTATTTTGTATTTACTTGGTATTTTTAATATAAAAAGATATAGTATTTTTGTCGTATTGCCAGTTTTACTTTTTTATGGTTTTATAACAGGATGTCGTCCTCCCGTTATAAGAGCGATAATCATGGCAGCAATGTTTCTTGCAGGACCTTTTTTTAATAAAGAGAATAATTCTATAAATTCTATTTCTTTTGCAGCTTTTATCATACTTTTATTTAAGCCTTTAATGATATATGATGTAGGTTTTCAGCTTTCATTTATAGCTACATTATCAATTATATATTTTTATAAAATATTTAAAAATAAATTAAAATTTTTAAATCCTAAAATTAAAGATATTGCTGCATTAACATTATCAGCACAGTTGGGAACTGTTCCTCTTACTATGTATTATTTTCATTATTTTTCTCTTATTGCAGTGCTATCAAATATTGTTATTGTTCCATTGGTTAATATAGCTGTAATATTTGGATTTTTGTCATTTTTATCAGGACTTATTGTTCCTTATGTTGCATATGTTATTAATTATGCAAATATACCTATTATAGAATTGATTTTAACATTATCAGAATTTTTTAATAGTTTCTCTTATGCTAGTATAAATACTATTATCCCGCCATTACTTTTAATTTTAATTTATTATTTTATCATAATAGTAGGTATTAGTTCAATAAATAAGAATACTAAAACTATTCTTTACATTACATCTTTTTCTATAGTATCTGCTTTTATATTGTATAATATTGTTATACCAAAAAATTTAGAAGTTACATTTATTGATGTTGGACAAGGTGATAGTACTTTTATTAAGACTCCCAATGGAAAAGCATTTTTAATAGACGGTGGTGGTAGTTTAGGTTTTTCAAATCAAAAATTTGATATAGGTAATGATATAGTGCTTCCCTTTTTACTGTACAAAGGTGTAATAAAATTAAACGCAGTTTTTATTTCACATACTGATATTGATCATGTTGGGGGAATATTATCTCTTATTGATCAAATAAAAATAGATAGAATTTTTATAGGGGAACAGAAAGTCAAAGATGAAAACTTTAAAAAGCTTTTAGAACTTACTGATAAAAAAAAGATTCCAGTTTATTTTTTAAGAAAAGGTGATAAGGTTAAAATAGATAATTTGGAGTTTTTTATATTACATCCTTCTTCTTTTATTGAAGAAAATCCTATTAATAATAATGCCCTTGTTTTTAAAATGGTATATAAAGATGTTTCATTTTTATTTACCGGAGATATTGAAAAACCTGCAGAAAAAGTATTGAAGGATTTAGATATAAAAGCTCAGATTTTAAAAGTACCTCATCATGGTTCTAATACATCTTCAACAAAGGATTTTATCCAAAAAGTAAATCCAAAGATATGCATAATTCAAGTAGGTAAAAATAGTTATGGTCTACCAAATAAAGAAGTAATAGACTTTTTAGAAGAAAGGTCTAAGGTTTATAGAAATGACATTAATGGAGCAATTATTATAAAAAGCAATGGTAAAAAAATATTTATAGATACTATTATAAAGGAGGGAAAATGTGAATTACACTGAATTTATAAATAATTTAAAAGATGGTAAACTTAAAAATGTTTATCTTTTTTATGGTGAAGAAAAATACTTATTAAATGATGCACTAAAGAGGTTAAAAGCAAAAGTTTTGAATGAAGCTACAGAAGAATTTAACTTTATTATAATAAATGAAATAAGCAATGATAAACTTGTTGATAAAATTATAAATGATTGTGAAACACTTCCTTTAATGTCCGAATACCGACTTATAGTTGTTGAAAATGAAGAAGCATTATTAAAAATTGATGATGAGTCATCAGCAAAATTAATTGGTTATTTAGAAAAAGAATTATCTTCAAAAGATATTAAAAGTATAATTGTTTTTATAGCTAAAGATAAAATAGATACACGGAGAAAACTATATAAATCTATAAAAAAAATAGGTGAAGTTGTTGTATTTGATAATTTAAAATTTGAAGAAGCAGTTAATTATTTTGGTTATTTTGTCAGGAAAAATGGTAAAAAGATAAAGAAAGCTACAGCAGAATATTTGGTAAAATTAACTGGGACAGATTTGTTTGTATTATATAATGAAGCATTAAAATTGTCTTCATATTCTGATAAAGAAGAAATAAGTATAGATGATATTAAAAGTGTTTTATCATATAATATTAACTATAATATCTTTGAGTTAGTAAATTCAATAGGGATGAAACAGGAACTCATTGCTCTGCAAAGGTTAAGTAAAATCTTAGATTCTGGTGTTTTACCTGTTGTAGTATTATCGATGATTACGCGACAAATAAGAATTATAGCAAAAGCTAAAATTAATGATGCATCAGACAAAAAAAATTTTGCATTAAATGTGGGCATTCCTATTTTTGCTGTAGATGATATTTTAAAGCAAAGTAGAATGTTTTCAGTAAAAGAAATTAAAGAAGCTTATAATGAATGTTTAAAGTGTGATAAATCAATAAAGTTAGGGGAAGATGGCAAAATAGTTTTGGAAATGTTAATACGAAATTTATGCAATAAACATAAAAATTAGATTTATTTTATAAAAACTAAAGCGTACTATGTACGCTTTTACTCATTACTAGCCGTTGTTTTTGTGGCAGCATTTAGTTTGGCAGCAAGGCGGGATTTTTTTCTTGCAACAGTGTTTTTATGAAAAATTCCTTTTGAAGCAGCTTTGTCGAGTTCTTTAATAGCTGATATAAAAGATTCTTTTGATGCATCTAAATTTCCAAGAGCTAAATTTTTTTCAAATTTCGAAATTGCAGTTTTAACTTTTGATTTTATCATTTTATTTCTTAAAGTTTTTTTCTCAATAACTAAAATCCTTTTTTTAGCAGATTTAATATTTGCCAAAAGTTTCACCTCCTCGATTCAATCAAATGTAATTTTACCACGAAAAATTAACTTTTGCAAGGGTTATAAATAATTTGCCATGGAGGTATAAAATTTGTCAATTTGTTCATTATAAATATTGGAGGTGATTAAATGTTACAAACGATAATAAGATTTATTGTTTCAGCTATTGTTTTAATGGTAGTTGGTTTTCTTGTACCTGGATTTAATGTGGCTGGGTTTTGGGGTGCATTGATATCGGCTGTAGTAATTGCCTTACTTGGATATATCGTTGAGTTGTTAATGGGTAAAAGTGTATCTCCGAGAAGCAGAGGTTTTGTTGGATTTATAGTAGCAGCAATAGTAATATATGTTTCACAATTTATAGTGCCTACTATACATGCGACAGTTGTAGGATCATTAATAGCTGCTTTTGTAATAGGTTTAGTTGACGCATTTGTTCCAACCGAGTTGAGGTGATATTATGTTTAGTATAAGAACTGATCTTGCTATTGAAGAAAGAGATATATATAAAAGTGGTAAAAACATGGAAGTGCCTGGCGTTTCTGTTGAAGAAAAGCAATATGAGGGTATAAAGATTACTAAAGTTAAGATACTAGACAAAAGAGGAATGGAAGAAATGGGTAAACCTATTGGTAATTATATTACTATAGAAGCACCAGACCTTATACAAGGAGATTTGGATCTTGAAGAAAAAGTTTCAAAGGTTATTTCAGATATAATAAAAGAAATTTCAAATCTAAATAGTGAAACAAAAGTTTTAGTTGTAGGCTTAGGAAATTGGAATGTAACTCCTGATGCCTTAGGACCCGATGTGATTTCTAACATAGTTGTTACAAGACATTTGAAAGAATTTGCTCCACAACAGTTTGGAGATGAAATACGTTCGGTAAGTGCTATATCACCTGGAGTTTTAGGGATAACAGGTATAGAAACAGCCGAGATATTAAAAGGTATAACTGATAGAATAAGACCAGATCTGATAATTGCAATTGATGCATTAGCTTCAAGAAAAGTCGAGAGACTTTCAACTACAATACAAATTTCTGATACAGGTATAAGTCCTGGTTCTGGAATAGGGAACAAGAGATTGTCGATAAATAAAGAGAGTCTGGGTATTCCTGTTATTTCAATAGGTGTGCCAACTGTTGTTGATGCAGTAACTATTGCAAATGATACCATTGAATATCTTACAGAATCTCTTCTTAAAGAAACAGAAAAAAACAATCCTTTTTATAAAGTTTTAGACAACATGAGCAAAGAAGATAAATATGCACTTATACAAGAGGTTTTAAATCCATATCTTCATAATCTTGTTGTCACACCAAAAGAAATTGATTCTATAATAAAAAATATTTCTTCTGTAGTTTCTAGAGGCATTAACCTTGCTCTTCAACCAGGACTAACAGTTAAAGAAATGAATCAGCTTATACATTAAAAAGTAATAAAGCACCTCTTTTTAGAATATTTTATTAATATAATAAACAAAGGAGAGGTGCTTTATTTGTATAAAAAATATGAGAGTTATAAAAGAACAAAATTTATTATATTTTTTATAATATTAATAATAAATGTTTTATTATATAGTTGGCTTATAAAAGACAATGCTGAATTTAAAAACATAAAACATGTATTAAATGATTCGTTTGCAGAAGAATATGACAGTTTAAATTCAGTTTTTGTAATGTCTATTAACTATTCTTTTCCATCAATTGATATTGGATTTAAGTCACAGGGATATTTTTCAAAAGATGTATCTCTTTTTTGTATTTTAAATATAGATACAAAAAAACCATTAGATATTTTAAAATTTCAAATACCTATATTAGCACAAATCAACACAAGAGGTATTGCTCCTGTTAGTACTTTTTCTGGTGGTTATAAAAATGAAAATTTAGCAAAAGGAGAAATTAAAGAAGAAAAAAAGGAACAAAAAGGTAATAATACTGAAGAAAATAATGTAAAAGACATTAATAGCCCAAACAATAATAAACAAACAGATAATGTTAAACCTGATTTAAAAAATCCATATCTTTTAATATATCATACACATACAATGGAGGCTTTTGCAGCTACAGATAATAATAAATATACAGCAAGATATGGATATGATCGTACAGATAATTTGAATTATACAGTAGCTAAAGTAGGCGACTTTCTAACTGATTATTTAATTAAAGATGGTATAAGTGTATTACATGATAAAACAATAAATGATTATAATTACGATTCTTCTTATACCCGATCTTTGGAAACTGTGTCAAAAATATTAAAAGAGTATCCATCTATAAAAGCAGCAATAGATCTACATAGAGATGGATATGGTGCTGTTATGAAGCCTGGTATTGAGTCTATACCAGCTTTAAGCCAGCTTCCAAATCAGGATTTTAGAAAGAAATATGTAACTACAATAAATGGTGAAAATGTTGCTAGAATATCTTTTATAATTGGATCGAGAAGAACTAAAGAAATGAATGAGGATTGGCAGAAAAATTACGAATTTGCTAAACAAATAAGTACAGAACTAGATAAAATGTATCCTGGTTTATCTTTAGGTGTACAAGTAAAACCATATAGTGAATATAATCAACATCTATTAGAAAAATCAATTCTGATTGAATTAGGTAGTAATTACAATACTCTTGAAGAAGCTATAGCAAGTACTAAGTATTTAGCAAAAGCTATTAGTGAAGTATTAAAAAAAGAAATAAAATGAAATTATATTTTAAATATATTTACAAATTACGTTAGATACAAACAAAATATTTAGAAAAAAATGGGGGATTATATCCCTGTTTTTTTATACAAAGAGTAATTTGTGATGTTCTAAAAGCCAGACATATCAATAAATTGCAGCTAAGCA
>JBNAVY010000013.1:0-50917 GCA_049700195.1 Thermoanaerobacteraceae bacterium
GCTTTTAAGAGATTTAGGATCTGCCTTGAGCCCGTTTAATGCTTTTTTATTTGCTCAGGGACTTGAAACGTTATCTCTCAGGATGGAAAGGCATAGTCAAAACGCTTTAAAAACTGCTGAATTTTTATATTCTCATCCTTTTGTAACATGGGTAAATTATCCGGGTCTTAAGTCAGATAAATATTATAAAAACGCTTTAAAATATTTACCTATTGGACAGGGAGGAGTTTTGACTTTTGGAATAAAAGGAGGTCTAAAAGCAGGAATTAAATTTATAGAAAATTTAAAGTTATTTACTCATATTGCTAATATTGGTGATACAAAATCTTTAGTAATTCATCCTTCAAGCACGACACATCAGCAACTTTCTCAGGAAGAGAAGTCAGCTTCCGGGATAACTGATGATATGATAAGACTTTCTATTGGCCTTGAAGATATAGAGGATATATTATTAGATCTTGATTATGCTCTTAATAAGTCACAGAAATGATTTTAAGGAAGGTAGATAATATGATTGTAGAAGAAAAAAAAGCTATATTAAAAGGCAGTCCAATATTTATTACAGAAGGTGGTTATGAATTTGATGAAATAAATATTGTATATGAAACTTATGGTTCTTTAAATAACAATAAAGACAACGTAATTCTAATTGAACATGCTCTGAGCGGGAGTGCTCATGCAGCAGGAGTCCATCCGGGTAAAAGAAACAGAGGGTGGTGGGATATATTAATTGGGCCGGATAAACATATAGACACAAATAAATATTTTGTTATTTGTTCAAATTTTATTGGCAGTTGTTATGGTACTACAGGTCCTTCTTCTATAGATCCTGTCACAGGAAATCCTTATGGCTTAAGATTCCCGAAGGTAAATATAAGAGATATGGTAAGAGTTCAAAAGCTTCTTTTAGATTATTTGGGTATTGATCATATAAAAGCAGTTGTTGGAGGTTCTATGGGTGGAATGCAAGCCTTAGAATGGGCAGTTGTATATCCTGATTTAGTCGATAAATCTATAGTTATTGCAGCTGATTATAAGCTTACACCCTTAAATATTGCATATAATTATATAGGTATACAATCCATATTGAATGACCCAAATTTTAATAATGGTGATTATTATGATATGCAAAATAAACCCGAAATTGGGCTGAAAAATGCAAGAATGTTGGGGATGATAACTTATAAAAGCGGAGATTTATTTGATATAAGGTTTAAAAGATCAAGGGATAAGAAAAACTTTGCAATTGAAAATTATCTCAACTATCAAGGAGATTCTTTTATAGATCGTTTTGATGCTAATTCATATTTATATGTTTTGTGGGCAATGAATGAGCATGATATTACAAAACCTTATGGGAGTCTAAAAACAGCTTTAAAAAGAATAAAATCGCAAATTTTAATGATAGGTATAGATAAAGATATGATATTTCCTTCAAAATATATGAAAGATTTTATAAAGAAATTAAATTCACAAGGTGGTTTTGGAAAATTCAAAGAAATTTCTTCTATACATGGACATGATTCATTTTTGATTGATTTTAATAAAATTGGACCTATTATTGCGGATTTTATACAGGAGATGGATGAAAAAAAAGAAGAAGCCATATGCATTTAAAAGAGCAATTCTGTTTGGATTGTTCTTTTTTTCAGGGAATTAGGTTATAATGGAATTAATAAAAATTGAAAGGAGCAGTTTTATGTCTAAAAAAGAAATAAAATTAGGTTTTATAGGTTTAGGTTTTATTGGTACAATACATTCTATAGCGTGTTTTTCTATTCCTCTCATATTTAAAGATGTTCCTTTCGAACTAAAACTTGGTAAAGTATATAAAAATAATATAAATAATATACCATATTTTTTTGAAAAAGGAGCAAAAAGTGTAGAAGATGTTTTAGAAACTTCAGATGCTGTTGATATATGTACTCCGAATTATCTGCATCATGAACAAGCTATAAAAGTAATAGAAAAGGGCCTTCCTTTATATCTTGAAAAACCTATTGGTATTAATAGTAAAGAAGCATATAATATAATGGAAAATACGTTTAAAAAAGGTATAATTCATCAGACAGCTCTAATGTATAGATTTATGCCAGCGGTAACGCAAGCAAGGGATATGATACGAAATGGAGAAATAGGAGAGGTATTAAATTTTAAAGCTTTAATGCTGCATTCGGGATATGTTGATCCTAAAAGGCCTCTATCCTGGAAAATGAAAAAGGAAACGTCTGGTGGTGGAGCAATTGTTGATATGGGTATACACCTTATAGATATGGTAAGATTTACATTAGGAGAAATTAAAGAAGTTGAAGGTAATTCTAAAACTTATTTTAAAGATAGACCTCTTTATAAAAATTCAGAGCAATATGGTAAAGTTGATGTTGATGATTGGACTTCTGTCCAAGTCGAAATGGAAAATGGATCATGGGGGACAATTGAAGCGTCTAGAATATCATCAGATATTTATGAAGAAACAAAGTTAGAGGTATATGGTACAAAAGGTTCTATAGTAGTATCTAATAAAAGTCCACGTTATGCAATCTTATATAAAAAGAAAGAAAATATTCAGATTATGGGGGATTATGATAAAAAAAGTGATTTTAGCAGTTATGTAGATTTAATATATCCTCCTGAGAAATATTCTCTTGGATGGATGACTGATATGCATTTAGCAAGTCTTATGAACTTTTTTATGAATATTATCAAAGGTAAAATAATTTATAATGAAACGCCTACCTTCGATGAAGCCTATAAAGATCAAATAATCCTTGATAAAATCTTAATATGAATATTTTTTAGACAGGTGATAAAAAATGGCTATAAAGTTAAACGATGATTTTATTATGCGTATGAAAAAATTTTTACAAGAAGACTTTGAAGATTTTTTTAATGAGTATTATAAAGAACCTTTTAAAGCTTTAAGAGTTAATACATTAAAAATTAGTACAAAAGAATTTATGGAGATTTCCCCTTTTAAATTAGAAAGAGTACCTTGGTGTGAAGATGGATTTTATTTTAGTATGAGTGAAAGGCCAGGAACACATATATATCATGATTTAGGAGTTTATTATATACAAGAACCAAGTGCAATGGCTGTTGTAGAAATCTTAGATCCAAAGCCTGGAGAGAAAATATTGGATATTAGTGCTGCACCAGGTGGCAAAACGACCCATATAGCTTCAAAAACAGGTAACAAAGGCTTAATTGTAGCAAATGAAATAAATAGCAATAGAGTAAAACTCCTTGCTGAAAATTTAGAGCGAATAGGAGTATCTAATTGTATAATTACAAATGAAATACCAGATAAACTTGTAGAACCTTTTATAGGTTATTTTGACAAAGTTTTAGTTGATGCACCATGTTCAGGTGAAGGGATGTTTAGAAAAGATGATATATCAAGACTGGAATGGTCACTTAATCATGTTATTAGCTGTTCTATAAGGCAAAAAAATATACTAAAAAGTGCTGCAAAAGCTTTAAAGCCAGGAGGCGTTTTAGTATACTCTACTTGTACATTTTCACCCGAGGAAAATGAAGGAGTTATACAGGACTTTTTAAACTCTAATAAAGAATTTGAAATTATTGATACAAAAATTGGATACTTTTTTGATACAGGACATCCTGAATGGATAAATGCAGACAAAGAATTGGAAAAATGTGTGAGAATATGGCCTCACAAACAAAAGGGTGAAGGACATTTTATTGCAAAATTATATAAAAAACAAGATAATCAAAATAATTATAAATTTATAAAAAATGCAAAAGAAAAGAAAAATATTGATCTGGCACCGTTTTTCTATTTTAAGGATAATTTTATGAAATATGATTTTGATAATTTGAATATAAAATTATTTAAAAATCATGTCTATAGTGTTCCTATGGATTTACCTGACTTATCAGGATTGAAAGTTTTCAGGCCTGGATGGTATTTAGGAGAAATAAAAAAAGAACGTTTTGAACCTTCGCATTGGCTTGCAATGGTTTTAAAACCTTTTATGGTAAAACAAACTTTTGAACTCCCAACAGAACTTAGAAAAAAATATTTAAAAGGAGAGACTTTTGAATTAAATATAAAAGATGGCTGGATTCTTTTAAGTATTGATGGATTTTCTGCTGGCTGGGGAAGGGCTTCAAAAGGGATTATAAAAAACTATTATCCTAAAAGATTAAGAAATCACAAATTTTAGGAGGTGAAGTATTGATAAAAATTCTTTTATATAAAGAAAGCAAGGTTTTTGAATTTTCAAATTATGAAGATATTGCTTCTAAAATAAGGGATGATAATTTATTCTGGTTAGATATTGAGAATCCATCTGATAAAGAAATAAAAATATTGCTTGATAAGTTTATGTTTCATCCTCTTACGATTGAGGACTGTATACATCAAAGGCAAAGGTCAAAAATGGAAAATTATAAAAAGTATTATTTTATTGTCATTAATGTGTTTAAAGGAAGAAATATAGAAGATGAGTTTAAGGTATCAGAAATCTTTATATATATTTCGAATAATTATCTGGTAACGGTTCATTGGGGCAAAATGGATATTATAGATACTGTATATAAAAAAGCAAAGGATGTGACAAATTTTTTTGAACGTGGTATTGATTTTTTGCTTTATAATATAGTTGATGAAATTATAGATGATTATTTTCCTATAGTTGATGAAATAGGTGAAAAAATTGATGATATAGAATCAGATATTTTTGAAAAAGAAGATAAAAATATCCAAAATAAAATATTTGTATTAAAGAAAAATATGCTTAAATTAAGGAAGATTATAACAGCCCAGAGAGAAGTTTTAAATACATTTTTAAGACATGATTTTTCTATTATAAAAGAAGAAAATCGAATGTATTTTATGGATGTTTATGATCATATAATGCGTTTATTTGATCTTATTGACACTTATCATGACCTTTTAACAGGTACTTTAGATCTTTATATGTCATTTATATCAAACAGGATGAATGAAGTTATGAAAACTCTTACTATAATAGCCACAGTTATTATGCCTTTAACATTAATAAGTGGTATATATGGAATGAATTTTTCATATATGCCTGAATTAAATACAAAGTATGGATACTTTATAACGCTTGGTTTTATGGGATTAATAGCTTTTATAGAACTACTATATTTTAAAATTAAAAAATGGTTATAAAAAAGCCCAAATAAACTGGGTTTTATTTTTTTTGCTTTAATATTTAAATTTCAGGGAATAATATTTTTATCACAAAAATGCAGTAAAAGGAGTTGGATAAGCTTGTTTAATGTAATTTACATATTTATCATTTTAATAATTATCCTTGCTACTATTGTTTATATTTTTAGAAAACTTCATAATAAAGATGAATTTATCTCTAAAGATTTTAATAATGTAGTGTTAAATTCTGAGGAAATGGAAAAATATGCAGCAGAACTTGCTCAAAATCAGAGTATTATAAAAAAGACAAGATTATCTTATATGTTAATTCCTAGAATGAATAGAAGCTATAATTATATAAAAGCCGTATATAGGAATCTTAGCAATAATTTAAAATCTTCTTCTGAAATAACAAAAGAAGATGAATGGCTTTTAGATAATTTTTATATAATTGAAGAACAGGTTAAAGAGATAAGAAAAAATTTATCAAAAGGTTATTATTCAGGATTACCAGGACTTAAAAATAGTTTTTTCAAAGGTTATCCACGAATATACTCAATAGCTTTTGAATTAGTATCACATTCTGATGGGAAAATTGATGAAAAAACTATATTAAATTTTGTAAAAGCATATCAGACTAAAGCATTTCTTTCTAGTGGTGAAATATGGGCACTGAGTCTTATGATAAGAGTCGCGCTTATTGAGAATATAAAGAGTTTTTGTGAAAAGTTAACAGAAATACATCAACTATGGTTTAAAGCAGATAAAGCCGTTGATTTTTTGATAGCAAAAGAAGAGATAAAATATGAAGATGTAAAGAAAATAATTAATGAAAATGTAAATATTATAGGTAAATTTCCATACCATTTTGTAGAACATATGCTGCGAAAGCTGAGAAAAGAAGGCGATAATTCATCAAAAATAATACAATACATTGATAAAGTTCTTATAGAATATGATACAAATATTATAGAAATTACTGAAAGAGCTCATCAGATGCAAGCTACTTTGCAAGTTTCTTTAGGTAATGCAATAACAAGCTTAAAAACAGTTTCGACTCTTGATTGGGCTCAGATATTTGAGATCTTAAGTCCTGTTGAGCAGATATTAAGACAAGATCCCGATGGAACTTATCCGAGGATGGATTTTGAATCAAGAGATTATTATAGGCATGAAATAGAAAGAATAGCAAAATCTTTTGATACTTCAGAAACGTTTATAGCTAAAAAAGCTTTAGAATGTGCTAAAGAGACTGCAAATGACAACACCAAACTGAATTATATGAACCATGTAGGTTTTTATATAATAGGAAAAGGTAAGAGTATATTTGAAAATAAACTTTTGAATAAGAAAAAAGGCAAAAATAGAATTAAAAAGGTTATAAAAAGCCATATGGAAAGTTTCTATATTGGTTTAATTTTGCTTGGTTTATTTTTAGCAGAATTATCAATATTTGTTTATGTACAAAATATAAGTAAAAATTCTTTAATAGCTGTAATTTCTATATTTGCTTCAATAATACCTGTCAGTGAAATGGTTGTAGAATTAATTAACTGGATACTTTTGCATATTATAAAACCTACATTAATACCTAAAATAGAGTTACATCATATACCGGATAATGCCGCTACTATAATAGTAGTTCCAGCTCTTTTACCAGATTATAAAAGAGCAAAAGATTTAATTAAGAAACTTGAAGTGTATTATCATGCAAATAAAGAAAAGAATTTATATTTTGCTATAGTTGGAGATTTTAAGGATGGAGAAAATTCTGATGAACCACAAGATAAAGAAATAGTAGATTGTGCTTTAGCAGAAATAAAAAAATTAAATAAAATATATTCACTAGATGGAGAAGATATTTTTTATTATTTTCATAGAAGAAGATTATATAATGAATCACAAAAAAGATGGATGGGATGGGAGAGAAAAAGAGGAGCTCTAATAGAATTTAATGAACTTATTTTTGGAAGTCATAGCACTAGTTTCAATATTATAAGTGGTGATATCGAAAAACTTAAAAAGATAAAATATGTAATAACATTAGATGCTGACACAAATTTACCTATAGATACTGCAAAAAAACTTATAGGAACAATGTTACATCCACTAAATAGTGCTTTTGTAGATAAAGATTCTGGAATAGTGGTTGAAGGATATGGACTCTTGCAGCCAAGAATAAGTGTTAGTTTAGAAAGTAGTAATGCTTCATTGTTTTCACGTATTTTTGCTGGAAATGGAGGGCTTGATCCTTATACTACAGCAGTTTCGGATATATATCAAGATTTATTTGGAGAAGGTATATTTACTGGGAAGGGTATTTATGATTTAAATATTTTTAGAAGTATATTAAAAGAGATGATACCAGAAAATACAATATTGAGTCATGACCTTTTGGAAGGATCCTTTGTTAGAACTGGTCTTTTAACTGATGTTGAGTTAATTGATGGTTATCCATCTAAATATAATTCTTATATTATGCGTTTACACCGATGGACAAGGGGAGATTGGCAGCTATTACCTTATTTAAGTAAAAAGATTAATAATAAAAAAGGTGATAAAATCAAGAACCCACTAAATTTAATTGCGAAGTATAAGATTATTGATAATTTAAGAAGAAGCTTATTTGCACCTATGATACTGATCTTAATTTTTATGGGATTTAGTATTTTACCAGGCAGGAGCTTTTTATGGATTATGATTGCAGCAGTTGCAACTTTATTTCCATTTATTTTGAATATTTTTGATTGGATTTTAAGGTTTGATTTTGACATTAATATAGAAAAACATCACAGAAAAATATTAAGTAATACTAGGGCAGCATTATATCAAGGGATTTTAACATTTGTATTTATACCTTATCAGGCTTACATTATGTTAGATGCTATTTTTCGAACCATTATAAGAATATATTTTACAAAAAAGAATTTACTTGAATGGGTTACAGCAGATGATATGGAAAGAAAATTAAGTAATGATTTGAAAAGTTTTATAAAAAGAATGTGGCCTGCATGCTTACAAGGTATTGTTGTGGTTTTTTTGGCGGGTTTTTTAAAACCACATGATTTAAAATATGCTTTTGTGATTTCTATGCTATGGATAATTTCGCCATATATAGCTTTTTATATAAGCAAACCGATTAAGGAAAAAAAGATTTATTTAAATGAAGAGGAACTAAATGTACTATCTAAATTAGCTTTAAAGACATGGACATTTTTTGAAGATTTTGTTGATGAAAAAGAAAATTTTTTGCCTCCAGACAATTATCAAGAAGATCCACCAAATGGTATTGCAGAAAGGACTTCACCTACAAATATAGGTTTATATTTACTTTCTGTTATAAGCGCTAGAGATTTGGGATTTATTACAACTACTGAAATGTATAAGCGTTTAAAAAATACATTTGATACCATAATAAAAATTGAAAAATGGAATGGGCATTTATATAACTGGTATGATACTAAAACTTTAGAGCCTTTAAGGCCATATTATGTATCAACAGTAGATAGCGGTAATTTTATAGGATATCTTATTACTTTGCAAGAAGCTTTGGAAGAATATTTGGATAAACCTTTGGTTGAAACAAAATTTTTATCAGGATTAAAGACTATTTTGATTACTTTTAAACAGGAATGTTGTAAAAAACAAATGATTTTACTGGAAGATATGAACAACAGTTCAAATGTAAATATATTCAAATGGAAAGATTTACTTGAACAAATAAATGAAAATATAGTAGTTAACAGTAATGATTCTAAAAGAGTTAAAAATTATATAGAAAAATTTTTATATGAATTTGACCAGCTTCTTATATGGACCAAATTTGATGAAAAATTAAAAAATATATCATGCTATGATATATTTAAAGAAAACTATAATTTATTTGTAGAAAGTATTTCAATAAAATCATTAAAAAAGACATATGAAAAATATCTTGCAGAAATAAAGAAAATATGCTTAAATGAATCAAATAATAATGACCTTAAAGATCATATTGAAGAAGTAGAAAAAGTTATAGATAAGTTAAAGGTATATATAAAAGAAAATACTTTTATATTAAATACTATAAAAATTTTAATACAAGAAACTAACTTTAAGCTTTTGTTTGATGAAAAAAGACAACTCTTTTCAATTGGATATAATGTAGAGGATGAAAAATTGACAAAGTCTTATTATGACCTTTTAGCATCTGAAGCAAGACAGGCTAGTTTTATTGCTATAGCCAAAAGAGAAATTGACAAAAAACATTGGTTTAAATTAGGTCGTATGCTAACATCCGAAGGTGGATATAAAGGTCTTGTTTCTTGGTCAGGTACGATGTTTGAATACTTTATGCCTTTACTGATTATGAAAAATTATAATAACTCTTTATTTGATGAAACTTATACTTTTGTTGTTGAAGTCCAAAAGAAGTATGCTAAAAAACTAAATATTCCTTGGGGTATTTCAGAATCAGGATTTTATGCCTTTGATATAAATCTTAATTATCAATATAAAGCTTTTGGTGTCCCAAATTTAGGCTTAAAAAGAGGATTATCTTTTGATAAGGTAATAGCTCCATACAGTACTTTGCTTGCTTTAAATACAGACAGTAAAGCTGTTATAGATAATATAAAGTATCTTAAAGATGAGGGATTAGAAGGAAAATATGGATTTTATGAAGCGGCCGATTATACACCAGAAAGGATTTCCTTTAATAAAAGAAAGGCTTTAATTAAAAGCTTTATGGCTCATCACCAGGGTATGAGTTTTGTAGCATTAAATAATTTTTTTAATGACAATATAATGCAGGAAAGATTTCATAAAAGCCCTATGATAAAGGCTGCGGAAATATTATTGCAAGAAAAGGTGCCAAGTTTTACAAAGATTACAAGAGAGGTAAAAGAAGTAATTGGTAAAATTGATAAAGAAAGAAAAGAAGAAGATTTTATTCGGGTATTGGGTAAACCAAAAAATGTATTACCTGAAGTTCATGTACTTTCCAATGGGAAATATTCGGTTATGATAACAGATAGAGGTACAGGATATAGTAAAAAAGGAGATATCTTTTTAACAAGATGGAGAAATGATATAAAACAGGATTTTGGAACATTAATATTTATACAAAATATCAATTCTAATAATGTATGGTCATTAACATATGCTCCTTTTTATGATGATGAAGAAATTTATAAAGTAAATTTTTCTTCTGATAAAGTTGAGTTTTTAAAAAAAGTTGGCAATATAGATTCACATATGGAAATTATAGTATCTCCTGATGATAATGCTGAGATAAGAAAAATAACTATTAAAAATAACAGCAAACAACCAAGGATAATTGAAGTTACAAGTTTTAGTGAAGTTTGTTTGTCTGAATTAGATTCAGATTTGGCACATCCAGCTTTTAATAAACTTTTTATAAGAACAGTTTTTTTAAAAGATAAAGACAGTATTTTAGTTTGTAGAAGGCCAAGAAGTGCTGAAAGTAAAAAGTTATGGGCATTACATTCGGTTTTTGTAAGAAAAGGTGAAACAATTGGGAATACTCAATTTGAAACTGATAGATCGAAATTTATAGGTAGAGGAAGAAATCTTTCAAGTCCTGCAGCTCTTGACATTGATCAACCACTTTCAAACACTGAAGGTAATGTATTAGATCCTATTATGAGTTTGAGAAAAAGAATAAAACTTATGCCAGGTCAATCAGGAGAGATTATTTATGTAACTGCAATTGCAGAAAATTATGAAGAAGTTTTAAAAATTATAGATAAATACAAAGATGAAAAAGCTACAGATAGAGCTTTTGAGATGGCATGGACCAGGAGTAGAGTTGAACTTAGTTATCTTAATTTAAAAGCAAAAGAACTAGGGTTATTTCAGAAAATGCTGACTCATATTTTGTTTATAAGTCCGCAAAGAAAACTAAGAGAAGATATGATTTTAAAAAATAATAAAGGTCAAACTAGATTATGGGCATTTGGCATATCTGGAGATTTACCTATAGTTCTTATAGAAATCGAAAGTCAAGAAGGAATTGATTTAATAAGGCAATTATTGAAAGCACATGAGTATTGGCGAATGAAGGGTATATTTACTGACCTTGTGATACTAAGTAGAGATAAAAGTGGTTATATACAACCCTTGCATGATAAAATAAGAGAGATAATTTCAGCAGGTTTTTCTCATGATATTCTTGAAAGGCATGGAGGAGTGTATTTATTACAGGAAATTAATTTAGAAGATGATGATATAATTTTATTAAACACAGTTGCTTCTTTAAAATTTGAACAAGGCAAAGGTTCTGTCTATGAGCAAATGACTATAGACATATTGCCACAGATTGGTCAGTTTAAAGAATTTAAGAATAAACATGTATATAATGAAAAAGAAAAAGTTGAAGATTTTATAGTCGAATTTGATAACGGATATGGGGGTTTTGACATTGGACAGAAAGAATATCGTATTAAAATAGCTAAAGGTAGAACAACCCCAGCTCCATGGATAAATATTATATCTAATCCACAATTTGGATTTTATGTTACAGAATCTGGAGGTGGATATACTTGGGCTTTAAATAGTAGGGAAAATAAGCTAACACCATGGTATAATGACCCAATATTAGATATTCCCGGGGAAGTTATTTATGTAAGAGATGATGAAGATGGTTCGTTTTGGACAATAACACCACTTCCTGCCGGGCAAGATGGTCCTTTTTATATAAATCATGGATTTGGATATACTACTTTCAAATCTATAAATAATGGTATTAAACAAGAATTAGTCGTATTTGTACCAAAAGAAGGGTCTGTAAAAATTAATATTATAAAAATTAAGAATAATTCTAAGTATAGAAGAAAGCTTGCATTAGTTTATTATATAAGACCTGTCATGGGTGTAAGTGATTATTATACTGCACCATATATAGTCACAGAATTTAATAAAGATATAAACATTATGAAAATCATGAATGTATATAGAGATGATTTTAACGGAAAAGTGATTTATGTTACTTCATCTGAAGAAATTGTTTCATTTACGGGGGACAGGATAGAGTTTTTTGGTAACAATGGAGATTTATCAAATCCACAGGCAATGAAATTAAAAGATTTTTCAAGAAAAGTAGGTGCAGGCTATGATCCTTGTGCTGCAATAAAAGTAGAAATAGAATTAGATGAATTAGAAGAAAAAGAAATAACATTTTTATTAGGATATATTGGGATAAATGAAGATATAGAAAATGAAGTTAAAAAATACAAAGGAATAGAAACAGCCAAGACTCTGCTGCAGGAAGTCAGGTTGTTTTGGGAAGATATTTTAACTAAAATAATCGTTTCAACACCTGATAAATCATTTGATATACTTATTAATGGTTGGCTTTTATATCAGACTATATCATGTAGGTTGTGGGCAAGGTCTGCTTTTTATCAGGCAGGAGGTGCTTATGGATTTAGAGATCAATTGCAAGATTCAATGAACATAGTCCATGTAATACCTGAATTTACAAAAAAGCAGATCTTAAATGCATGCGAGCACCAATATATAGAAGGAGATGTTCAACATTGGTGGCATCCTATAACAAATAAAGGGATAAGGACAAAGTTTTCAGATGATTTATTGTGGTTGCCTTTTGTTACTGCAGATTATATTTTAAAAACAAAAGATTATTCTTTACTTGAAATAAAAACAAAATATCTTGAAGATAGACCTTTAGATGAAGAAGAGGAAGAAAGATATAATCAACCGAAAATATCTGATAAAGAAGGTACAGTTTATGAACATTGCATAAAAGCGATAGACTATTCATTAAAATTTGGAGAACATGGTTTGCCTTTGATGGGGTCTGGCGACTGGAATGACGGAATGAATAAGGTAGGAAACAAAGGAAAGGGAGAAAGTGTATGGTTAGGATGGTTTTTGTATAAGATACTAAAAGATTTCTCTATAATATGTAAAGATAAAGGTGATATATTAAGGTATAAAAAATATGAGGAGCAAGCTGAAAAAATTGCTAAAAATATAGAGAATTCATCATGGGATGGGAGCTGGTATGTAAGAGCATATTTTGATGATGGTACTCCTCTTGGTTGTGCTAATAACACTGAATGTAAAATAGACTCAATTGCACAATCGTGGGCTGTTATATCAGGAGCTGCTGAAAAAAATCGTGCTAAAGAAGCTATGGAAGCTGTAAATAATTATCTAGTAAATGAAGAAGCTGGTATAATAAAGCTTTTAGCACCACCATTTGATAATGGTGAAATAAATCCTGGGTATATAAAAGGATATGCTCCAGGAGTAAGAGAGAATGGTGGACAATATACCCATGCAGCTATTTGGGTTATATTAGCTTATACAAAGCTTGGAGATGGTGATAAGGCATGGAAACTTTATAACATGATAAATCCTATAAATCATACAAGAACACCTATTGAATGTGCAAAATATAAAGTTGAGCCATATGTAGTAGCAGCAGATGTTTATTCAGTAGAACCACATATAGGAAGGGGTGGATGGACTTGGTATACGGGTGCAGCAGGATGGATGTATCGTGTTGGAGTGGAAGATATTTTAGGTATAAAAAAATATGGTGATAATCTTAAAATCAATCCATGTATACCTAAAGATTGGAATGAATTTAAAGTTGAATACACCTATAAAGAAACAAAATATAAAATATATGTCAAGAATCCAGAAAATATTAATCAAGGCATTAAGGAAGTATATGTTGACGGTAAACTTGAAAAAAATGATTTGATAGAGTTAATAAATGATAAAAAAGAACATAATGTTTTAGTGATAATGAAAAAAGAAGGTTAAATTCAAAAGAATTTAACCTTCTTAATGTTTAAAAGAATTTTGAGTAATTTTAATTAAAATTAAAAATCCATACTTGACATACATTATTATTTAAGATAAAATAATAAAAGTACATTTTATTACTTTATCACGTTACAATAATAAAATATTAAGGGGTGTTTTAATGATATTTTTGCCTGACGGAGTACAAGATTTTCTTCCTGATGAGTATGCAATAAAACATGCAGTTGAAGAAAAGATAAGAAAAACTTTTATAAGTTTTGGATATAAAGATATTATGCCTCCAACTTTTGAATATAGTAGTAATTTTTCAGTTTTATTTGATGAAAATAATTTATATAGATTTTTTGATAAAAAAGGTAATATTCTTGCTCTAAGACCTGATGTTACAAGTCAGATAGGAAGAATTGTCTCTACAAAATTAAAAGATAAATATCCAATAAAGTTATGTTATGTTGCAAATGTATTTAGATATGAAGATACACAATCAGGGAAAATGAGGGAGTTTACTCAAGCTGGAGTTGAGCTGATTGGCCTAAACCAAGAAGAATCTGATGCAGAAGTTATTGCACTTTCTATTGAAGCACTAAGAACTTTAGGATTGAAAGATTTTAAAGTGGAGATTGGACAAGCTCAGATTTTTAATGGAATAATTGAAAATATTAATCTTGGTAAAGAAGAAACAATTCAGTTAAGAGAGTTTTTAGAACAGAAAAACCAGTCAGCTATAGAAACCTTTATAAAAGAAAAAAAAATTAAAGATGATAAAGCGCGACTTTTAATTGAATTGCCACTGTTATTTGGAGATGAGAATATAATTTTAAAAGTTAAAAAATTATACAATATACCAAAACTAAATGATTCATTAGATTATCTGTTGAAAGTATATAAAATATTAAAAGATTTTGGATTAAGTAAATATATAAGTTTTGACTTGGGTATGGTTCAAAATCTTAATTATTATACAGGAATTATATTTAGATGTTTTATTAAGGGAATTGGGTATGCAATTTATACTGGAGGAAGATACGACAATCTGCTAAGTGTATATGGTAAAAATATTCCGGCGACAGGTTTTGCAATAAGTATAGAAAGAGTTATGTTAGCTCTAAAAAAACAAAATATAGAAATACTTAATAAAGTTCCAAAAGTATTAATTAAATATGAAGAAAAAGCAAGAGATAATGCTTATAGTAAAGCATTGGATTTAAGAGTACATGGTAAAATTGTTGAGATATATTCAATTAATAGAAGTTTTAATATTTTTGAAGATGATTTTGATGAAATTATATATTTGGAGGAATAAAATGGAGATTATTTCGGTAGCACTTCCAAAAGGTAGAATGGCAGATACATCTATAGAATTATTTGAAAAGGCAATGCTAACAAATAAAATATTAAAAGAAAATTCGAGAAAACTTGTTTTTAATGATTTTGAAAATTTTATAAAGTTTATGCTTGTAAAGCCTACAGATGTACCGACATATGTTGAACATGGTGCAGCTGACTTAGGAATTTGCGGAAAAGATATAATTTTGGAGAATAAAAAAGATTTTTATGAAGTCTTAAATTTGGGTTTTGGATTTTGTAAAATGGTTGTTGCAGGGCCTAAAGAGGCAAAAATTAGTTTTCTTACAAATAAAAGAGTTGCTACTAAGTTTCCTAATATTGCAGAGAATTTTTTTAAGAAAAAAGGAGAAAACGTAGAAATAATAAAGCTGAATGGTTCTGTTGAACTTGCCCCTATTGTGGGTTTAGCAGAAGTTATAGTTGATATTGTAGAAACTGGTAATACCTTAAAAGAAAATGGACTTGTGATTATAGAAGAAATATTTTCTTCTACAGCAGAACTGATTGTAAATAAAGCTAGTCTTAAAACAAAGAGTCAAAGAATAAGAGATATAATAATAAAGCTTAAAGAAGTATTATAAATTGTTTTAAAAGGAGATTCGCTATGATTAAAATATTTGATTTTCGAAAGGGAATTGACAATGGTATTTTACAAAAGATTCACAACAGAAGTAAATTAGAGAATAGAGAGATAGCAAAAAAAGTGGAAGAAATAATTTCAAACGTAAGAGAGAGAAAAGACAAGGCATTATATGAGTTTACTTATATGTTTGATGGAATAAACCTTGATAAAAGTACTGTAAAAGTTACAAAAGAGGAAATAAAAAATGCTTATAAAGAAGTGGAAGAAGAATTTTTAAAAGGGATTGACAAAGCTATCAAAAATATAACAGAATTTCATGAAAAGCAAAAACAGTCTACATGGATGGATTTTAAAGAGGAAATATTTTATGGGCAAATAATAAGGCCTCTTTCTCAAGTTGGCATTTATGTTCCGGGGGGAACTGCTGCATATCCATCTTCAGTTTTGATGAATGGAATACCTGCTAAAGTTGCAGGTGTTGAAAGAATAGTGATGGTTTCACCTGCTGGCAAAAAAGGTTTAAACCCTTATGTATTAGTGGCTGCAGACAAAATAGGAATAGAGGATATATATAAAGTTGGAGGTGCACAGGCTGTTGCAGCTTTGGCTTTTGGTACAGATTCAATCCCTAAGGTGGATAAAATTGTAGGTCCAGGCAATATATATGTTGCAATGGCCAAAAAAGCTCTTTACGGACATGTAGATATTGACATGGTTGCAGGACCCAGTGAAGTTTTGATAATAGCAGATGAAAATTCAAATCCAGGTTTTATTGCTGCAGATATGCTTTCACAGGCAGAACATGACATAATGGCATCTTCAATACTTGTAACCACATCTTTGGAGGTTTCGCAACAAGTAAAAACAGAAATTGAAAGGCAAATTGGATATCTTGAAAGGAAAGAAATAATTGAAAAGTCTTTAAAAAATTTCGGTGCGATAATTGTTGTAAACAACTTAAAAGAAGCAATTGATATTGCAGATGATATAGCTCCAGAACATTTAGAACTTAATATTTCCAATGCCTTTGAGATAATTGGCAAAATCAAAAATGCAGGAGCAGTCTTTGTGGGAGAATATTCCCCAGAACCCTTAGGTGATTACCTTGCTGGCCCTAACCATGTACTACCTACCAGTGGAACAGCAAGGTTTTTCTCTCCTCTTTCTGTTTCAGACTTTATCAAAAAGATGAATATTCTTTATTATTCTAAAGATTCTTTAGAAGAGGTAAAAGAGGATGTAATTACTTTAGCAAATTCAGAAGGGCTTACCGCCCATGCTAATTCTATAAAAGTGAGGTTTTAAAATGATTGAGAATCTGGTGAGAGAAGAAATTAAGGGATTTAAAAATTATGAAGTGCACAGTATTCCTTACAGATATAAGATGGATGCAAATGAAACGCCTTTTGAACTTCCTGAAGAAGTGATAAAAAATATTCAAGAAATTATAAAATATTCCCAAGTAAATGTATATCCAGACCCTAATGCAGAAAAGTTAAAAGAAGAATTGGCACGATATTTAAAAGTAGTGCCTGCAAACTTATTTGTAGGAAATGGCTCGGATGAGATAATACACCTTATTATGCTGGCTTTTGTTAACAAAGGTGATGTAGTAGCATATCCTCATCCTTCTTTTGCTATGTACAGTGTATACAGCAAAATAGCAGGAGCCGTTGAAATACCTGTAGAATTAGAAGAAGATTATACTTATGATGTGGGCAGCTTCACGGAAGTTATAGAAAAATATCAGCCTAAATTAATCTTTTTGTGCAACCCAAATAATCCAACAGGAAGTGTTATAGAAAGAGAAGATATAATTAAAATAATACAAAAGAGCAATGGAATTGTAGTTGTTGACGAAGCTTATTTTGAATTTTACGGTAATACGATTGTTGATGCTATAAATAAATTTGAGAACTTAATTGTTTTAAGAACCTTATCAAAGGCTTTTGGACTTGCCGGTTTGAGAGTGGGATATGCTGTAGCTGACGAGAATATTTTAAAGTATTTAAACCTTGTGAAATCACCTTATAACATTAACTCTTTATCTCAGGTAACAGCTTTGAAAGTTTTAAAAACAGATATTTTGAAAGAAAGAATTAACTACATTTTAGAAGAAAGAGAGCGTCTTATAAAAGAGCTAAGCAAAATCTCTGGCGTTAAAGTTTATCCCTCAAAAACGAATTTTATATTGGTAAAATTCAAAGATGCAGATTATGTGTACAAAGGGCTTTTAGAAAGAGGAATTTTGGTGAGGGATTTTTCTAAATTAGAAGGGCTTGAAGGAGCTTTAAGGATAACAGTAAGTAGCCGAGAAGCTAATGATTATTTAATAAATGGGTTAAAGGAGTTATTGCCATGAGGAAGGCGGAATTTAAAAGAAAAACTAAAGAGACGGATATATACGTTGAACTTAATATTGACGGGAAAGGAAATTATGACATAGCTACAGGAATAGGTTTTTTTGACCACATGCTTTCTTTGTTTGCCAGGCATGGACTTTTTGATTTAAAAGTTGTGGCAAAAGGAGATTTAGAGGTAGACACTCATCACACTGTTGAAGACATAGGTATTGTATTGGGTAATGCTTTTTTAAAGGCTGTAGGCGATAAAAAATCTATTAAGAGGTTTAGTACTTTTTATGTACCCATGGACGAAGCCTTAGTGAGAGTTTGTGTAGATATAAGTGGAAGGCCTTTTTTATATTGTGATTTGCCTTTAAAAGCTGAAAGAGTCGGGAATTTTGAAACGGAAAATGTGGAGGAATTTTTGAGAGCCGTTGCTTACAACTTTGGCATTACAATGCATGTAGAGCTTTTGCATGGAGGTAATACGCATCACATTATAGAGGCAACTTTTAAAGCACTAGGGAGGGCTATTGATGAAGCGTTAAAGATAGATGAAAGGGTAGAAGGGATACCATCTACTAAAGGGATTTTATAAAGAAACAGTTTTATACTTTATACGTAATTTAAGTGAGGCGGTGGAAAATTGATAGGGATTATTGACTATGGAATGGGAAATTTAAGAAGTGTAGAAAAAGCATTTAAATACGTAGGCTATGAGGCAAAAATTATAAAAGATGCAGCTTCAGTAAAAGAGACTAATGCATTAGTTCTTCCTGGAGTAGGTGCTTTTCCTGATGCGATTAAAACTCTTATAAAAACTGACATGTTTGAAGAAATAAAAAGACAGATAGACAAAGGTAAGTTGTTTATGGGGATATGTTTAGGGATGCAGCTTTTATTTGAAAAAGGTTTTGAGATAGAAGAAACTGATGGATTTAAGATTTTTAAAGGGCAAGTAATTAAACTTCCGAAAAATAATAAAATTCCTCACATGGGATGGAATAGTCTCGAAATAAAAAGAGAAACTCCACTTCTTAAAGGAGTGGAGAATGGAGATTATGCGTATTTTGTTCATTCTTATTATATAGCCAACAACGAAGAAAATTATGTGTATGCAGTGACTGATTATGGTGTTCAGATACCTGCAGTTATAATTAAAGATAATGTTTTTTCTTGTCAATTTCATCCTGAGAAGAGCGGAAAAGTGGGACTTAAAATTTTGAAAAATTTTGGAGAGATGGCAAAATGGTTTTAATACCTGCAATTGATATTATGGAAGGGAAATGTGTAAGGCTTACAAAAGGAGATTTTAATACCAAAGAGGTTTATTATGAAAATCCCGTTGATGCAGCTAAAATGTGGGATGAATTAGGAGCAAAGAGAATTCATGTTGTTGATTTAGATGGTGCAAAACAAGGTAATTTGGTAAATGGTAAAATCATTGAACAAATTACTAAAAAATGTAAAGCCGAGATAGAAGTAGGGGGAGGAATAAGGAATAGAGAAACTATCGATTATCTTTTTTCTATGGGTGTTAAGTATGTAATTTTGGGTTCGGCAGCAATATATGACAAAGACCTTCTTCTTTATTCCCTTTTAAATTACAAAGAAAGAACTATAATAGCTATAGATTCGAAGAATAAAGAAGTTGCTGTAAGTGGATGGCTTGAAAAGACTAAAATGAAAGATATAAAGTTAGCTAAAAAAATGAAAGAAATAGGAGTCAAGACTATAATTTTCACTGATATTTCTAAAGATGGAACTCTTAATGGACCAAATTTTAAAGCTTTAGAAGATATTTTAAAAACAGGTGTAAAAGTGATAGCATCAGGAGGCATTTCCTCAATGGAGGATTTAAAAAGGCTTAAAGAGATAGGAGCATATGGCGCGATAATTGGTAAAGCCTTATATGTTGGGAAAATAAACTTAAAAAGTGCTTTGGAGGTAATATAAATGCTTGCAAAAAGAATAATTCCTTGTTTAGATGTCAAAGACGGCAGGGTAGTAAAAGGGGTCAACTTTTTAAATTTAAAAGATGCGGGAAATCCTGTTGAAATAGCTGAAAGCTACAATGATATGGGAGCAGATGAAATTGTTTTTTTAGATATTACTGCATCATATGAAAAAAGAAAAATCATGATAGATGTCGTGAAAAAAACATCTGAAAAAGTGTTTATTCCTCTTACTGTTGGAGGAGGTATTTCTGATATAGATGACATAAGAAACATTTTAAAAGCGGGTGCTGACAAAGTTTCTATAAATTCACAAGCTGTTAAGTATCCTGCTCTAATAACACAATCAGCTAAAAGATTTGGCAGCCAATGTGTTGTTGTTGCAATAGATGCCAAAAAGCGATTTGATGGGAAAGGTTATAATGTTTATATAAATGGAGGTCGAATAGATACCGGACTTGATGTTTTAGAATGGGCAAAAAAGGCAGAAAATTCAGGGGCTGGAGAAATACTTTTAACAAGTATGGATAAAGATGGTACTAAAGGTGGTTATGATATAGAACTTACAAGACTTATAAGTGAAAATGTAAATATCCCTGTAATAGCATCAGGTGGGGCAGGATCTAAAGAACACTTTATAGACGTTTTTATACAGGGAAAAGCTGATGCAGCTTTGGCAGCTTCTGTTTTTCACTTTAGAGAGATTGATATACAGGATTTAAAAAAATATATAAAAATTGAAGGGATACCTGTGAGATTATAAGGAAAGGATGTTTAGTGTGATTGATATAAAAAGTTTAAAATTTAATGAAAAAGGACTTATTCCTGTTATTGTTCAGGATTATTATACAAGGAAAGTTTTAATGCTTGCATATATGAATGAGGAAAGCCTAAAATTGACTTTAGAACAAGGAGAAACTTTTTTTTACAGCAGGAGTAGAAGTGAAATTTGGCACAAAGGCGAAACATCAGGCAATATTCAAAAAGTTAAAAAAATCTTTTATGATTGTGATGAAGATACTCTTTTAGTTTTGGTAGAAGCAAAAGGACCTGCTTGTCATACAGGCAACTTAAGCTGTTTTTATAGAAGTTTCGATAAACAAACCGAAATTGAAATAGACATTTTAAGTAAAGTTTATGAAAGAGTTAAAGATAGAAAAATGAATCCAAAAGAAGATTCTTATACTAATTATCTCTTTGAAAAGGGGATTGATAAAATTTTAAAAAAAGTTGGAGAAGAAGCTACTGAAGTTGTTATTGCATCAAAAAATAATTCGAGAGACGAAATGATTTATGAAGTTTCAGATTTAATATATCATATGATTGTATTGCTAGTTGAGAAAAAAATTAGCTTAAATGATATATTTATAGAACTTGAAAATAGATATAAATCTTAATTAATAAAACGTTCATTTACATATAAATGAACGTTTTATTAATTTTAATTATTTTTTATTTTATATATGTTCCAAGGTATTTTATCAATAAATTTATTTTTATATATTGAATCTACGCCAATAAAAATGTATTTTAAAGTTTTAACATCTGGAATTCTAACAGGTACCCACATCTTATTTTTGTATATAATAGGTTTATCTGTATAAGATTCTATAAGACTATTTTCGGAAAATTTATATTGATTAAATACTTCATTTATAATACCAAAATCTATTCTTTTAATATTATCATCTTTATCGAAAAAACGCATTTCAAAACGATATAAAACTTTTTTAGATATAGGTTTTGCAGATTCAATTCCTAAATATAAAGTATCTTTAAATTTAAAAGCTGAAAATCTAGTTAAAGCTGCACTTTTATATATTTCTTCCTCTAAAACTCCTCCAGCATATAACCTTAAAATTGGATTTTTATTTATATATGTTTCTAGGTCAGGCATGTTATCTAGTGTTGGTATAATGATTATTGGTTTTTTGCAAAACAATTCTGTTTTTCTTATAAAAGCCATTAAAAAAGGTTTCATCATTTCGGTTTGTGTTTTGTATTTTAAAATTGCAGAATGTTTTGTTAAGATTTCATCTTTTTCTAAGACAAAAGATTCCCATGTTGTATTGCTTTTAACCATGTCAGTAGGAGGTAACATTGCTTTGTTTATATCCGAACCCCATGGGACAGGCCATTCAGGATGATGCACAAGGAATTGGTGTTCGTTTAGGTTTAAGTTTTTACTTAAAATTACATATTTTACGAAATTGTGCACAGCAGAATGGTCGGGATGCATATCATCTGAAACAGGATAATAAATATCTGTAGGTTTAAAGTTATCAATTATTTCAGATAAAACTTCTACAACGCTTTGGCCGGTATATGATATTCCTTTTTTATAAGCAGTATCATATGGAACATAGTTTACTTTTGTAGTACTGCTGACTTTTGGGAAGTTTTTACTCCAATTTTGACTCCATAAGAATTTCATTGTTCCATCTGAAAAACCTAAAAAAATAATATTTTCTCGCCGTAATCCTAAAAGTTCCATAGCATTGATAGTTTCTTGCTGTCTTTTTAAACCAAACTTATAATAATCTTCTGATGTGAGTTTTGCTTTTTTGAAAAATGCAATAGCAGCTTTTTTATAAGCTTCACCACTCGTAACAACAATTAATAATATAGGTTTTTTCAGTTTTATAGCTCTTTGAATTATTCCAGCAGTGCCTATTGTTTCATCATCAGGATGTGGTACAATAACAAGGATTCTATCACCTATATAATCAATAGAGGGTAAATTTATCCTTTCGAAGAAGTTTTTTATATCCTCCTTCCAATTCATTATGGCAGCTAAAAAGAGCAAAGAAATAAATGCTATAGTTAAATGCATAAGATGCATGCTTTTTCCTCCTTAAAACTTATAAAATATTATTAATCGATTTTATACAGATTCCATGGAATTTTATCTATTAATTTTTTACCGTAAATAGAGTCAGAACCCATAAAAATAAGATTTAAGTTGTTTTTATCTGGTATTTTTATCTGTACCCAAATTTTATTTTTATCTATTAATGGTTTGCCAGCAATAATATTTGTTAAACTATTTTCTGCTCTTTTGTATTCAAATAAATTACCGTTCAAAACTCCAAGATCTATTCTTTTAATATTTTTATCTTTATAAAATAATCTTAATTCTATATGGTAAATTACTTTTTTAGATACAGGTCTTGCAGATTCAATACCTATATAAAGAGTGTCATTGTAATAAAAAGCACCTAATTTAGTTAAAGCAGCACTTCTATATATTTCTTCATTTAGCATACCTCCTGTGTATACTTTAAGAAGAGAATTTGGCATAAACCTACTGTTTAAATCCGGCAGGGAGTCTAGAACAGGTATATTTATTATGGGCTTTTCTGCAAAAAGCTCTGTTTTTCTTACAAAAGCCATTAAAAATGGTTCCATTACATCAATTTGTGTTTTATATTTTTTTATTGCCAACTGTTTTATAGAAATTTCGTTATCAGTAAGTTCAAAAGAATGCCATTGTGTATTACTAGTTTCCATATCTACAGGAGGATACATGGGTCTGGCTTTTTCAGCCATCCATGGAACAGGCCATTGTGGATGATGTACTAAAAACATATGCTCATTAATATTTAAGTTTAGTGAAATTAAAGTATATCTCACAAAATTACTTATGGCCCAATGATCAGGGTGTATATCATCAGCTAAAGGGTAGTAAATATCTGTAGGTTTAAAATCATTAATTATTTCTGTTAGTAAATTTACCATATTTTCTCCTGTATATGCTACACCAGGTTTATAAACTGTTTTATATGGTGCATAAGCGACTTGTGTACCACCACTTATCCGTGGGCGGTTATTATCCCAATACTGACTCCATAAAAATCTTGTACTTCCATCAGCGAAACCTAAAAATATTAAATCATTTCTAGGCAGCCCTAACTTTTCCATGGCTGCAATACTTTCTTGTTGTCTTGCAAGACCAAAGTTATAGAAGTCATGTGGAGTTGGATTTGTATGTCCGCTAAAAACCATAGCAGCTTTTTTGTAGCTTTCACCACTTGTTACAACAACTACTTTGATAGGATGCTTTTCTGATATAGCTCTTTGAATAACTCCTGCCATACCAAGTGATTCATCATCTGGATGTGGTACAATTACTAAAATTCTTTTTCCTGGGTCATGTATTGCTGGAATAGAACTTTTTTCAGTAAAATTAGCTATAGCCATTTCCCAATTCATAATATATGTAATACCAATTAATAAAGCAAAAAAAAGAATAAATAAAAGTACCCTTCTCTTACTCTTAAACATACATCTGTAACCCCCATTCTAATGATTATTATATCATATTAATTATTAATACAAAGATTAATTGTTATATTTTTAAGTATTATATTTATTTTAAATACAGTTCATAATTTTTGTGATAAAATCATATTGAGTTAATATAAATTTAAATGGGGGTATAAATATGTTTGTTGATTTTCACTGTGATACATTAAATAGACTTGTAGAAAACGATATTGATTTTATTAATGGAAGTTCTGAATTACATATTGATTTGCCAAGATTGATTGAGTCAGATGTTCACTTGCAGGTATTTGCTGTATTTGTTAATCCTAAAGATATGAGAAAAAATGCTGCTACTATGGCATTAAAAATGATAGACAGAATGTACGATATTGTTGATAAAACGGATAAAATTAAATTGATTTTAAATAGTGCGGATTTAGACAATATAAGAAAAGAAAATAAAATTGGCGCACTTTTATCTATTGAAGGAGGAGAAGCTTTAGAAGGTGATATTTCACTTCTTAGAATGTTTTATAAATTAGGAGTTAGAGCATTAACCTTAACATGGAGTTTGAGAAATGATCTGGGGGATGGAGTAGATGGTGCTGAAACTTCAGGATTAACTTACTTTGGTAAAGAAGTAGTAAGGGAAATGAACCGTCTTGGAATGATTGTTGATGTTTCTCATTTGAATGATAGAGGTTTTTGGAATGTAATTGATATAGCTGAAAAACCTATTATTGCATCACACTCTGATTGCAAAAGTTTATGTTCTCATAAAAGAAATCTTTCAGACAGGCAAATCATTGCAATTGCCGAAAAAGGAGGGGTAATAGGTATAAATTTTGCACCACAGTTTTTAAAAGATGATGGTAATGCAACAATTGAAGATGTATTAAATCATATAGATTATATATGTGAACTAGTTGGTGAAGATTATGTCGGATTTGGATCTGATTTTGATGGGATAAGGAGTACACCAGATGGAATAAATGATATTTCATATTTTCCGAATATTGCAGAAGGAATGCGTAAAAGGGGTTATTCAAAAGAACAAATAGATAAAATTTCTCACGAAAATTTTGAAAAACTCTTAAAAGATATTTTACCATAAAAAAAGAGCCCTTGAAAGTTCCAAGGGCTTACATATGTTAAAGGGGGAGTCATTGTTTTGACCAAGAATACATTATACAATCCTTTTTAACAAAAATCAAGTAAAAAATAAAATTTAGGGATAGGGGGTTTTAAATCTTAAGTGATTTCATAATAATTATAAACTATTTTTCTGAGTTTTAAATTAAATATGTGTTAATTATGTTAATTTAATGTTAAATATTTGTATTTAAAAATTAAATTTTGTAGAGATTTTATTATTGAATATAGTATACAAAAATTCTATAATAGAATTAGAATAGAAAATACAGGGGGTAAAGTCATGGATATTGAAATCATAAGGAAAACTGATCCAGAGATTGCTAATGTAATTGAAAAAGAAATTGAAAGACAAAGAAACAAAATAGAACTTATAGCTTCTGAAAATTTTGTGAGCAATGCAGTTATGGAGGCGATGGGTTCACAGCTTACAAATAAATATGCAGAAGGATATCCAGGGAAAAGATACTATGGAGGATGTGAATATGTAGATATAGCTGAAAATTTAGCCCGAGAAAGACTAAAAAAAATTTTTGGTGCTGAGCATGCTAATGTACAGCCCCATTCTGGTGCACAAGCAAATATGGCTGCATATTTTGCCCTTATTAAACCTGGTGATACTGTTTTAGGGATGGATTTATCCCATGGAGGGCATCTTACACATGGTAGCAAAGTTAATTTTTCTGGTCAGTTATATAATTTTGTTTCTTATGGAGTTAAAGAAGAAACAGGTCGTATTGATTACGATGAAGTAGAGCGCTTAGCAAAAGAGCATAAACCTAAACTTATTGTAGCTGGAGCTAGTGCTTATCCTAGAATTATTGATTTTAAGAGATTTAAGGAAATTGCTGATAGTGTTAATGCATATTTTATGGTTGATATGGCGCATATAGCAGGTCTTGTTGCTGCTGGATTTCATCCTAATCCGGTTCCTTATGCTGATGTTGTTACTACAACAACACATAAAACTTTGAGAGGACCAAGAGGTGGAGCTATATTATGCAAGGAACAACATAGTAAAGCAATAGACAAGGCAATATTTCCTGGTATACAAGGTGGGCCATTGATGCATATAATTGCAGCTAAGGCGGTTTGTTTTAAAGAAGCACTTTCGGACAACTTTAAAGAATATCAAAAAAGAGTAATAGAAAATGCTGCTGCTCTTGCTGAGGCATTAAATAAAAGAGGAATTAATTTGGTATCAGGAGGTACTGACAATCACCTGTTGCTTTTAGATTTAAGGAATACAGGGATAACAGGTAAAGAGTTAGAAATAAGACTTGATGATGTAAATATAACCTGTAATAAAAATGCTATACCTTTTGATCCACTGGGGCCTAATGTTACTTCGGGTATAAGATTGGGGACTCCTGCTGTAACAACAAGAGGAATGAATAAAGAAGATATGGAAGAAATAGCTGATATAATAGTAAATATAATAAAAGATGAAAATTATAAAGAAAAGGCAATATTAAGAGTAGAACAACTTCTGAAAAAATATCCGCTATATCAGTAATCTAAAGAAGGGGAAATCTATATAGTTTTTCCCTTCTTTTTCATATGTAAAATTATAAAAACAAATAATGGGATAATAATTTGCATAGGAATATGTATATAAAATGGAGTAATTTTAAGACCTATTAAAATATGTGTTGAATAGCTATCTGCTATTATTATTGATGTTCCAATTAAAATTGCAGCAATGGGTAATATAATAGAATTATAACTTTTAAGATTAAACAGTTCTTTGTATATTTTTAAACCTGCATATGTGAAAATAGTTATTTTAAAAAATATACCAATAGACATAACAAATACATAAAAAGTATCGAAATTAGTAAACCCTCCTAATGATAAAAGTCTTATTACTTGATAAAGAGGGAAATTACTCCTTGAGGCTTCAAAAACTCCAATTGAGGATATAATAATAAAATTATTAAAAGATAAAATAAAACCTGAAATAAAAAAAGCATATAAAGTATATTTCATAATTTTATTTTTTTCTGTAACGTCATTGAAGATAACTAAGAAAGCAATTAATTCACCAAAAGGGAAAGTTACCAAAAGAGGAAAAGCCGCTTTTAAAACAGGGGGAACACCATTTTCAAATACTGGAAGAATCCTTGTTGGTTCAAAATGCCTGCTAAGTCCAATAAGTATAAATTGAAGCCCCATAATTATTAATATAAAAGGCAATATTATCTTTGATATTCTTGCTAATGATATAATTCCAAAACTTAAATAATACATGACAACAAGAACCATTGAAAATAAAAAAATATAAATATGTGTCTTAGGGAATAAGGTACAAATAGATAGATCAACAAAATCTCTTAAATTTCTTGAAGCTATATAAAAAAAATAAATTCCATATAAAAATGAAAAGAATTTGCCTAAATAATTACCAAAAGTATATTGTAAGGTATTTGCAAAGTTCATGTTTGATTTTAAGAATATTTTAATATACATAACAATAATTGGAAATGATATGATCATTGCAAAAATAACAGCAATCCATGAATCTTGTTTTGCATCTATACCAAGACAAAATAGAACAGAAGTTCCTATTTCAAAAATTATCATCATATAAAACATTTCATTTATATTTATTTTTTTGTCCATAAATCTCACCTTTTAATATTAAATATGCTTATGTATTTATAGAGCAAATTTTATGTATTCCTTTTGTCAATAATAATGTTAATAATATAAAATATATATTTAAGAAAAGGTATTATTATTATTGCTGTAAAAAGATTAAAAAATGTATGTGCATTAGCAATTTGTCTTGCAGAATTATGTGGTGAAATAATCTTTAAGAATTGTTCAAAATAAGAAGTAAAAGGTAAAAATATTATTGTTCCGATAAAATTAAATAAAATGTTAAAAATAGCGACCTTTTTACCTTCTTTATTTGTAGCAAAACTTATTATGAATGCTTCACTGCATGTTCCAATATTTAAACCATAAATCACAGGTAAAGAATATTTTAAAGATAATAGTCCTGATGAAGCTAAAACTTGTAAAATTGCAATTCCTATATTGCTAGACTGTAAAATTAAAGAAGATATTATACCAGATAAAATTCCTATAATAGGATTTGATATTTTATCTGTTAATAAATAAGAATTTTGTATATCTTTAAAAGGGGCTGTTGCTAAACTCATTATTTTAAGGCCATAAAATATAATACCAAAACCTAGGATTACATTACCTAGAAATTTTAGTTTTAAATTCTGCTTTTGAAAATAAAATAAAGAACCTAAAAACACCGCATATGGCGCAATTGCAAAAAAATTAAAGGCATATATTTGAACAGCTATTGTAGTGCCAATGTTTGCTCCCATAATAATTCCGGCAGATGTATTTAAAGTTAAAAGTTTTGCATCAGCAAGTGTTACTGCTATTATTGTAACCATACTGCTGCTTTGCAAAGTTAAAGTTATAATAAATCCAGTAAAAATTGACATAAAGATATTATTTGAAAATTTACTTATAAACTTAGAGATTTTTTGTTTTGAAACAGTTTTTAAACCAGATGTTAATAAGATAATACCAAATATAAAAATCACTATTCCTATAGCTAAATAAACTGTTACTAATAACATTTTTCTCCTCCTATTATTCAGAGCTTTTGTTTAAATCTATTACATATAATATAAATTTATGTTTTACAATTAAATTTGCATTTTTTGAATATTTTTTTTTATTAAATATATACTAACAAATAGTGGATTTAACAAAATTAAGAAGGTGATTTAATGAAAGCAGTTATTATGGCAGGGGGAGAAGGAAGCAGATTAAGGCCGCTAACCTGTGAGATACCAAAACCATTAGTACCTGTTGCAGGGGAACCTGCTATAAAACATATTATTGAACATTTAAAGAGATATGATGTAAATGGTATTTGTGCAACACTTTATTATCTACCTGATAAAATAAAAGATTATCTTGATAAACAATATAAAGGCAATATAAAATACTATTTGGAAAATAAGCCTCTAGGTACTGCAGGTAGTGTGAAAAATGCAAAAGATTTTATTGATGAAACTTTTGTTGTAATGAGTGGTGATGTTATTACAGATGTAAATATAGCTGATGTATATAATTTTCATAAGAAGAATAATTCTAAAGTAACAATCGTATTGACCAAGGTAGATATACCATTGGAATATGGCGTTGTAATAATTGATGAAAAAGGCAGAATTAATAAGTTTTTAGAAAAACCTTCTTGGGGCGAAGTTTTTAGCGATACTATAAATACAGGTATATATATTATAGAACCGGAGATTTTAGATTATATACCTGAAGGGAAACAATATGATTTTAGCAAAGATTTATTTCCATTTTTGCTGAAAAATAATATATCAATGTTTGGTTATGTGACGAATGGATACTGGTGTGATATAGGCAACATAAAACAGTACATTAATAGCCACATTGATATTTTAAATGGTAAAGTAGATTTAGGCTATAGGAAAAAGCTTTTAGATGAAAATCTAATAATAGGGCAAAATGTACAGATTTCTAATGATGCTATTATAAAAAAACCAGTTATAATAGGCGATAATACTATTATTAAAGATAGAGCTATTATTGGTCCATATAGTATAATTGGAAAGAGAAATTTAATTGAAGAAGGAAGCAGTATAAAAAATAGTATTTTATGGGATGATGTAATTTTAGGCAATAATTGCGAAATTAGAGGCAGTGTAATTTGTAAAGGAAGTAAACTATACAATAATGTAAGAATTTATGAAAATGCAGTTATAGGGGAAAATACTACATTGGGAGCTTTTAGTGAAGTAAAGCCTGGAGTTAGAATCTGGCCTGAAAAAAATATTGAAGAAAAAGCTGTAATTACAGAAAATATTATATGGGGTAATGGGAAAACAAAGGCTGTATTTGGTAAAAGAGGTATAGAAGGAATTATAGGAGAGAGTCTTAATTCTCAATATTTGGTAGAAATTGGGGAAGTCTTTGGTAATATATATCCAGGAAGTTGTGTTATTGGGAATGATGGAAGTATTTTAGCACAATTTGCAGCAAATCTACTCTTTTTTGGGGTTATTTCTGCAGGAAATGAAGGATTATATGCTGATAAAACTTTTTTGCCTGCAATAAGATATGTTATAAAAAAAGAAAAATTAAATGGTGGTATTTATGTAGAAGAAATAAGACCTGGAGAGATAAGGATAATATTTATTGATGAAAATGGTTGTGATATTGATGTAAGTATAGAAAAAAAGATTGAAAATAAACTTTTAGTACATGATTATAAAAAAGCAGACTATAGGAATTTAAAAATTTACAAAAGAGTTTATGTTACTGAAGATTATATTAAATATTTGACAGATAAAAAACAAAAAACTTCTATTACGCTAAAACCTTATGATAAAGTAACTGAAAATATATTTAATGATTTAAAAAATTACTTAAGTTTTGATATTTCGAAAGAAAAATTTGATGTTGGTGTTTCTATTTCAAAAAATGGAGAATACATAATTTTATATGATGAAAAAGGTGAAATACTTACTGAGGATGAAATAAATTATATTAGTATGCTATTAAAGAAAAAAGAAAGTAAAAACGATTTTGTTTTACCATTTAACAGTTCAAAAGTTTTATCTGAATTTGCAAAAGAATTTGATTTTGGTGTTATTACTAGTAAAATATCCTATAAAGATAGAATGAAAAAAATAATTGATTTAGAAGGGATATCTTTTGATAAAACCGCACAGTTTAATCTTAATTTTGATGGAATCAATTTCTTGTTACGTCTTTTGGACTATCTGGAAATAAATAAATATAGACTTTCACAGATAAGAAGTAAGGTACCTGTCAGGTATAAAATAAGCAAAATAATAAATTGTGAATGGAAAGACAAAGGTAAAATTATAAAAACATTGTTTCAAAACGGCAATAAAGAAAAAATGGAATTTGCTGATGGTATAAAATTTAATCATGAAGATGGATTTGCTATAGTAATTCCTGATTCTAAATTGCCAGCATGTAAGATATTTGTGGAATCTGACAATAAAGTTTCAGCCCAAAATTTATATAGAAGATATGAAAAAATGATACAAAATATTTTAAATAATAAAGAGGTTTAAATTTAAACCTCTTTATTATTTAAAATATTAAATTGTAAAAATAAAAACAATTGGCAAGTGATGTAAAGCAAAGTTTTAAATAGATTACTTGATGTGTAACGCTTTACATCAGCTTTAACAAGATAAAAAGCGGTTTTATTGCATAAAAATAGCTTTGTTATTTAAGCTATTGAATTATATAATATATATGATACAATAATAAATAAGCATTTAGGAAGACATGGCAATATAAAGAATGTTGTTGTGTAGTCCGCTTCTTGTAAGTGGAGCGGATTTTTTGTTTAATATTATTTTTTAAAAATGATAATAATAATAGAGGTGAAAAACATGGATTTAATCCTACTAGTTGCTTTAGTATCTATGTACTATGTTATAAAAGGAATAGTAAGATGGTGTTGCAACTTAATTTCAACAAATACTTATGAATCAGGGGTGTATTAAAATTGGTTTTACTTTATGTTGCTTTTTTTCTATTATTAATTTATTTATTTTATGCTTTGATACATCCAGAAGAGTTTTGAGGGAGGAAATGTAATGTATTCGAATCTTGAACTTATTACAATGCTTTTAATTGTTATATTGTTGACCAAACCTATTGGAACTTATATGTATAAAATATTTGAATACAAAGAAATGAAATTTGAGCGAGTATTTTCGCCTGTAGAAAATTTTATATATAAAGTTGCGGGGATTGATGCAAAAGAAAATATGAATTGGAAAAAATATGCATTATCCTTTATGCTTGTAAATATTCTAATGATTATTTTAGGATATATTTTACTGAGGCTTCAGGGCTTTTTGCCTTTAAATCCAACAAATGCAAAAGGCATGGAGTCTTCTCTTGCTTTTAATACAGCTATAAGTTTTATGACAAACACAAATTTACAACATTATTCAGGTGAAGATGGGATAACATTTTTAAGTCAACTTATTGTCATTGTTTTTTTAATGTTTACGTCAGCAGCTTCTGGTATAGTTACAGCAGCAGCTATCATGAGAGGTCTTAGTAAAAAAACAGAAGGTTTAGGAAATTTTTATGCTGATTTTGTGCGTGTTACAATTCGCCTTTTACTTCCGCTTTCAGCTATTGTTACATTAATATTAGTTTGGCAAGGGGTTCCACAGAATTTTGCAGGAAAAGTTGTTGTAGATACTATACAAGGTGGAAAGCAAACTTTTATAACAGGTCCTGTTGCTATATTTGAACCTATAAAACATATTGGAACAAACGGCGGTGGTTTTTTTGGCGCTAATTCTGCACATCCTTTTGAAAACCCAACATGGTTTACAAATATGATCGAAATGCTTTCTATGATGATCATACCAGCTTCACTTATTTATACCTATGGTTTAATGATTAATAATAAAAAGCATAGTTGGTTAATTTACATATCTTTAGCAGTTATTTTTGTATTTTTAGCTGTTGGAGCAGTTTATGCAGAAAGTCATCCCGGCCCTGTATATGCTAATTTTAACATAGATGGGAAACCTTATGGCAATTATGAAGGGAAGGAAATGAGATTTGGTGATTCACAATCCCCGCTTTTTGCTACCGTTACAACAGCATTTACAACAGGATCTATTGACAGTATGCATGACTCTTATACGCCATTAGGAGGTGCTGTTCCTCTTGTGCTTATGATGTTAAATACTATTTTTGGCGGAGATGGGGCAGGCATGCAAAATATAATTATGTATGCTATATTAACTGTATTTATAACAGGACTGATGGTTGGTAGAACTCCAGAATACCTTGGGAGGAAAATTGAAACCCGTGAGATGAAACTTATTGCTATAGCGATACTTGTACATCCACTTTTAATATTATTTGCATCAGCGTTAACTTTATCACTTAAAGTTGGATTTTCGTCTGTAACTAATCCTCTTTATCATGGTTTGACGCAGGTTTTGTACGAGTTTTCATCATCTGCAGCAAATAATGGATCTGAATTTGCTGGTCTAATTGGAAACACAACTTTTATGAATATTACTACAGGACTCGTTATGTTTTTTGGCAGATATATTACAATTATTCTAATGCTGGCTGTTGCTGGTTCTATGGCAGAAAAAATACCTGCATCACCATCTCCTGGGACATTTAGAACTGATAACAGTTTGTTTGCTATTATTTTTATAGCAATTATCCTAATAGTAGGAGCATTAACATTTTTCCCGGCAGTAATTTTGGGTCCTATATCCGAATTTTTGAGCATTAGATAATGTGGAGGTAAAATTTTATGAAAAGAAAAAATGCTAAAACAATGAGTAAGGAAATTTTAGTTGGTGCAATAAAAAATTCTTTTGTTAAATTAAATCCTGTTAAATTATATAGGAATCCAGTTATGTTTGTAGTTGAAGTTGGTACATTTATAACATTTTTAGCAACAATATTTCCTACTTATTTTGGTAGTACATATAATGATGTAGCTTATAATGGTTTTATAACTTTTATTTTATTTGTTACAGTACTTTTTGCAAATTTTGCTGAAGCTTTAGCAGAAGGTAGAGGTAAAGCACAAGCTGATACTCTTAAAAAAACAAAAAAGGAAACTACAGCAAAACTTATTGATGAAAGTGGTAATATACAAATAGTTAATTCTTCTCAATTAAAAAAGGGAGATGTTGTTTTGTGCGAAGCAGGTGATTTGATACCTGGTGACGGTGAGATTATCGAGGGTCTTGCTTCTATTGATGAATCGGCTATTACTGGTGAATCAGCTCCAGTAATAAAAGAAGCTGGCGGTGATTTTAGTTCTGTTACTGGTGGTACTAAAGTTATAAGCGATAGTATTAAAATAAAAATAACTGTTGAGGAAGGAGAATCATTTTTAGATAAAATGATAAACCTTGTTGAAGGTGCTAAAAGGCAAAAATCACCCAATGAAATTGCCTTGACAACACTTTTGGTAAGTTTAACTATTATTTTTATAGTTGTTGTAATGACACTTTATCCTATAGGTAAATTTGTTAATGTAAATATAAGTGCAACTACTTTGATAGCTCTTTTGGTTTGTCTGATTCCAACTACTATAGGAGGGCTTTTATCTGCTATTGGTATTGCAGGAATGGATAGAGTTACAAGATTTAATGTAATTGCTATGTCTGGACGTGCAGTTGAAGCTGCTGGAGATATAGATACAATGTTATTAGACAAAACAGGTACAATTACTTTTGGTAATAGATTAGCAGATGACTTTATACCGGTTGGAGGACATACTAAAGAAGAAATTACTCAATATTCTCTTTTAGCATCTTTAAAGGATACAACTCCTGAAGGTAGATCAATAGTTGATCTTGCAAAAAAAATGGGTTTTAAGCCGGATGAATCAGTAATAAATGGTGCTGAAATAGTTGATTTTACTGCAGAAACAAGAATGAGTGGACTTAATTTAAAAGATGGTACAATAGTAAGGAAAGGTTCATATGACAAAGTAAAAGAATTTGTTCAAGCAAAAGGCGGTAAAATTCCTGATGATTTACAAGAAGTTTATGAGAAAATATCAAGATTAGGAGGAACACCTTTAATCGTAGTTAAAGATTCTGATATTTTAGGTGTAATATATCTTAAGGATACTGTAAAACCAGGTATGAAAGAAAGATTTAAACATCTAAAAGCTATGGGAATTAAAACAATTATGGTTACTGGTGACAATCCGCTTACTGCAAAGACTATTGCTGAAGAAGCTGGTGTTGATGAATTTATAGCAGAAAGCAAACCAGAAGATAAAATTGAAGCGATAAAAAAAGAACAATCTTTAGGAAGATTAGTAGCGATGACTGGAGATGGTACTAATGATGCACCGGCCTTAGCTCAGGCTGATGTTGGTTTGGCAATGAATAGCGGTACTATGGCTGCTAAAGAAGCAGCAAATATGGTGGATCTTGATTCAGATCCTACAAAGATAATAGAAGTTGTAGCAATTGGAAAACAGCTTTTAATGACTAGGGGTGCACTTACAACTTTTAGTATAGCAAATGATGTGGCAAAGTATTTTGCTATATTGCCTGCTATTATTGCAGGTACCCTTCCGTCAATAGGAGTTTTGAACATAATGAAATTATCATCACCTAGCAGTGCAATATTATCAGCTTTAATATTTAATGCTATCATAATTCCAATATTGATACCACTTGCTATGAGAGGTATAAAATATAAACCAATGAGTGCCAATTCACTTTTAGCAAAAAATCTTTTTATATATGGATTGGGAGGAATTGTAGCACCATTTATAGGTATTAAACTGATTGACATGCTTATATCAGTATTATAAGATACGGAGGATTTATGATGAAGGAAATAAGCAAAGCTTTAAAATTTATACTCATTTTTGTAGTAATATTAGGGTTTATATATCCTTTTTTCATGACATTTATTGCAAATTTGATATTTCCATACCAGGCAAATGGTAGTATAATTATAAAGGATGGTAAGCCAGTTGGTTCAGAGTTAATTGGTCAAAATTTTGACGGATCAAAATGGTTTCAAGGAAGACCGTCTGCTGTAGATTACGATGCACTGTCATCAGGTGGGACTAATTATGCTTTATCAAATCCTAAATTAACTCAGGAAGTCGAAAAAAATATTTCTGATTTTTTAAAGGCAAATCCAGGGGTTAACAAAAAAGACATACCAGTAGATATTGTTACATCATCTGGTTCTGGATTAGATCCTCATATTTCACCTGAAGCTGCTTATTTACAGGTTAAAAGAGTTGCAAAAGCGAATAATTTACCTGAAGATGTTGTAAAAAAACTTGTTGATAATAATATTGAGGGTAGGTTTTTGGGCATATTTGGAAACCCAAGAGTTAATGTTTTAAAATTGAATCTAAGTCTTTTAAATGAATTAAAAAAGTGAGGATTTGCTATTATGAAAAGATCTGCGGATTATTTCTTAAAAGAAATTGAGCGGACAAATAAAGGTAGATTAAAGATTTATATAGGAGCAGCACCTGGAGTTGGGAAAACATATCATATGCTAAGAGATGCAAATGAAATGAAATCTAGAGGCATAGATGTTGTTATTGGTTTTGTTGAAACATATGGGCGCAAAGATACGGAAGAACAAATTGGTAATCTTGAAGTACTTCCTTTAAAAGAAATAAATTATAAAGGTGTAGTTCTAAAAGAAATGGATTTAGAAGGAATAATAAAAAGAAAGCCGCAGGTTGTTGTTGTTGATGAATTAGCACACACCAATGCTCCTACTTCAAAAAATGAAAAAAGATATCAGGATGTTCTGGAAATTATTGAAAACGGAATTAGTGTTATGACTGCTGTAAATATTCAACATTTAGAAAGTTTGAATGATTATGTTAATCGAATGACAAATGTCAAAGTAAGGGAAACAATACCTGATAAGCTTTTAGAATTAAGTGATGAAGTTGAAGTAGTTGATGTTTCCCCTGACACTTTAAGAGAAAGATTAAAAAATGGCAAAATCTATAGCCAAGATAAGATAGAAATGGCTTTAGATAATTTTTTCAGAGTAGGAAACCTTTCAGCCCTTAGAGAACTTGCATTAAGGGAAGTTGCAAATGAAGTTGATGATAGGCTTGTAGAATATAAAAACAGAAAAAATGTTGAAGGATTAAAAGGAGCCCAAGAGAAGATACTGGTTTGTGTTAATATGAGATTTAATGCTGAATATCTTATCAGAAGAGGTTATAGAATTGCAAAAATGCTAAAAGCGGACTTATTTGTTTTACATATTTATAATGATGATGATATGGAAGATCCCAAAAGGTTGAAAAAGTTGGATGAAATAACTATGCTATGTAATAAATTAGAGGCTAAATTTTCTATGGTAAAAGCTAACGATCCAGCAAAGGCAATAATAAAATTTGCTGAGGAAAATGCTATTACACAGATTATTCTAGGACAATCTGTAAGGAGAAGGATAGATGAGATTATAAGAGGTTCTATTGTCAGAAGGATAATGAAAGGTACAAAATTTATTGATGTTCTTATTGTTGCAGATCCCAGAGGATAAAGAATATTAAAAAATATAAGGTGGTATTTAAAATATAAACCACCTTATATTTTTTAATATTTTACTTTTTATGTTATAATTTTAATATAATTTTAAAATTTATAGGCAAGGTGTTATTATGTATAATAAATATATATCAGCTTCAGAAATAAATCAGTTTGCATATTGTCCTTACCAATGGTATTATGAAAAAAAATATGGACATAAATATATAAATCAATTAAGAGAACAAATGGATTCGGATTCATCTTTAAGTAATTTTAAAAAAGGTATAGAATATCATGAAAAATATTATAATGATATTATTAATAATAGGCGAAAAAAAATACTAATAACTGCTGCAATATTATTATTAATTATATTTGGTATTATTATGGGGTTTTATAAATGATTATTCTGAATCTAATTTTTGCATTATTTGCAATTTATATAATAATAAGCTCTATAATTAATAAAAGGCCTTTTTATAAAAAAATGAAACGCTCTATAGGTTTTCGCGGAGGTAAACTTATTTATTTAGATAAACAAATGGATGTAAAACAAAAAGGAATAATATACAGCAAATTATTAAAGTCAGATAGATATGGAATATCTGGAAAACCTGATTATATTTATCAAGTTGGAGATGAATTAATACCTTTAGAACTAAAAAGCAGCAAAATAAAAGAAGAAACTCCTTATTACAAAGATGTAATGCAGTTAGTTGCATATTTTTTGATTATAGAGGAAACTTATGGTAAGCATGTAAAACGTGGCAGAATAGTTTATCAAAATGTTATGTTTGAAATTTATAACAGAAAATTTTTAAAAAAACAACTTCTTATTATGTTAGATAATATGAGGAAAATGGAAAATGGCGTTTTCTTTCCAGAAATACAACCTTCTTTTTCTATGTGTAGATTTTGTCCATGTAGAGGAACAGTATGTGAGATAAATAAGGAAAAAACTGAATAGATTGTTTTGTATATTATATTGATTACTGAAAAAAATAAAAATGTATATCCAATATAGAAATGAGGTATCTAAATGATAAAAAAAATATTTTCTTTTATTGTTGCTATAACATTTGTATTTTCAACAGTTTCATGTGGAGTATCTAAGAATAGTAGTAGAGATAATAATAAATTAAATAGCAATATTTTACAAAAAGACAAAAGCGATACTGCCGTTAAAAAACCTGAGAAAAATAGAGAAACATCCACAAATGTTGCTCCGACAGAAAAAAAAGAAAGTAATATTGTTAATACAGTAAATAAAAGTGTATATCAAAATACTCAAACTCTTGATAACACAACTTATGGATGGGGCATGAGAGTTTTGCCAGATCATAAAACACCTGAAATAACATCTTTAGCAATGAAATATATTAAAAAATATGATGGGATTTTTACAGGTGACACAAGTAAAAAAGTAGTTTATTTAACATTTGATGAAGGATACGAAAATGGATATACACCTCAAATACTAGATATTTTGAAGGAAAACAATGTAAAAGCTGCATTTTTTGTTACTGGACCTTATATTAAAGAAAAAGGTGATTTAGTAAAAAGGATGGTAGAAGAAGGGCATATAGTAGGAAATCATTCAGTCAATCACTATAGTATGCCTTCTTTATCAGATGAAAAAGTCAAAGAAGAAATAACTAAATTAGCTGATATGTTTAAAAATTTAACAGGTAAAGAAATGCATTATTTTAGACCACCAAAGGGTGAATACAGCGAAAGAACTCTTTATTTAACTCAGCAGTTAGGGTATAAGACTGTTTTTTGGAGCATTGCACTAGCGGATTGGAAGCCTCTTCCTGGTGGGCCTGATGAAAGTTATAATACAGTAATGAAAAGGCTTCATCCAGGTGCTGTTATACTTTTACATGCGGTTTCCAAAGATGATACTTTAGCTCTTGATAAAATTATTAAAGATATAAAAGCTCAGGGCTATGTATTTAAGACATTAGATGATATAAAATAAATATGGATACAAAAGTTTTTACTTTTGTATCCAGTATAAAATGGGGGAATAATATTGGATGGTATACTTGAAAAGAAAAACATCTATATGATGGTTTTAATGCTTTTTTTGAGCTTTGGTTCAATTTTTATACTTATGAGAATTTCTGGATTTGAAGGCATAAAAGAAGCACTTGAAATAAAGCCAGTTTATATATTGTTTATATTAACAATAGTTATATTAAGTTTAATAGTTGATACATTAAGAATAAAAAACTTATTATCTGCTTTAGGAGAAGTTTTACCATTTGCCTATCTCTTTAAATTCAATTTGTCCACTTTTTTTATAGGATATATAACTCCTTTTGGTTCAGGAGCACTTCCTTTAACTCTTTATTTAATGAATAAGAAAAATATATCTCCTAATAAAAGCCTGATGATTTTTACAGTTAAGCTCTTGTTTTCGGGGATTTTTTTTGGAACTGTGCCACCAATACTGCTTATATTTTTTAGAAAGCAGTTAGAATTAGGAGCAACGCTTTCAGCTTTTGCAATTTTAGTTAGTATTGTGCTTATATTACTTTTAATTTTATTAATTTATATTATTTTAAAGCCGCAATTTATAATTTATATAGTTAATAAAGTAGAAGAAATACCTTTTATAAAAAAAAGGAATTATAATATATTTTTTGAAACTACCAGAAATGAAATTATTCAATATCATAAAAATTTTCAAGATTTATTTAAGGTTTCATCTGGGGCTAAATTTTTTTTAGCACAATTATTTTATGCTATTATTTTTTGGCTTCTTTTTTATAGTATTGCGCCAATATTGTTAATTGCAATGGGAGTTAAATTTAATTTATTATCTATTATTGGCAGACAGCTTATATTTTATGATATATTAGCTTATAGTTTTATACCAAGTGGAGCAGGTGTTGTAGAAGTTGGGTTTGCCAGTATATTTTCTAATATATTACCTAAAGTTTTACTAGGAATTTTTGTAGGTATATGGAGATTTTTTACTTATTACGTTTATTTGATTGCATCTGCTATTGGTTTTTTTCTTTTAATGAAAGGTAAAGATATTGTTAATTAAATAACAAAATGGTATTAATTATCATATATATAAATGTTTTTGATAATTTGTACCAAGTATTATTTTTTTTTAGCTAAAATTACTCAATTTTAAATATCCATTTTTGGCATGTAAATTGCAAATATAAAAAATGGGGGAATAAATATGAAAAAAATTGTTATGGATGCTATTAAAAAATTTCCTATAATTGCTGCAGTAAGAAATTCAAGTGATTTAGAAGCTGTTTTTTCTTCAAATGCTGAAGTTGTATTTCTACTTTTCAGTGATATATTAAATCTAAATGAAACAATAAATTATATAAAATCTAAAAATAAAATAGTTCTTGTACATTTTGATTTAGTGGAAGGGTTAGGAAAAGACAGTAAAGCCGTTGAATTTCTTGCAGAAAAATCAAAACCTCATGGTGTTATATCGACTAGAAGTAATATTATCTTACATGCAAAACAATTTGGTCTATTTGGCATCCAAAGGTTGTTTTTATTAGATTCGCAGGCATTAAACACAGGACTTTCTACAACAAAGCAGATGGGACCTGATGCAATAGAAATAATGCCTGGTATAATTCCCTCAATGATTAAAGAAATCTCAGCAGATGTACATCAGCCAGTTATAGCAGGTGGTCTTGTAAAAACAAAAGAAGAGGTAATAAATGCTATAAAATCTGGTGCTGTTGCGGTTTCAACAAGTAAAAAAGAGTTATGGTTTATAGAATAAAAAGAAAGGAGGTTTATAAAACATATATTTTTTTAAATAAAATTATTATTACAAGGAATTATGGAGGGATATTTTATGAGTGATTTTGCTAGGTATTTTGCAGAGTTTTTTGGTACTATGATACTTATATGGTTAGGTGATGGGGTTGTTGCAAACGTAGTTTTAAATAAATCTAAAGGACAAAATAGCGGCTGGATTGTTATTACTGCAGGTTGGGGATTTGCTGTAATGGTCGCTGTTTATATAGTAGGATGGGTTAGTGGTGCTCATATAAATCCAGCAGTTACATTAGGCCTTGCTGCAATCGGAGCTTTTCCATGGAGCTTGGTACCTGGATATATCATAGCACAAGTATTAGGTGCGTTTGTAGGGGCTGTAATTGTTTACTTGATGTATATGGATCATTATGCACAAACTGAAGATCAAACTTTAAAGCTTGCTACATTTGCAACTGTTCCTGCAATAAGGAATCTAGCTAAAAATTTTATGACAGAAGCTTTTGGTACTGCAATGCTTTTAATAGGAATACTTGGTATTACAAATGGCAACAATCAATTAGTTGGAGGTTTAGGTGCACTTTTAATTGGCTTACTTATTTGGTCAATAGGTTTAAGCTTAGGTGGGCCTACAGGTTATGCAATTAATCCAGCCAGAGATTTTGGGCCAAGATTAGCTCATGCGCTCTTGCCAATACCAGGGAAAGGAACTTCTGACTGGGGATATGGTTTGATTGTGCCAATCTTTGGACCTATTGTAGGTGGAATAATAGGTGCATTTGCATATCAGATATTTTTAAATATACATTAAATATGTCAGTTTCGGCGGGATTTTATCTCGCCGATATATATTAATTTAAATAAAAATTATAACAGGAGGAATGATTATGACTAAATATATTATGGCTTTTGATCAAGGTACTACAAGCTCTAGATCTATCATTTTTGATCATAGCGGGAAAATAATAGCTTCACTGAATCAGGAGTTTAAACAAATTTATCCTAAGCCAGGATGGGTAGAACATGACCCAATGGAAATATGGGGTTCACAAATAGGTGTTGCAAAAGGTGTTTTAGAGAAGGCGGGTATTAAGGCAGAAGATATTGCAGCTATAGGTATTACTAATCAAAGAGAAACAACTGTAGTATGGGATAAAAATACAGGGGAACCTATTTATAATGCTATAGTTTGGCAATGCAGAAGAACAGCTCCTATATGTGATGAACTAAAAAACAAGGGATTTGACAAAAAAATCAGAGAAAAGACAGGCCTTGTAGTAGATGCATATTTTTCAGGAACTAAAGTAAAATGGATTTTAGATAATGTAGAAGGGGCAAGGGAAAAAGCAGAAAAGGGGGATTTACTTTTTGGAAATATTGATACCTGGCTTATTTGGAATTTGACAAGAGGTAAAGTACACGTGACTGACTATTCCAATGCTTCAAGGACGATGCTTTTTAATATACATGAGCTTAAATGGGATAAAGAGATATTGGAAGAACTTAATATACCAGAGCAAATGCTTCCGGAAGTTAAGCCATCAAGTTATGTATATGGTTATACTGATAAAAATATTTTTGGAGTAGAATTACCAATAGCTGGTGATGCAGGAGACCAGCAGGCAGCTTTATTTGGGCAGGCTTGTTTTGAGCCTGGCATGGCCAAAAATACTTACGGCACAGGATGCTTTATGCTTATGAATACGGGAGAAAAAGCTGTTCCATCAAATAATGGTCTTTTAACAACAATAGCGTGGGGAATTGACGAAAAGGTAGAGTATGCTTTAGAAGGCAGTATATTTATAGCAGGTGCTGCTATACAATGGTTGAGAGATGAGTTGAGAATAATAAATAATTCGGCTGAAAGCGAAGAATATGCAATAAAAGTAGAAGATACTAATGGTGTGTATCTTGTACCTGCTTTTGTTGGACTTGGAGCACCATATTGGGATATGTATGCAAGAGGAGCCATTGTAGGTTTGACAAGAGGTGCTAAAAAAGAACATTTAATTAGAGCAGCTTTAGAATCATTAGCTTATCAGACTAAAGACGTATTAGAAGCTATGCAAGAAGACTCAGGGATTAAGCTACAAGCGTTAAAAGTTGATGGTGGAGCGAGTGCAAATAATTTTCTTATGCAGTTTCAATCTGATATTTTAGGTGTACCTGTAGACAGACCAAAAGTAATTGAAACTACAGCTCTTGGAGCATCATATCTTGCAGGATTAGCTGTTGGTTTCTGGAAAAATAAAAATGAAATTATTGAAAACTGGAATTCCGATAAGCATTTTGAACCATCGATGGATGATAATAAGAGAACTAAATTATACAATGGATGGAAAAAGGCAGTTAAAAGAGCTATGAAGTGGGAGGAAGAATAAATAAAAATTTCAAAAAGAAAATTTTGATTTTTTGTATAATAAGTGTATAATATAAATAGAAATAAAAATTAATATATGTATGGTTGAGATTATGAGAACCATATATAGCCGATTTACCAATCGGTTATATATGGTTTTATCTTTTTAAGGAGGTTTTTATATGTTTGATGTAGTAATAATAGGTGCGGGAGTAATTGGTTCTTCTATTGCCAGAGAACTTTCAAAATATGTTTTAAAAGTAGGAGTACTAGAAAAAGGCGAAGATGTGGCATCAGAAGGAGCATCTAAAGCTAATAGTGCAATACTTCATGCTGGATATGACCCTGAGCCAGGCTCTTTAAAAGCAAAACTTAATGTAAAGGGAAATGAAATGTACGATGAATTATGCAAGGATTTGGATGTACCAATAAAGAGAATAGGTTCGGTAGTAGTTGCTTTTTCAGAGGATGAGACAAAGGAATTATATAAATTATTTGATAGGGGTATTAAAAACGGTGTAAAAGAACTTTCAATTATTTCTAAAGATTTATTAAAACAAATAGAACCAAATATAAATGATAATGCTGTAGCGGCTTTATATGCAAAAACTGCCGGAATAATATGTCCTTATGGTTATTCTATTGCAGCTGCTGAAAACGCTGCTCAAAACGGAGTGGAATTTATTTTCGATTCAGAAGTAATTGGAATAAAAAAAGATGAAGATTTGTTTGAAATTACAACAAAAGAAAAAAAATATTATTCAAAATATGTTATAAATGCAGCAGGTCTTTATTCTGATACAATAAACAATTTATCTGGTGCAAAACCTTTTTCAGTTCATCCAAGAAAAGGAGAATATTTTATATTAGATAAGGATCAGGGTTATTTAGCAAAAACGGTTATATTTCAGGTACCAACAAGTATGGGGAAAGGAATATTAGTATCACCAACTGTTGATGGTAATTTGCTTATTGGTCCCACATCAGAAGATATACAGGACAAAGAATTTAAAGCAACAACAAAAGAAGGTCTTGATAAAGCATTAAAGGGTGCTAAAAGAAGTGTAGATAAATTTGATATTAGAAAAACGATAACTCAGTTTACAGGGTTAAGATCAACACCTGATACAAAAGAAAAAGATTTTATAATAAAAGAATCAGAGATAAAAGGCTTTATAAATGTTGCAGGCATTGAGTCACCAGGTTTTACAGCTGCACCTGCTATTGCAGAAATGGTAAGAGATATATTAAAAGATTCAGGAATTAAATTGATTGCAAAAAAAGATTTTAACCCTAAAAGAAGGCCTTTAATAAGATTTAATGAGCTTACAGATGAGGAAAGGAATAAACTTATAAAAAAAGATCCTTCATATGGCCGTATAATTTGCAGATGTGAAACCGTAACAGAAGGAGAAATAATAGATGCGATAAAAAGACCTATAGGAGCTAAGTCTATTGATGGTGTTAAAAGAAGAGTACGTGCTGGTATGGGAAGGTGTCAAGGTGGATTTTGCGGACCAAGAGTATTAGAGATACTAGCAAAAGAGTATAATATCAGTCCTTTAGAAGTTACTAAAAGTGGTGGAAAATCGAACATACTATCCGCTGATGCTAAAAGTTATCTTTTGGAAAGGGCTTCTAAAGTTATAAAGAAAGAGGTGCTTACTGATGCAAAATTATGATATCGTAATTATAGGAGGAGGCCCTGCTGGGCTAAGTGCTGCAGTCGAAGCTTATGAAAAGGGAATAACTAATATTATCATAATAGAAAGAGATAAATATTTAGGTGGCATCTTACAGCAATGCATACACAATGGTTTTGGTTTGCAAGAATTTAAAGAAGAATTAACTGGTCCAGAGTATGCTCAGAAGTTTATAGATAAAGTAGAGGAATATGGTATAAAAGTAATGCTTGAATCAATGGTTTTAAATGTATCAAAAGATAGAATTTTAAAAATAGTAAATCCTTATGATGGTGTTTTAGATATAAAAGCAGAAGCCATAATTCTTGCAATGGGTTGTAGAGAAAGACCAAGAGGGGCAATATCAATTCCAGGTTCAAGACCTGCGGGTATTTTTACTGCAGGGGCAGCTCAAAGATATGTAAATATGGAAGGTTATCTTCCTGGTACAGAAATAGTTATTTTAGGTTCTGGTGATATAGGATTAATTATGGCAAGACGTCTGACCTTAGAAGGTGCAAAAGTAAAAGCTGTTGTTGAGCTTATGCCATATTCCAGCGGTTTAACAAGAAATATTGTTCAATGCCTTGATGATTTTAATATTCCATTACTATTAAATCATACAGTTATCGAAATACATGGAAAAGAAAGAGTAGAGGGTGTAACAATAGCAGAAGTTAATGAAAAACGAGAACCAATTTCTGAAACAGAAAAATATATAAGTTGTGATACACTTATTTTATCAGTTGGATTAATACCTGAAAATGAATTATCTAAACAAGCGGGTGTTGAAATTGATAATATAACCGGTGGACCAGTTGTAAATGAAATGCTTGAAACTAACATTCCTGGAATATTTGCATGTGGAAATGTTTTGCAAGTACACGATTTGGCTGATAATGTAAGTGCAGAAGCACGTTTAGCAGCTTCATCTGCCGTTAAATTTATAAAAGGCAATAAAGATCTTATTAAAAATGATATTATTATACGTGCTGGTTATGGTATAAGATATGTTGTGCCACAAAAAATTAACATAGAAAACATTGAAGACAAAATCAAATTCCGTATGAGACCAACAAATATATATACTAATAAAATTTTAACAGTAAGAACAAAAAATAAGTTATTATTAAAACAAAAAAAGCAGAGGTTAACGCCAGGGGAAATGATAGAAATTAATATAAATAAAAAGATTTTAAATGATTTAGTAAAAGATGATGAAATTGTTTTTAGTGTTGAGGAGGGTTAATATGGAAATTAAAGAAATTACTTGCACAGTCTGCCCCTTAGGTTGTAAAATAAAAGTTGAAATAGAAGGAGGTGTTATAAAAAATATAAGTGGATATTCTTGTACTAGAGGACTTAAATATGCTACTGATGAGGTTACATTGCCAAAGAGAACTATAACTTCTAGTGTCAGGGCTAAGAATGGACAACTGCCGCTTCTTTCTGTGCGTACAAAAGAAGCAGTTCCTAAGAGCAAAACAGAAGAAATAATGTTAGAGCTTTCAAAAATTGAAGTTAAAGCACCTTTTAAAATAGGAGATGTAGTCGTTTCAAATATAGCAGGAACAGGAGTAGATGTTGTTGCAACAAGAAATTTGTATGAAAAATGAAATTTTGTGTGGTGATAAAAATGGGAGAAATAAGAGAAATGTTAATAGCTCCTGTAAGTATCCATTCACAAATAGCTGCACATATTGTACAAAGGGTTAATGCAATAAGTAAAAAAAACAATGTAAGTATTTTTTTAAAAAAATCAAAAGAAAATAGACTGGTACCAGCAAATAGTATGTTATCAATGATCACTTTTTTTGCTTCTCGGGGAGAAAATATAGAAATTATTATCGAGGGTAATAATATTGATAATGCTATAAAAGAATTTAAACTATTTTTTTATAAAGAATTAGGTAACGAAAAAGAAGAAAAAGGTACTTATGAATTATTAAAAAATGCTTCAACTGCTTATGAAAAAATATTTAATTCTATTGGCTCTGGTTTAGTGGTAACAGATGAAAATGGTATAATTACTATTTTTAATAAAGCTGCTGAAAGTATCACTGATATAAATATTAATTATGCTGTTGGAAAGAATATACAGGACATTATTCCCGATATAAGAATTAATGATGTATTAAAAACCGGTAAAGACGAATTTAATAAAAAATTGAAGATAGGTACAAATACGGTACTTACAAATATTACACCTATTTACGCTGATAATAAAATAGAGGGTTCTGTAATAGTGTTTTATGATTTTCCACAGATAGAATATTTGGAAAATGAATTAAAAAGGAATAGAAAGTTTGATAAAGCATTTGATTTAATAATAGGTAATAGTGGGAAATTAAAGGACGCTTTGACTATTGCCTCTAAAGCATCTGAAACAGATTCAAATGTTATTATAAGAGGAGAAAGTGGTACAGGTAAAGAATTAGTTGCAAATGCAATACATTATTCAAGTAAGAGGAAGGACAAACCTTTTATAAGAGTAAATTGTGCTGCAATCCCGACGACTCTTTTAGAAAGTGAATTATTTGGACATGAACGAGGAGCATTTACAGGCGCAGTTACACAAAAACTTGGAAAATTCGAACTTGCAGATGGTGGAACGATTTTTCTTGATGAAATAGGTGATTTTCCTATTGAGACACAAGTAAAACTTTTGAGAGTTATTCAAGAAAAAGAATTTGAAAGAGTAGGGGGAATAAAAACAATAAAAGTTGATGTTAGAATTATCGCTGCAACTAACAAAAATTTAGAAAAAGCAATTAAAGATGGATTATTCAGAGAAGATTTATATTACAGATTAAATGTTATACCAGTGCTTTTGCCACCATTAAGAGAACGTAGAGGAGATATACCCATATTAACAGAGTATTTTATTAACAAGTTAAATAACAAACTGAACAAAAATGTAAAAAGAATAACTAAAAAAGCGATGCAAGCACTAATATATTATGATTGGCCAGGTAATATAAGGGAGTTAGAAAATATTATTGAAAGATGTATTACTTTAAGTGATTCTGATTATATTGATTATGAAGATTTGCCGTCATATATAAATAATGAAAAAACATTAGCAGAAGAAAATATTATATATCTTGGTGAAAATACTGATCTGTTAAAAATGGAAGAATATGAGTATAAAATAATAAAAGCAGCCTTGGAAAAGTATAAAAGTTTTAATAAAGCAGGAAAGGTTTTGGGTCTTACACATAAAACAATAGCTTCAAAAGCGCGAAAGTACGGCATAGTTGATATTTAATACCAATAAAATTAGTTAATTGATACATTTTACCAAAGTAGCCTCTGAAGGCTACTTTTTAGCATTATTTTTTATATGTATATTTGGCATGTAAATTGCATTTAAGATTTAAATAAAAAAAATATTTTTAAGGAGGTAAATAATGAAAAAGATAATTAATAATCCAGAAACAGTTGTAAAGGAAATGCTTGAAGGACTTTTAGATGCACATTCTTCATATGTTAGAAAATTAGAAAACACTGATGTAATCGTTAGGAAAAATGCGCCAGTAGCTGGTAAAGTTGGGCTTGTTAGTGGTGGTGGCAGTGGACATGAGCCTGCCCATGCAGGTTATGTCGGATATGGGATGCTAGATGCAGCATGCCCCGGAGCAGTTTTTACATCTCCTACTCCTGATCAAATTTATGAAGCTATAAAAGCAGTAAATTCAGATAAAGGAGTATTATTAATAATTAAAAATTATACTGGAGATGTAATGAATTTTGAAATGGCAAAGGAAATGGCACAAATGGAAGGTATAGAAGTTGATGAAGTTATAGTAAATGATGATGTAGCAGTTGAGAATAGTACTTGGACACAAGGCAGACGTGGTATAGCAGGTACTGTTTTCGTTCATAAGATTGCGGGTGCTAAAGCCGAAAAAGGAGGAGATTTAAAAGAGGTAAAAAAAGTAGCTGAAAAAGTAATTGCAAATGTAAGATCTATGGGAATGGCAATTACTCCTTGTGTAGTTCCTGCAGCGGGCAAACCAAGTTTTACTCTGGCAGAAGATGAAATGGAAATAGGCATAGGAATTCACGGAGAACCTGGGACTCACAGAGAAAAATTAAAAACAGCAGATGAAATAGTTGAGCATTTAATGGACAAGATATTATTAGATTTGCCTTATAAACAAAATGATGAAGTTGCTGTAATGGTTAATGGATTAGGGGCAACTCCTTTAATGGAACTTTATATTATAAATAGGAAAGTTTCTAATATCTTAAAGGAAAAAGGAATAAGCATATATAAAACTTATATAGGAGAGTATATGACATCATTAGAAATGGGCGGATTCTCAATTTCTCTTTTGAAGCTTGACAATGAGTTAAAAGAATTGCTAGATGAAAAAGCTGATACACCAGCATTTAAACAAGTGTAATTATTTGGAGGTATAAAATGACTATAACTAAAAATGTTGTAATTAAAGTTCTTGATAAAATTATAGAAATAATAAAAGAAAATAAAGAATATTTAACAGAATTAGATTCTGCTATAGGAGATGCAGATCATGGAATAAATTTAGAAAGGGGATTTCAAGCAGTAAAAGACAAGTTAGCAACATTGACTGACAGTGTAGACATATCTACAATTTTAAAAACAGTGGGTATGACTTTAGTTTCAACAGTTGGTGGTGCTTCAGGACCTCTTTATGGAACAGCTTTTATGAGAGCAGGTCAAGCTGTACAAGGTAAAGATGAATTAACAGAAGAAGATATTGTAAAGATTTTTGAAGCGGCTCTAAATGGTATTAAAGAAAGAGGTAAAGCTGAAGCTGGCGATAAAACAATGATAGATGCAATAGAACCTGCATATAAAGCATTAATAGATGGACTAAATAATAAAATAGAATTACCTGAAGCATTAAACAGAGCAGTAAATGCTGCAAAAGAAGGTATGGAATATACAAAAAGCATTTCTGCCAGAAAAGGTAGAGCAAGTTATTTAGGTGAGAGAAGCATTGGTCATCAGGATCCAGGAGCTACATCATCATATTTAATGATTAAAGCTTTTGCTGATGTAGCTAATTTATTATGAATTTGGAGGAAGAGATGGTTGGTATAGTGTTAGTTTCTCATTCAAGGCAAATAGTTGAAGGACTTTATGAACTTGTAAACCAAATGACTGGAGGTAAGGTAAGTATTGGTATTGCAGGCGGTACTGAAGATGGTAGATTAGGTACAGATGCTACAAAAATAATGAAAGAAATAGAAAAAATTGATAATAATGAAGGAGTTGTAATACTTGTCGATATAGGTAGTTCAGTTATGAGTGCTCAAATGGCAATTGAATTATTAGGTGCAGATTATGAAAATAAAGTTAAAATTGCTGATGCTCCTTTAATAGAAGGAGCAGTTGCAGCGAGTGTTGAAGCCTCTATTGGCAGTAATTTTAAAAG
>JBNAVY010000014.1:0-50075 GCA_049700195.1 Thermoanaerobacteraceae bacterium
TGGTAGCGGCGAGTGGACTTGAACCACCGACACTGCGGGTATGAACCGCATGCTCTAGCCATCTGAGCTACGCCGCCATATTTGGTTGCGGGGGTAGGATTTGAACCTACGACCTCCGGGTTATGAGCCCGACGAGCTGCCAGCTGCTCCACCCCGCGATATTATTTATTATGGTGCCGGAGACCGGAATCGAACCGGTACGGGCTTATAGGGCCCGCAGGATTTTAAGTCCTGTGCGTCTGCCTGTTCCGCCACTCCGGCGCATAATCTATCAGCGACAGTATTTATTATATTACATATATAATTTTAAGTCAATAGTTTTTTTAGTTATATATTCAATGTTAATTTTACCCAAAATATTTATGCGTCTTCTCCTACAAAATTATATATAACTGAGCCCTCTAAATTATCCCATTCACTTACTGTTATAGATTTTAAATTAAGCATCTCTAAAATTGTTAAAAGTATAATTGTACCAGCTATAATTATATCAGCTCTTTCAGGCTGAAGACCTGGTATTCTTTTCCTTTCTTCTAAATTAACCGACATCAGATAATCAAGGACCCTTTTTATCTCATCTCTTTTTAGTTCATAACCATGAACTTTATCTGGGTCATAAATTACTAAACCCTGAGATATTGCTGATATTGTAGTTATAGTACCACCTATACCTATTATATTTTCTGCGGTTGCATATTGATCAATAGAATTAATAAGCATATCTATTATGTGTAATCGAATCTCATCATATTCATCACTAATTGGAGGATCATTTTTAATAAAATCTTCAGTTAATCTAACAGAACCTATATCAAAACTTTCCTTGACAAAAAAATCTGTTTTATATGCAATTTCAGTACTTCCACCACCAATATCCAAAACAAGAGCATTGTTTTTATTTACTCCTTTTATTGCACCGATATAGCCATATAAACTTTCTTTATCTCCATCAATTACATCAATATCAATGCCTTTGCTTTTTATCTGTGTAAATAAAGCTTCTTTGTTTTTTGCATCTCTAACAGCTGAAGTCGCAAATGCATATATAACTTCAACATTTTCATCTTTAGCATCTGTTATATATTTATCAATAACTTCTATACTTCTATTTATAGCATTTGTGCTTAATTTTTCTGTTTTAGAAATACCTTCTCCCAACCTAGTTATATGTGCTTCTTTCCTCAATTTAATCAAAGTTTTGTCATCATTTATTCTGCAAATCAACTGCCTTATTGAATTTGTACCTATATCTATTGCGGAAATTTTCATGATAACCCCCATATTATTGAATAAATCTAAAGAGTATCCCCTTTATGAAAAATCTTCGGGTAAACCCCGAAGTTAGAATTCATTGCCTCTTCTATACCCACTATTTTTTCTCTTAGAATCAAAACTTTTTCTTAATTGTTGCTGTCTTTCGTCAGAATCCTTTAAAAACTTTGATAACCTATCTTCAAAAGAACTATTATTATTATTAGTCCGATTGTTTTGCCAGGTAGTATCTTTCTGGCTTTTTTCTGGTGATTGTTTAGGTAAAGCTTTTTTAATTGATAGACTTATGCGACCACCATTATCCATCGAAAGAACCTTAACTTTTACCTTGTCTTGTTCTTTTAGATGTTCTCTGATATCTTTAACATATGTGTTCGCAACCTCAGAAATGTGAACTAAACCTGTTTTGCCTTCTGGTAGTTGAATAAATGCTCCAAAATCTGTTATGTTTAGAACAGTCCCTTCAACTACTTCTCCAACTTCAAATGGCATATAAGTAAAAATCCTCCCTTTAAGAATTATTTAATAATATTATTATATATTAAAACAAAATTTATTTCAAGACAATTATTTTTTATTTGTACTATTTGAGCCTACTTCTTTACTTTTGGCTATATCTATATAAACAATTTCTCCTTTTTTAACTAAACCCAGCTTTTCTCTTGCAATATTTTCTATAAAATTATCACTTTGAGAATACTTTAGCTGCTCATTAAGTATTTTGTTTTCTTTAGTCACTTCAGCTTCTTTTTGCAAAAGTTCAATTCGCCTGTTTTCAAGTTTATTTATAGCAACTTGCTGTTGAAAAAAGGCTATTACAACATATATTAAAAACAAACTAATTAATAACGGTTTTATTTTAAATCTTTTCTTTTTCATATAAACACCTACTTTAATACCCGCTTTTTATTTCATTTCATAAATTATTTATTCGACACAAATTAAAAAATTCCTTTATTTTTTACTTCTAAAAATTTTAAATTTAACAATTTCATTATTTATATATATTTTTAATCTTAAAATATTATTATTAAGAAATCCAAATTGTTTTTTAAACATAACTAATATATACAATAAAGGATACAATAATATCTTCACAAATTTTACTAAAATATTATATAGTTTTAAAAGTAATTTTGTTACAAACTCGCTAAACAAATAATTATATATTAAAATACCTGTCATAAATCCTAAAAATACATAAAATCTTATTTCAATATAATTACTTAAATATAGAAAATATATTATAATAATTGTACTAACTGTCCAAAATAAAATATCACTTATGTCTGATAAAAATTTTTTTACTTTAAAAATATTTCTCAGTACTTTATAAATATTATAAACAAAACCGATTATTAATCCACCGTAAACAGTAACAAGAAACGCATAAATTTGATTTTCTACAGTCATTACCATTTACACACCTCCTTATCTGTTATATTATATTTATATGTGAATATAAATGAAATTATATTTTAGGAGCGATGAATATGACTACAGTCTATGTTTTAGGACACAAGAACCCTGACACAGATTCTATATGTTCAGCAATCGCCTATGCATATCTTAAAAAAATATCTGAAGGCATAAATGCTATACCTGTTAAATTAGGTCCAATAAATAGAGAAACAAAATTTATATTAAATTATTTTAATATTGAAGAACCAATTTATATTGAAAATGTTTATACACAAATACAAGACATAAAATATGATAAAGCACTGACTTTCAAAGAAAATACGCCTATGTTAGAAGCCTGGAATAAAATGATTGACCAAAATACTAAAACTATAATAATTGTTGATAATGATAACAAATTGCAAGGAATAGCAACCTTAGGTGATCTTGCAGAATCATATCTTGCTTCTTCTCATAAGCTGTCAAAATACAAAATTCCCTTAAACAATATTGTTTCGACATTAAACGGGAAAATTATTTTAAAATACACTGAATATTTAGAAGGAAATATTTTAGTAGGAGCTATGTCTAAAGAAAATGTAATTACAAGAATAAAAAGCGGTGATATTCTTATTATTGGCGACAGAGATGATGTACAAATAGCTGCAATAAAAAAAGGCATAAAAGCTTTAATTATAACAGGTGACAACAGCATAAAAAATGAAATTATAGATTTAGCAAAACAACATAAAGTTACTCTTATAAAAGTTTCACCAGATACTTTTGATACTGTAAAATTATTAAATCAAAGCATACCATTATCATATATTACTAAGAAAGAAGATATAGTTTCATTCAGATCTAGTGATTATATAGATGATGTAAAAGAAATAATGTTAAAATACCGATTTAGAAACTTCCCTATAGTAGATGATAATGGTCATCCTGTAGGGCTTTTAGCAAGAAGACATATTTTAGACTATGAAAGAAAAAATATTATAATGGTTGATCACAACGAATTTTCACAGTCTGTTGATGGTATACAGGATGCAAGAATTTTAGAAATAATAGACCACCATCGGATTGGTGTAATTGAAACAGATCAACCTATTTTATTTAGAAATCATCCTGTGGGCTGTACTGCAACAATAATAAATAGGATATTTGAGGAAAGAGGTTTAATACCAGAGCCTAAAATAGCTGGAATAATGTGTGCTGCTATTTTATCTGATACACTGGTTTTCAAATCTCCCACATGTACACCTGAAGACGTACGAGCAGCAAAAAAATTAGCTGAAATTGCTGATATAGATATAAATGAATTTGGTAATAAAATGTTTAAAGCTGGTACTTCCCTTGAAGGTAAAACTGTGGAAGAAATTTTCTACACAGATTTTAAAGAATTTATTATAAATAATTATAAAATCGGAATTGGCCAAGTAAATACACTTACAGATACGGGTGAATTAAAGAAAAAACTTATAAATTTTATGGAACAAACAAGAAAAGATAAAAAATACGACCTTTTATTATTAATGCTCACAGACATTATAAATGAAGGTTCTGAAATCTTGTTTTCAACAAATAATAAGGAAATATTGATAAGAGCTTTTAATGTAAATGTTACGGATAATCATTTTTATCTTCCATATGTCATCTCACGAAAAAAACAGGTTGTCCCACCAATTATAAAGGCGATAAATTTAGTATAAATTTATCGCCTTTATTTTTTTAATAATATCGTTAAAATTATGAAAGCTATAAAACTTTATATTCTTTTCTTCACAATATTTTTTTAATACTCCTTTAGCAAAAACAATATCAGCATAATTTGAAACACAAAAATCTGAATACCCATCGCCAATATAAAAAACCTTATACCCTTTATCCTTATATTTTTGTAAAATATTTAATTTACACACTCCACATTTATCGCATTCTTTATTTTTATAAGTAAATTCAACTTTTATACTATCATTTTCAAACCAAAGTCTATTGCTAAAATAGTCTATATAAAAATTATATTTCTTCATTATAGCTTTAATATTAAAATCATATCCGTCACTTACTATGACTGCCTCTAAATTATTTTTTTTGCAAAAATCTAAAAAACTAATAAAATAGTCATCTATTTGAACAGTATTTAGCAAACTTAAAAGTTTGTATTCGCTAACTGACATCAGCTTTAACGTATTAATGGCACACTCTTCAGTAGAAATCTGACCGTTTTCCCACAAATTTTCATAATACTGCCACCCATCTTTAGCAAAATTTTTAATCATTAGTTCAACAGTATCAACTTTTGTAATTGTTCCGTCAAAATCAATAAGAAATATAATTTTCATAATTTATACCTCATTTAATATTTAAAAGCCACTTTATAAATTTAATTGATAATTCTTTATGCTGATCTTTATTCATAATGACAATTATTTTATTTTTATAATCATAACCCAAATAATCCAAGTATTTGTTATCATCATCAATGTATATACCATAAACCCCTGGTTTTATTTTTAAAGAAGAATTAATTTCTGCCAAGTGAAGTCTTTCTAAATCTAAATCTTTTAAATCATTTAAACATAAAAACGCTCCTTGATCTACAAAAATATTAAAATACTTTTTATCAACAAGCATAACATCTATTTGTCCTGAACCAATCCTTACCATAAGTTTTTCAAAAGATGGTGCATCTAAAACATATGTACCATCGGAATCTTTAATTAACCTGTAAAAATCTACAGAAGCTTGTTTTTTACCATTTGAATCACCTATAATTTCTTTAGTTATCTCTTTATCAAACTTTGCTTCTTTATCATAATCTATGTACTGTCCTAACAATGCAATATTTAAAATATATTCCTTTTTATTAACCATGGTATTTATAAATGCAACTAAGATAAATATTATAAAAATTCCAACTAAAATATGAACCTTGTAATAATCCCATATATATTCCATCTTTTCTAAAAAACTCATATCTTTAAACCAATTTTTAGTTTCATCATTCATATATTAGCCTCCTTAAAAAGCTAAATCAATCTAAATTTATTATAACAGTTAAAAAAACTAATTCAAAATATAAAAATTTACAAATTAATTACATTATCTTAACATATTTAACAAAATTATAATAAGAACTTAATAAAAATATATTAATATTTAATTATAACCAAAAAAAGGAGGAAAAACGATGAAAAGATTTTTATCTTTATTTGTAGTATTTGCTATGGCAATATCATTTTTATCTTCACCAGTAAATCTTCTTGCAGCTGAACCTGTATATAAATTAGGTGCTACTCAAAAACCAGATCACGTAATTTTAACGTGGCAAGATGATCCATATACTACACAAACAATTTCATGGCGTACTGATATTTCAACAAACAAAAGTATTGTACAGTATGTAAAAGAAACTGATTCATTATCATTCCCTAAAAATTCCCTTTCTCAAGAAGGTAATGTTGAAAAATTTGTATCTGATCTAGGAGAAATGAATTTACATACAGTAACAATAAAAAACCTAGAACCTGGCACAAAATACATATATCGAGTAGGTGATGGCACTAATTGGAGCAACACATATTCATTTAAAACTGAGCCTAAGAATATTACCTCTTTTAAATTCCTTGTATTTGGAGATAGCCAAAGCGGACTTCCAACAAATCCAGAATATGGGCCATGGGAAAAAACTGTACAAAACGCTTTTAAAGCAAACCCAGATTCAAAATTTTTCGTAAATGTTGGCGACCTTGTAGAATGGGGACAATATTATGCCCATTGGAATAATTGGTTTTCAGCCGCAGAAGGAGTTGTAGATACCATACCTGCTATGGCAGTTGAAGGAAACCATGAAACTTATAACCCACCAGACTGGCACACAACAAAACCAATTTTCTTTACTTCACAATTTAAGCTCCCTCAAAATGGCCCCCAAAATTTAAAAGGACAGACATATTCCTTTGATTATGGTAATGCTCACATAGTCATGTTGAACAGTCAAGAAGAAGAAGAAAAAAATATCAATGGAAGTATTTTAGAAGATCAAAAAAAGTGGCTTGAAAATGATCTTAAAAATACAGATAAGACTTGGAAAATCGTGTTCTTCCATAAAACTCCATATTACAATAAAGCAACAAGAACAAATGAAGATATAAAAAAAGCTTTTACCCCAATATTTGATAAATACCATGTAGATATTGTTTTTAACGGCCATGATCATGGAATTTCAAGAACTTATCCTATAAACAATGACAAATTTGTGGATAATCCATCAAAGGGAACCATATATTATGTTACTGGACGCAGTGGCAATAAATACTATTATGATCTTTCATCAAAAGTATGGGATGCCTTTTTCTATGATCCGCAAGATCAACCAAATTACATTGTAGTTAAAATTGATAAAGATAAAATGAATATAGAAGCTGTTAAACAAGATGGCACTTTAATAGATAGCTATACAATAGATAAATTAAACGGTACAGATTATCCAAAAACAATTTTACCTCCCAAATATAACGAAACAAAACTGGTTGTATTCGGAAATATGTTACAACAGCCTCTTATGCCAACAAGTCCAAAAAAAATAAATAACAAATGGTATATACCTGTAAGAGCTTTTATACAATATCTTGGTGGAAATGTAGACTGGAACAATAACGGTAAAATCCGTATTTTATATGGTAAAAATGAAGTAAATATATCTATTGAAAGTGATTTAGCAGCAAAAAATAAGACTAATATTAATTTACCTGATAAAGTATATTTAGATAAAAACATAACTTTTATATCATCAGATGACCTTAATAAATTATTTGACTTCACTTATAAATATGATGAAAGCACAAACATGTTAATGTTCACAAAATAATAAATAAAAATAAAACTACCGCAAAAAGCGGTTGTTTTATTTTTATTTAAACATTCTACTTATAAAACCTCCTGATTTGCCCATTAATCCTGAACGGTCACTATAATTAAGATTTATTAGTTCTCCTTCTATAGAAACCTCGCCTTCTTCCAAATTTAGTTTATTTATATGTAACCCATCGCCTTTAATAGTCAAAAGCCCTAGATCACTTTCTAAAATTACAGTTTCATCATCAAAACTTACCACATTTAAAACTCCAGATATACTAATTTTTTCTCTGTCAAAAATATTTATATTATGATGCCTATCTTTATTAAAACTCTTTTTTTCTTCCAAAACTCGCACCTCCTTTTTGACTTCTATAAAAATATATTAAACTTGTACATTTTTTAGAACTAAAAAAACTCCTTTGAAAGGAGCTATTTCCAAATCTTTACTATATTTACGTCTTTAAAATAATGATTTATAATATCTTTTGCTTTAGAACCATTTTCAGCCATTTCATAAGCGCCCCATTGTGACATTCCTACTCCGTGGCCAAATCCTCTTCCTCTAATTACAAGTTTTTCTCCATCAAAACTAATATTATCAATCATTGTAGATTTTAATCTTTCACTTCCAATAGCCATCCTGAAATCCGGAGCATTTATCGAAGTCTTATCAAAGAAAAAGTTAATAGTTCTACCTGATATGCCTTTAGTACCAATCTTAACAGTTTTAAAATCATTAATGTTTTCCCCCATTTTTTTAAGTCCTTCAACAACTTCTTGTTTTGTAAAACTTACAGTCCAATTTTTAATATTTTCTGGAGCCTTCTTACTGTCAGGGGAATTAACACTAATAATATATTGTGGCTCTTCTTTTTTATAATTAAGCCCTTCTTTTGCTAAAGCTGTTTTCCCTGCTGCATCAGAGTGAAACCATGCATTTATATACTCACCATCATATGCGACTACAACTCCTCTGGTATCTTCTACCGCCTTCTTTATCCGGGAATTTATATTTGAAGGATTCCATGCCTGTGCTTCTTCAAAATCAGTAGAAATATCAGCACCAGAGTATTTAGACTTTTTAGTTTTTACGAAATTTAAAACATACGTCCTAGCTAAAATAGCTTGCGCTTTTAAAGCTTCCATTGGCCAGTCATTTTTTATTTCTCCTGCAACTGTACCTTCAATATATTTTTCTAACGGTATTTTTTCAATTTTGTCCTTTTGAACAATATATACTTTTATTATTGGTTCTTTGTCTTTTCCCGTACTTATTTGCGAAGGTATTGAAGGCGTATTTATACGAGGTTTTCTAATAGGGCTTGGCTTTTTTGAAGGTGCAGAACAAGCTGTCAAAATAAAAAACATCGCAAATATTAAGGTCAAAATTTTAAATTTTTTATTCAAAATAATCCCTCCAACTTTTTTATTAGTATTTGAGGAATTATATATTATAATTCATTAAATCAATTTATACATTTCATTAGCTTCTTCTTTTGATACATGCTCTTTTACATCTAAAATCTCAACTTTTATAGGTTTATTTCCCATATTAATTTCTATTATATCTTTTGGATTTACAACATCACCAGCTTTTGCCGTTTTCCCATTAATTAAAATTACTCCCTTATCACAAGCCTCTTTAGCAACTGTTCTCCTTTTAATAAGTCTTGAAACTTTTAAAAATTTATCTAATCTCATAACAATCCCCTTCTATAAATCTTTTTAATACTAATATAACAAAATATATAGCTTATTGCAAAAAAAATCAGGTCATATGACCCGATTTTTATGAATTAACTAAATCCTTTAATGCTTTTCCAGCTTTAAAAACAGGAGCTTTAGAAGCAGGTATTGTTATTTCCTCTCTTGTTTGAGGATTTCTGCCTTTTCTTTCAGCTCTTTCTCTGATTTCAAATGTACCAAAACCAACTAATTGTACCTTATCACCATCTTTTAGTGCTTCTTCAACAGATTCTACAAAAGCATTTAATGCTTTTTCTGCATCCTTCTTAGTCAGTTCACTCTTTTCAGCAATTTTTGTTACAAGATCTGCCTTGTTCACAATAAAACCTCCTTAGTTAAAATACTTTACTCTTAATTTATTCTTCATAAAATCTAAAAATCCTGCTAATTTAAGCTTATTTTTCATTTTTTTTATTAAAATTATACATCTTTGCATCATTCCAGAGCTTATCCATATCATTTAATGACATTTCTTCCATTTTAATACCATTATTTGTTGCTGTTTCTTCTATGTAACTAAATCTTTTTATAAATTTTTCAATTGTCCTATGTGTTGCAATTTCTGGATCAACATCCAAAAATCTTGCGACATTTACAACAGCAAATAATAAATCACCAGTTTCTTCATATATTTTGTCCTTATTTTCTTGTTTATACACCTCCTTCAATTCGCCAAGTTCTTCTTCAACTTTTGCAAAAGCATCTTCAACTTTATCCCAATCGAATCCAACCTTTGCAGCTCTTTCTTGTACTTTTAAACTTCTTAGTAAAGCAGGCATATATTTAGGGACACTTCTAAGATTATCTGTATTATTATTAATCCTTTTTTCTTTCTTTTTTATTTCATCCCACTCTACAGATACTTCACTTGGCGTTTTTGTATTTTCTTCTGCAAAAATGTGCGGATGTCTTTTAATCATTTTTTTACACAAAGTATCCGCTACATCATTAAAATCGAATGTTCCCCTTTCCTTGGCAATTTGTGAATGAAAAACCACCTGAAATAATACATCTCCTAATTCTTCAATCATTTTTTCATCACTATTCAACTCTATTGCTTCTATAGCTTCATAACATTCCTCTAAAAGATATTTTTCTAATGTTTTATGATTTTGAGCTTTATCCCAAGGACAACCTTTTTCACTCCTAAGTATTTCCATAATATATAGTAAATCATAAATGTCATACTTATCTTGTATAATACCATTAACAGGTGGTATATACAAAGATGTAAGATAATCAATCCAGTCAAGCCTATCTATCATATAAAGAGGCAGCTTTTCAATCCTTTGATCTTTTTTTATACCAGCACTTTTTATCATAGTAACAATATAATCATCGCCATATATGTCCATAAGTTTTAATTTAACATCTGAAGCAACAAACCTATTATAGATCTGAGTAATAATATTTGAACATCTCTTATCAACTTGCTGCTTATCCAAAGATAAGCCATCAATAATTTTAATACTATGTACAGGATCAATTTGCAGATCATTTACAATTGCATCTATAAAAGACATTGCTGGTATGACTTCTATTTTTATATCGGAACAACTTCTAGAAAAGTTTAGTAAAAGTTCAACAGTTTTTTCTGCAACAAAAGGATTCCCTGGTACAGCATATACTATATTTTGATATTTTTTTGCAATATTTATTATTTCCCAAGCAATATTTTCATAAACTTCTTCAAATGTTTCATATTTATTATAAAATTCATCAAAACTCTCAAACTTTATACCTAAATTTTCAATATATGATACAACTGGATGTTTAATAGTTCTGAGCAAAACTTTATCCGCAAAAGTAATTTTATCAATTGTGTCAAGTGTTAGGCTGCCTTTATCTCCCGGCCCTAAACCCACTACAAAAATATTTCCCATATGATCACCTCAAAAAATATATATTAATTTATTATATCATTATATAAAAATTTTATATAATTTTATTATTAACCAGTAAAATTATATATAACTATTGAAAAAATTGTCAAGTTAAATTATAATATATTTTAATAAGCAATTTTAAAGGGGTGGTAATTTTGGATATGGTTGAATTGGGTAGGAGAATTAGAGAAGAAAGAAAAAAATTATTTTTAAAACAAGGAGATATATCCGGAGATGAATTTTCAAAAGGATATATAAGTCTCATTGAAAAGGGAAAAATAAGCCCCTCCCTAAAAGCTTTAAATTTTATAGCCGAAAGACTTAATAAACCTATAGTTTATTTCCTTGACGAAGATTACGCTGAAAAAGATGAATTAAAACGAGAATTGGCAAAATATAAAGAACTCTCTAAAATGACCTTAAATGCTAATAAATTATATGAAAATCGTGAATACAATGAAGCAATACATATATATAATTCTATATTAAAAAATGAAATGGATGATTATTTCTATAATATGATTAAATTTTACCTTGCAAAATCATATATTGCTGTAAACGATTATACAATGTCTTTAGATATACTTGAATCAATTACTGAATATTTTGAGTCAACTCAAAATCAAAGTATCCTTGTAGATATTTATTATATGAAAGGTTTATGCTATGGCAATCAGCAAAAATTTAAAGATTCACTTAATTATTATTTAAAGTCCATAGAAAAATATGACAAAATATCATCAAAAAATTATATTTTAAAGTCAAAAATCCTGTTTAGTATTGCTAATTTATACAGTAAAATGGGTGAATTCATAAAAGCAAGAGATTTTTACATGCGATGTCTTGAATATTCTACACAAGTAAAAACTGTTGATTTTATTGCTTTATCAAACAATGGCTTGGGTCTTGTAAATTACGAACTAAAACAATATAAAGAAGCCCTTAAATACATAAGACGTGCTATGATTATTAGTAAATCTCTTAATTTAAAAGAAGATATTGCAAATGAGTATAATTATATGGGATTTGTATATACTGATTTAAAAAAATATGATTTGGCAGAAAAATATTTTTATAACAGTTATATACTTTATAAAGAATTAAATATAAAATCAGGAGTAGCATATAATTTAACGGAAATAGGAAGAATTAATTATTTGAAAAATAATTTTGAAAAAGCTTATGATTATTTATACAAATCTTTAGAAATACTTCAAGAAATTAAAGAAAATGATGAAATAGGAAGAGTTTATACCATATTGGGTAATATTGATTTAAAGCTTGGTAAATATGAACAAAGCGAACAAGAACTTTTAAAATCCCTAGAAATATTAAAAAATTTAGGGCTAAAAAAAGATTTATCAGAAGTATATAAAGCACTTGGTAATCTATATATAGCCTTGAATAAAACAAGTGAAGCAAAAAAATATTTTAACCAATCTATAGAATTGCTTTACGAATAATTATAATCAGGGGTTGTTTACATTGAATATTAATAACAAATTACAAAATTCCTTTTCTGCTCTCACACACAGAAACTTTCAGCTTTTCTGGTTTGGACAGATGATATCTTTAATAGGAACATGGATACAAAACGTGGGACAAAGCTGGCTTGTACTTCAAATGACAAATTCTCCCTTTTTGCTCGGATTAGTTAGTACAATACAATTTTTACCTGTCATGGCCTTATCTCTTTTTGCAGGTGTTATAATAGATAGATTTCCAAAAAGACGATTAATTTTATTTACACAAACTGGTTTTTTAATATCTGCTTTTATATTAGCTACTTTAACCGCTCTTCACATAATTACATATTGGGAAATATTAATCTTAGCTACTTTCAATGGATTTTTAAATACAATTGATATGCCTGCAAGACAATCTTATGTAATTGATCTTGTAGGTAAAAAAGATCTTATGAATGCTATAACTCTAAACTCGGCAGTATTTAACGCTGCTCGTATAGTTGGTCCAGGTATTGCTGGTATTTTAATAGGAAAACTTGGCTATGCAATATGCTTTTATCTTAATTCTGCCAGCTTTCTAGCTGTTATAATTGGACTTATATTTATAACTGTTCAAGGTTATACTCCCCCAGTTACTAATGAAAGAGCAAAAGTAATAGAAGATTTAAAAGATGGACTTATATACGTAAAAAATATCCCTGTAATTTTAAATACAATATTATTAATAGCAGTTTTGAGCGCCTTCTCTATGAATTTCAATGTAATTGTTCCTGTGTTCGTCAAAAATGTCCTTTTAAGAAGTTCAACAGGTTATGGAATTATAATGTCGGCTATGGGAATAGGAGCATTAATTGGAGCATTAATGCTTGCTGCCTTAAGTAAAAGAGGAGTTAAACCTATTTATCTCTTTGGTGGCGGCATTGGACTTGGAATTTTCCAGATTTTAATCGGTTTACAAAGCAACTATATTTTAACTGCTCTTCTTATAGCTATTACAGGATGGTTTATGATTAGTTTTAGTTCCGCTGCAAACACGACTATACAGCTTGAAACTGACGACGAATTCAGGGGGCGCGTAATGAGTGTTTATTCCCTTGTATTTACTGGTGTTACTCCTATAGGTTCTTTATATGCCGGAGCCATTTCAGGTAAATTTGGTTCTCATATGGCCTTTATAATAAGTGGTATAATTGCTGTTAGTTTTACAATATACATATTTGCAACTAAATATAAAAAAGTTTATAATCCCTGATATCTAATTTTATTTAAAATAAATTTTTTAAAAAACTCCTATTGCACAGCAAAATATAATAAGAAAAAGTGGAAAACAATAATAATATAAAATAAAAATGGGTACCAAAAATAGTTTAAAATTTAAGGTACCCTATCTTATATATATATCTAATTTTACTTTTAATTTAACTATTATTTAAAATATATTTTATTAATAAGCTATGAAGTGAATTTTTAAAATTTAACTTTTTTTTGTTTTTTATTTGTAAATATTTCAATAGCTCTTGGTATTAAATCATTAACATAAGCAATGAAAATACCATAATTAATAATTGGAACACCTTTTTGTTCAGCAAAATTAATTCTATAAAGCATTTCTTTTCTATTTAACATACATGCTCCACAATGTATTATAAGACTATAAGATTCTAAATCTTCAGGAAATGTCATACCACTTGACCAACTAAATTTTATATTTTTACCTGTTTTTTTAGTTAGCCAATTTGGTATTTTAACTGTGCCAATATCATCATCCTGTCTATGATGTGTGCAACCTTCTGAAATTAATACTTTATCATTATCTTTTAAATTGTTTATTGCTTCAATAGCTTTTACAAAACTTCCTAAATCTCCTTTATATCTTGCATAAAGAACTGAAAAAGAAGTAAGCGGTATTTGTTTTGGTATTATTGAAGCTACTTTATCAAATACTTGCGAATCAGTAATTACCAGCGAAGGATTTTGCACAATTTTTAAAATATCTGAAAGTTCTGTTACCTGTGTAACAACAGCTATTCCACCATTATCAATAATATCCCGTATTACTTGCTGTTGAGGTAAAATAAGACGTCCTTTTGGAGCGGCACTATCAATAGGTACAACTAAAATTACAATATCTTTTTTTTCTATTATATCACCTATAAGCTTTGTATTATCTTCTAAAGGTGCTTTATTTATTATACTTTGTTTTAAATTTTCTATTCCCTCTTTTTTCTCTGCAGAAATCTCTATTAAATCAACTTTCAGCTTTCTTTCCCAACTTTTTTTGACATCAACAGTATAATCCGATAAATCTTTCTTGTTAATAACTCCGATTATTGGAATACCTTTATCTTTTAACTTTTTAGCAATATCTTCTTCAAATAGTGAAACGCCTACTGTACCATCAATTACAAGTATAGCCATATCTGTTTTATTTAAAATTTCATATGTTTTTTTAACTCTTAAATTTCCTAAAATTCCAACATCATCTAGACCTGCAGTATCAATAATTGCAACAGGTCCTATTGGTAGTATTTCCATAGCTTTTATAACAGGGTCAGTGGTCGTTCCGGGAAATTCAGAAACAAGAGCAATTTCTTGATTTGTAATCGCATTTATAATACTTGACTTTCCGGCATTTCTTCTCCCAAAAATAGCAATATGAAGCCTTGAAGAGGTAGGCGTAGTATTCATAATAAAATCTCCCTTCAGTTTACCTATCAATATATTAATAATACAAAAAAGAAAGATTGTCAATAATTTATCTAACTTTATTTTTCAATGGGATTTTTATTATAAAAACAGAACCTTTATTTAATTCACTACTTACTTCTATATTACCATTATGCATTTCTATTATTTTTTTTGCTATGGAAAGGCCTATCCCAGTTCCACTATATTTAGCATTTTTCCCCCTATAAAATTTATTAAAAATATACTGTAATTCCTCTGGGCTAATTCCCTTACCTTGATCAGATATTTTTATAACACCATTTTTTCCATCACAATATAATAATATTCTTAAGATGCTACCACTTGCAGAAGCTTTAAAACCATTATCAATTATATTTACAAGCACTTGTTTTAATCTATTTTTATCTCCTTCAATATTGGCTTCACAATCAGATTGTTCATAAACTATTTCTATCTGATAATTTTTTGAAATAGGCTTGAGAAGAAAAATAGTCTCGTTTAAAAGTTCATTTAAACTAAGATCCTCAAAATTAAGCTTTATATTATCTAATTCCATCCTTGAAAAATCCAAAAGCTCATCTACAAGATGTGCAAGGCGATCCGATTCTTTGTCTATTATTTCTAAATATTCACATATTTCTTTGTCGTTTGTTTTATCCATTGCAGTAATTGCAAATCCTTTTATAGATGTCAATGGTGTTCTAAGTTCATGAGAAATATTGCTTATAAATTCATTTTTCATTTCATTAAGTCTTCCTAAATCTTCAGCCATTTTATTAAAAGAATCAGCTAAAATACCAATTTCATCATTAGAAATTTTCTTTGCTCTTGTTTTAAAATCACCTTTTGCCATTTTAGAAGTGGCATCTTTTACTAAATTAATAGGCTTCGTTAAATTTTTAGCAATAAATACCCCTATTAGCAATGCTAAGATTGATGAAAATATTAATACAATTATAAAAAATAAAATAAGACTATAAATCATTTTATGAACTTCCAAAAGTGAAGAAGAAAGTCTTAAAACAGCAACATAATTTAGTTTACTTTTTACTGGAATAGAAACATGAATAATATCTTCATTTTTTGTTTTTTCTAGATAAATGCCTTCGTTCCCAGAAATTGCTTGCAAAACATCTGGTGCCATTATTTTTGCGGTTATAGGTTTACCAGATATACTAGAATCACCTAATAGCATTCCTTCCATATTTAAAATCTGTACTTGAGCATTAGTATCTAAAGAAAGCTTTTTAGCCACATCCTGACCAATTGTATTTATATCTGCTTCAACATAACTATCAAAAAAATGTGCAAATGAGTTTCCTTGAGTGGCTAAAATATCTGTAATATTATAAATATAGTATTTATTAAATAACGTAATTGAAATAATCCCAAAAAAAGAAATTATGATAATTATAATAAATAAATATGATATCGTAAGCTTGCTTCTTATACTCAATTTAATTTCCTCCAAAATAATAGCCAACACCCCATTGAGTATGTATATATCTAGGTATTTCAGGGTTTGCTTCTATTTTTTCCCTCAATCTTCTTATATGAACATCTAAAGTTTTAGTATCTCCTGAAAAATATCTTCCCCAAACATATTCAATCAATTCATCTCTTGTTAAAATTTTATTTTTATGAGTTATTAGTACTTTTAGTAATTGGAACTCTCTTGGAGTAAGATTTATCTCTTTGTTATCAACATATACCTTATTATACTCCAAATTAAGCTTTATAGATTCGTACTCAATATTTTCGACATTTGATTTACTCTTGGAATTAAATTCATATACTCTCCTAATAAGAGCTTTTACTCTTGCTACAAGTTCTCTCGGATTAAATGGTTTTGTTATATAATCATCAGCTCCAAGCTCTAAACCAAAAATCTTATCAACATCTTGGCTTTTAGCTGTCAATACCAATATTGGCACATCAATTTTCAGTGCTTTAATAGTTCTTATAACATCAAATCCACTTATTCCAGGGAGCATTATATCAAGGATGATTGCAGAAAACTTATTATTTTTAATTATCTCAATAGCACTTTCACCATCGCCAACAATAACCGTTTCATATAATGATTCCAAATTTATCTGAATTACTTTTGAAATATTTACATCATCTTCTACTATTAAAACCTTATGCATAATAAACACCTCCTGCCAATATATTATCATATTTTAGTTAAAGATGTATAAATTTTTATTTAAAAATTTTTAACTATCTTACCTCTTTAGCTTGAAATTTAAAATTTTTTATTGTATTATAATACTCAAAGGATATCGCATTTTAAATAATACTTATTATCCTTAGAATAATATTATGAAAGGGGTATAATAATGGCAGATTTATTTGGAGTTTATAAATGTGAAAAATGCGGAAATATTGTTGAAGTTTTACATGAAGGAGCAGGTACATTAGTATGTTGTGGTGAACCCATGAAAAAAATGCAGGAAAAAAGCGGCGATACAGGAACAGAAAAACATACTCCCGTTATCGAAAGAGATGGCAATATTGTAACTGTTAAAGTTGGGAGTATTCCTCATCCAATGGAAGATAACCACTACATAGAATGGATTTCTCTTTTAGCTGATGGCATATATATGAGAAAAGTCCTAAAACCAAATGATGAGCCAAAAGCAACATTTGTAACTGATGCAAAAGATTTAAAAGCATGGTCATACTGCAACTTACACGGGCTTTGGAAATCAAATTGATAAGTGAGGCTAGCCTCACTTATCAATTTGATTTTTAAACTTTTTCTTTCAAAGAATATTTATTAAATAAAACTGTAACTGACAAAATTAATATACAGGTTAATGGTCCAACTAACTGAAGTCCTAATGGATTCACTTCACTATATCCAAAAATCTTAAATATAGTTGGTGTGACAAGAGAAGAAATCCCTATTACTATTTTTATAATGAATCCTTGTGCACCAAAAAACATACCCTCCCTTCTTTGTCCAGTATTTATCCCGTCTAATTCTGCAATATCTGCAATAATAGCATTGGGTACAATAAAAATAACTGAAAGAGGAATACCAGCTAATAATATAATTAATATAGAAATAGTTTTGTTAAAAAAGGACCCGAAAAGACCTGTCAGAGCTAAAATTACTGCAAACATAATAGATGAAGCCATCAGCATATTTTTTTTGCCATATAAAAGAGTAAGTTTAGGAACAAAAAAGCTGAATAAAACCGCTATAACAAAAGCACCGGCAATCATAAAACCTGAATTTTCTGCAGGTGTTTTTAAAAGAACTTCAGTTATATAAGGCATAGCAATAGTCAAGGTATTTATTCCAAACCATAAAGCTGTCGCCATAACAAGGTAATACAGAAAATTCTTATTAGTAAAAGTCATTTTTATAGAAGTAAACATTCCAACATCAGGGATATTCTCATCCTCTATTTTCTCCTCTTTTACAAAAATCGGAGTTAACATAAGTGTTGCAAATGCAAATACACCTAAAATAATTCCCATTATTTTAAAATTAAAAATTCCAATTAGTATCCCAGATCCGGCTTCAGCCACCATAACACCTAAAATTTGCGTTATACCCTGCATCATAGTAAGTGTAATTCTTTCTTTGGACGTTTTAGAAATCTCGGGTATTAAAGCAAGATATGGAGCAACAACTGTCGTAAAAGAAACAAAAAATAAACTTAAAACAAAAGCCAAATAAACAAAATTAAAAATTGACTCAGAGTTAACTGGAGGAAACCATATCATTACAAAAGACAAAAACAAAACAGGAGTGCCAAAAAGCACAAAAGGTATTCTTCTGCCCCACCGCGTTTTTATTTTATCAGAATAATAAGCCACAATAGGGTCAGATACTCCATCAAATATTCTTGCAACTATCATGGAAAAGCCTATAAGACCAATTGGTACGAGAATTCTAAGACCTTGTGTATTAAAAGAAGGAGGAGTATAGTAATACTGGTACCACTTCACAGCAGTCTGAGTGAAAATAGATATTCCTAAATAACCTAAGGAATACATAAAAAGTATAAAAAATCTATTGTTTTTCATTATTCCTGCCTCCTGAAATTTTTATAAACTTTGTTATAATAATCTTTTTCAAATTCTTCATTGACATCACCGAAATACTCGGCTTTCTCTCTGACATCATATAACTTTTTAATATCCAAATCTGCCGTTATAAGAAAATCCCCTTCATAATAAGGCGATATAGAAATAATACCATCTTCATTTTCTGTCATATCAACAGGCGCAAAAATACCCGCTTTCCCTGTAAAATGTATACCTGCCAACCATCCATTTAAAGATGCCTTTGCCCCATAAACATATGATTCTTGCACCCTTGGCCATATACCTCTTATAGCTCTCCAAAAATTATATTCCTCCATATTTGCTATAGGAAGAATTACAACCTCAGCGCCTTTTTGATATGCCATCTTAAAAGTTTCATAATATGTAGCATCCATACAAACAGGAAAAGACATTTTACTAATTCCAATATCAAAAACTTTGAGTTCCTCATCTCTTTTTAATCCAATATTTTCTTCAAAATCTGTTAAATGTATTTTCTTCTGTCTACCAAGTATTTTACCTTCTTTTGATATTATTGCACCACCATTGTAGAGGTTACCATTTTCGTTTATAATATAACTTCCTGTGTATATATAAATATTATATCTTTTTGCAAAATCCTCCATTGCTGTTTCATAAACTAATTGATACTCCTTAGAAATAGATTTAAATATATATCTTAAAAGACCCTCGCCTCCTCCACCACCACTTTGTACATTACCATTTTTAGCCTTATTATTTAAAAAATTATTTAGCTTAATAAAACCCGGAATAAGCCCAAAAAGATCAAAAAAATTGTATTCAGGAAATAATACTATATCACTTTTATTTTCTGCTGCCTCTTCTACAAATTTCCTCATTCTTTCTATATATTCTAAAAACGAATTTGTAACCTTGATCTCTCTTTGAACGCAAGAAACTCTTATAACTTCATCGTTTTTAAAAATTCCGTTTGTTATTAAAGATGTTTTTAGATTATATAAATAATCATTAAATTTTTTATAAGACATTTTTCTCTTAAACAGAAACTCTAATACATTTTTCATAATAATCACCTAAAAATCTCTTTATATGAATTTACATTTAACTGTTTTAATACATCAAATTTTAAAACAGCTTTCTGTCTTTTTGATTCATCAAGGTCCGAAAATATAATTTTTGTTTCATCTTCTTTTGCCAGAAAACCAGTATCATCTTTTGTCATTTCCAAGGGAGCATGGATAGCTGCCTCTGAATAAAAATTATTTTCCTTATACTCTCCTTTAAAACCACTTTCTACAGCAAAAAATAGATTCTGCTGAACATTTTCCCATACACCAGCTATTTGCCTTGCGAAATTTTTCCTTCCTTTAATTGCAACAGGAGAAAGTACTAGATTGACTCCTTTTAAAGCAGCATATCTAAAAACCTGAGGATAAAATACATCAGTTGATAAAATAATAGCTATTTTAAATCCTGCCCACTCAATTATATCTAAGTCTTTTCCCCTGGAAAATCCCAAATTTTTTTCCCATCTAGAAAGATAAAGCTGTCTTTGAAATATTAATAAATTACCATTTAAAATTAAAAAAGAAGAATGATATAAATTGTCATTTTCTTTTTCAAAAAAACTACCAGGATTTATAGCTATTTTGTTATATTTAGCGGATATCTCCTTTACCCAACTTATAAAATCCTTATCAAAATCACAGACAACACCTGTAAGTGCTGGAAAAACAACAAGATTAACATCATTCATCTTGCATATATCTAAAATCTTAGTAACATTAGATTTACAATCAAAAAAATCTTCTCTTTTTAAAACTGCCGCTGCAACTTTCATAAAACTCACTCCCTAAAAAGCACTTTATAAAGTGCCATTGCAAGATAACCTGCCCCTGTTGCAAACCCTATACCTGTTTTTGCAACACCAGTATCTTTATCAAAACTCTCAGCTAAAAGACCAAAATCCATATAAGCAAACTTTAGCCAGTTTAATGCCTCTTTTTCTAATAAAGGATTGAGAAGGCTTCCACATAATCCTAAACCCGACGGAGTATTTGGATGATGATCACAGGCTAATTCTTTTATTTTAGCATCTTTAAAATAATACTTATACTTAGAAGAATAATAAAATTCAATTGTGTTTTTAAATAATTCATCATTATAATCTATAAAATCGTAAAAATACATAAGCCCCAGATTACCTGGCGGATCATTATACAATTTGTGGTTTCCCTTCCCATCAGTAGACCAGGCAAATATCTTTTTGCCATCGAATTCAGTAACAAGATAATCATATATGCCTTTATAAATACCATCTGCTCGCTTTTTTAAAACATCTGCTTTTTTGTATAAATTTAGCTTTAAATATAGATTTTTAAGATTAGTAAGTCCCCTTAAGAGTATAACATTATCAATAGTAACAAATGGATACTCTGAGGGATCATCAGATGGAAGTAAAAAAGTTTTATAAAGCCCCGTGTAAGGATCATATTCCTTTTCTATTCTGTTATAAACATATTCTAATGCATTTATAAGTTTTAGATCATCTACATCAACATCAATATTTGCTAAAAGGATAAAATAACTAGAAGCCTCATCAAGTTCAAAACCCGGATAAAGAACGGTTCCATCTATATAATGAGCATGGTCTCCTGCATTTTTATAATGCCTTAAAATACACTCTCTTGAAATATAATTATAAAAATCTTTGTCAATTAATTTTATCGCTGGAAAAGACCACAAAAAACTGTCTCTCTCCCAAAAAGCCCCAGAAACATAATATCTCGGACTTCTCGATGTTAAAGCAACATAGTTATCTGATTCTATATCTTTACCTACTGCAAAAAAATAATTAAAAAACATATTTTTATTTAATAATTCTTCTAAATATTTATCTTCCTTATAATTTATATATTTACTAATAAACCACTTTTCTAATTCGCTATATATGTTCTTAAAACCTTTTCTTTTAAGATGGATTAAGGTTGTAGATGCCCCATCCATATCAGAATTTAATGTTATATAAAAACAGCTTTTTCCCTTAAATTTTTGTTTGAGAATAACATATTCATCTTTATTTTCAAAATTAAAATCATTTTCCCCTCCAAAAGCTAGAGAAAAAGCTGTATTATAAGAATAAATATTCAAAGCAGGGTTTTTAAGCCATTTATCAATCTTAAATTCCTTTTTAAAATCAACCTCATGGGAATTAAAACGCAAAAAACTGAGCATTTCAGGATAAACAAAAAGCTTAACTTCTATCTCATCAATACTTTCTATCTCATAAATAAATCCTTTTTCATTTAAATCTGCATAAATCTTAACTATAACAAAACTTCCATCTGAAAGGTACAATTTAATATACGGTATATAATAAAACATTTCTTCTACTTCACTTTTTGATATTTCAAGCAAATTACCATTTTTATAAAATCTAGGTTTAATCAATGCTTCTTTACCTGATAGTTCAACAAGACCTTTATTTGAAAAAGAAATTATATTAAGGCTTTTTATAGAAGCATCATTTATGTTTATCTCAGGTAAACTAATATAGTGATTTCCAGCGTACATTACCCTTACATTATTATCAATTTCACTTGGTCGTGTAATAATTTTATTCATAATCCAACCACTCCTGTCCATTTTCTATGCCTGACATTAGATACTTTCCTTTTTGTCTTATATTTAACTAAAAAAGTACACCTAATATAGGTGCACATTTTTAGTTTATTGCTGTCCTTGCGCAAGCGGAGCAGGTAATACAAATGTTCTTTGAGCTAATTCAGCATCAATCATAAATATTGGCTGTATATTATCTCCTATAAGTTCTAATTTATCTAAAAGCCTCTGGAAGTTCTCTTCTTCTTCTACCTGCTCATTTATAAACCATTGCAAAAAAGCATTTGTTCCATGATCTTTTTCTTCTATTGCAATATCAACAAGCTCATATATCTTTTTTGTTACAGTTTTTTCATGGCTTAATGCCTTTTTAAATACATCTTTTATACTTTCAAAATTATCTTGTGGCTTTTTAATCTCATATAACTCTACTTTACCATTCATTCTATATATGTATTCATAAAAAATCCTTGCATGAGATAATTCTTCTTCCATTTGTACCTTGAAGAAATTAGCAAAACCTTCTAAGTTTTTTTCTTGAAAATAATTTTCCATTGCAACATATAAATATGCAGAATAAATCTCATAATTTAGTTGCTTATTTAAACCTTCTAACATCTTTTTACTTAACATAAAATCACCTCTTAATATATTATTTGTAATTTTTTAAATTTATTTAAATTCCTCCATAGCCTCATCAACAGTTTTATTTTCTATAGTTATACTATAAATAGCATTGCACATTTTTACTGCATCTTCTAAAGATTTTTGATGTATGTTTCTGCCTGTTGCATTGCCTGATGCACCACTTACATGTATCTGATAATACAATCTCTGCAAAAAGCTTTTAATATCAATACTTGGTCCTCCAGAACACACAACTTTGGTTCTGCCAGATGCCATAACAGCTTCCTTAAAAAGTATAGCAGATTCATTATCATCTTTACCTTCTGGAAAATTAACTTTGACAAAATCCGTTCCTAAAGCGGCAGCAATCCCTGTTGCACCCGCAATAAGATGTGGATCTAATTCATCTTTTACAGATACACCTCTTGGATATGCCCAAATCACTGTAACAAAACCATTTTTATGAGCCTCATAGACAATCTGAGCTGCTTGCCTTAACATTTTATCTTCATATTTACTTCCTGGATATATAGTATATCCAACACCAACTATTTTAAGACCGCTTTCTTTTTTAAATTCAACTACTTGATTTACATCTATCCATTGATTACTAAATGGATCCATTTCACTTTCTTTTACAATATCAGTTTTTGAATTTAATTTCACAAGATATGGGACATTGCTGTAATCCATGCCATAACGGGCAATTAAACCTAATTGCGTAGCAAATACTCCAATTTTACCCATACTTGCTATTTTAAATAAATGTTCAGGATCTGCATCATCTGGTGAAATACCCTCACCATAAAAATCTTTATTTAAATGTTCTACCTTTTGATCTCCTGCAAAAAGCATTAGTCTGCCGCTTCCTTTTGTTATCTCAGTATAATTATTAATATATTCACTGTGTTTATAAACAGGTACATCAGCGGGAATTTTAATCTTCTCACTCATATTTTTCATCCTTCCTTTTAATTTGACTTACCTTGATTTGCAACCTCCTGCTTTTTTTCTTTTATTTTCTCTTCATCTGCAAGATAATAATGTTTAATAGGCTTTAAATTATCATCTAGTTCATAAACTAAAGGAATTCCTGTAGGAATATTAAGTTCCATTATTTCCTCATTAGAAAGATTGTCAAGATATTTTATAAGTCCTCTTAAACTATTACCATGAGCAGCAATCAGAACTTTTTTACCTGACTTTATCATCGGTGCAATTGTAGATTCCCAGTAAGGAATTACTCTATTTATTGTATCAATTAAGTTTTCTGTAAAAGGAATTTCTTCATCGGAAAGGTCGGCATATCTTGGATCATGACCGGGATATCTTGGATCGTCTTTTGTCAATGAAGGAGGTCTTACATTAGCAGATCTTCTCCAGATTTTTACCTGTTCTTCACCATATTTTTGAGCAGTTTCGGCTTTGTTAAGTCCTTGTAATGCTCCATAATGCCTTTCATTAAGCCTCCACGATTTATAAACCGGTATCCACATCAGATCCAATTCGTCAAGGACAATCCACAAAGTCCTTATAGCTCTTTTAAGTACAGAAGTAAAAGCACAGTCAAAAGTGTATCCTTCTGCCTTTAAAGTCTTGCCACTTTCTCTCGCCTCTTCAAGCCCTCTTGGCGACAGATCCACATCCGTCCAGCCAGTAAATCTATTTTCCATATTCCACATGCTTTCTCCATGTCGCAGTAAAACAACCTTATGCATACTTTTTCCCACCTTTCACATATTATATATCAAAAATTTATACAAAGATTTTCTGTCTTTTCATATTCTATCCTGTTTTCTTAATTATATCTCACTTAAAACTTAAATACAATAGTATTGATAATTATTCTTATTTAAAATTTATACGCACCCGAAAATCTATCTTTATAAAATACTATCTTTTTACGCAAATTTTTGGCAAAATAATATGTATGCCAGATTATTTTACTTTGACAATGCCGTTCATATAAAGGAATTTCGGGTTTTATTTTTCGTGCTTTCTGAACTGCATTTACATAAATAGCAACCATAATAATTTTACACGGACAAAAATCCAATTCTCCCTTGACTTAAAAGATTAAGTGTATTACAATACACATTAGGAGGTGTATGTGATGAGAACAAATATAGTCATAGATGAAAATCTCATCAAAGAAGCGTTAAAAATCTCAGGATTAAAAACTAAAAAAGAAGTTGTCAATTTGGCTTTAAAAGAATTTGTAGAAAATCGCAGAAGAAAAAATTTAATGGAGATAAAAGGAAAAATACAGTTTGATGAAAATTATGATTACAAAAAAATGAGGGAAAGCAAATGATTTTGGTAGATACATCTGTTTTAATATCTTTTCTGAAAGGCATAGAAAATAAAAAAGTAAAAAAATTTGAAGAAATAATACAGAATAATATCCCTTTTGGAATAAACAATTTTATCTATCAGGAACTATTACAAGGAACAAAAACTGAAAATGAATTTAATTTAATTAAAGAATATTTAAGTACGCAAAAATTCTATGACCTAAAATATGGTATCAAATCTTATGAAAATGCTGCAAAATTGTATTTCAAGTGTAAGAAAAAAGGAATCACCATTCGCAGCACTATAGATTTACTCATAGCAGAAACAGCCATTGAAAACAATTTATACCTGTTACATGATGATAAAGATTTTTCTTTAATTGCACAAGTTGATGAAAGATTAAAAGAGTATTAAAACTATTCAAAAGGCTTTAAATTACTCAGAAAAAGGTTTCTTAACAATTTGTTCCTAAATAAATTTAATAGCCTTCTCCAAAAATCTTTTTATACAAATCTTCACCATAACTTGTTTGTAATGGTTCGCCTTCGACTATTTTAAAAGTACGCTTACCGTCCTCTCTTCTTTCAGCTCGCAAAAAAATGACATTCTCCAGTTTTTTATTATAAAAACTATAGGCAAATTCAAACAAATGTGTCACAAAAAAGATTTTAATGCGTTTTTCAATCAATGCAGTAATTATTTGCCTTGCAATTTCCGAACCTTCTCTTTCATTTGTCGCGGCAAATGATTCATTAAATAGTACCATGGAATTTGGCTTTATATTGTCTACTATATCACTCATCCTGCTAAGCTCTTCATCAAGCTTTCCACTTTTCATGGTAGCATCTTCTTTTCGTTTATAGTGGGTGAAAATCCCATCACATATGTTGGCAGAAAAATATTCGGCTGGCACAAACATACCACATTGCATCATCAACTGGGCCAAACCTATGCTTCGCAAAAAGGTAGATTTACCCCCTTGGTTAGCACCTGTAATTATTGCTAGGTCTTTATTATCAGCATTTAAATCGTTGCCGACGACTTTTTGTTTCATTGTCAAAGCCAAACAAGCATCATATAATCCTTTAAAAGAATGCCTGCGTTCACTGGATACTACCGGAATAGGGAAAGACACCGGCTCTCCAATTTGGGCAAGTTGCTCATATAAATTCAAACAGCCAATGTAAAAAGCCAATTCAGTCCGCAATATGTTAAAAAAACTGAGAATATGATCAGCAGACTGAGCAATGGCATTTGCCACAAGGTTGATTCCTCTGTCTTTTAAGTCAGATAAAGCTCTTGCACCGCTTTCATCGCGCTCACTTATATAAAAAGTATAAGCATCCGGTCTTTTTAAAAAAATCCTGTCTATTAGACTTTGTTTTTTATCCTCCCGTTTGCGAAGAATATAATTGACACCTTTATTGCCTTTACCCAACTCAGCACTGATCAAAATTCCATCGCGAAATTCCAGTTCTTTTAAATGATTTTGGACATTTCCAAAATATTCATCATTAAGTTCTTTTTTGAGCATTGCAAAAAACCTTTTAAAACCCTCTGATTCGAATTTATCGGCATGTTGGTCAGCAATACTCTTTAGTTTTTTCAGCATTCCAATAAACATATGCAATACATCCATTGAACTATGAAGTATAGCTGCAGGGTACCTGGTGAAAATGCTAAAATAATACTTTTTCTCGTTTTCAATTGCTTCTACCGCTATATCATAGATATTCCTGACAATAGAAGAATTTCTTAGAGAATCCTTCAAAACATCTTGGCGATATAATATTGTATCCAGATCACTATACACACTGTATAAAACATATTTTTTTGCCACTTCAAATAAAAAATTATCACCACGGGACATAGCATTGAACAAAGTGTTTAATTCCAAATCTTGTATCAATGCTTCTTCGTCCGCGGACAATTTTTGTTCCAGGTCAAAATCATGATCTCTATACATAAGTAAAACTTTCATAATTTCATCCTCTCCTTTAAGCAGTTATACGTTAGCCTGTATTTTTCAGCAATTGATATAGCGTATGAAAGCCCATCAGGCGGTCTTCTAACAATTTTATATGTGCGCAGTGCCGGATTCTCAGGAACTATCGTACTGACCATACTTACAATCTTTTCGCTTAAGAATGCTAATTCATCTATAAATGTTACCCAAACGCACAGCACATCTAATTGTATTATTTTTCCCATTATCTTCTTACTTAAAAATAATGCGTCTTTTGCTGTGGTAGATGTGAAAATTTCATTCATTATTATAATACTGTTTGATGTGGCCTGGGCAAGAATATTGTAAATTCTAAACAATTCATCTTCCAGTTTTCCACGAAGATCTTTAATATTTTCTTCCTTTTCAAAATGTGTAAATAGTTTATCAAAAAGAAAGAGTTGAGCTTCCCTTCCGGGAACAGGGCAGCCTATACTGGCCAAATAATGCAATTGTCCAAAAGTGCGTGCAAATGTTGTTTTTCCTCCCTGGTTCGGACCGGTAATTACAAATATACGCTCTTTACCTTTTAAATAAAAATCATTACAAACAACGACCGAATTTTCGTTGATGAGTTTATAAGCCAGAGCTAAATCAAATCCTTCGTAATTATAAACTTCCTTGCATTTACTAGATATTTGTGGATAACAAAATTTTAGTCCAGTGCGCTTGAATAGTGCCATATATTCCAAATAAGCAATATAAAATTGTACTTCCCTATCAAAAGTAGCTATTGTCTCATCTAAATAATCACTATTTTTCATACAATAATTATCAAGATTAGAAAATATATCAGGATATAACTGAGCTACTAAATCCAATATTTTTGCTTCGACATGGTTCATATCTGGCCAATCAGAAAATTTGATTTTATAATCCTTTGCTGCTTCCTGTTTGAATTTTTCAAACGTTTTTTCTACTTCTGTACTGTAATCAATTTCAGATTCATATTTACGAACCGTCACACGGTTACCTTTTATTAACAAGCAATATTTCACTGTAGACAAATCAGCTTTAAGTTTTTTCGTTTCACTCAGTAGCAGCTGAAAACGGTCAGAATTGATATAATCCATCAAATATTGACGAAATGCTAAAAAACCACGAGATTTTAACTCTACAGAAGACAAGTCTTCTACTAAATCAGTAATTGCATCGCAGTAGATTTCTACAGCATCCAAAAGCCATCTGTCTTTCTGGTATTTGTAGTAAAGTTTGTCTGCTTGAGCAAGGTGTTTGCGCATTTCTTGCATTTTTTCCGCAAATGATTTTATATCCTCAAGCAAAACTTCATTTTCAAGGTCTTGCATTATTTCATGGCGATACTTGATAGTATCAATATCGTTTAAATGAGTGTAAAAAAACGGTTTTAAATTATATTCTTCTTTGCCTCTTGTTATGACATCTACAATTTGATCAAGATTTAAGTCAACAAAAAAATCAGGTGCTTCAAATGTTTCTTTTTTTACCCCATCTTCGTTTTTTTGAAATAATATGCTATGAAAAGGCATAAGAAAGCACCTCTCTTTCAAAGTTGTAGGCAAATGCACTAATATAAAAAAGCTGACAACCCCTACGTTTTTACCGTAGAAGCCATCAGCTGTTTATCAGCAGTTCGGATTTTCCAAAAGGGGGCTTCATCCCTTTTTAAATATTATATCACTTTTTTATGAAGCCTGCAAGAATTATATGGAAATTTACTACAAAGCATAATGTTTATGTTTATTTGTTTAAAATAAAAAGATTTTTGTATTGTTTTATATCCAGATTTTGTAATACTTCTTATTATTCTATAAGTAAACTCAACAATATAAAATACTTGATATCATTATTTTGTAGTATAATGATAATATGAGAAAAATAAATATTCATTCATTTTATGTTTTGGAGGGATTTTATTGAATAAAGGTAAAAGTATAACATTCAATACTTTAATACATTGGGAAGAATTTCGCAAGCGTATTATAGTTGAAGGCATTATAACAGGTTTTTTTGTTGGATTGATTATTGCTATTTTAAGATATATTCTTGAAAAAACAAATATTCTTGTAATAAGTGTATACAAAATTCTTCATACAAATCCTTACCCGTTAATTGGCTGGATAATTTTCCTTTCTCTAATAGGCTTAATATTGGGTATAATAGTGAAAAAAGAACCTATGATAAGCGGTAGTGGTATACCTCAAGTTGAAGGCATGATTATTGGTTATATAAAAGTTAATTGGTTACGAGTTTTATTGCTAAAGCTCATAGGTACTATTTTAGCGATAGGTGCAGGACTTTCTTTAGGACGCGAAGGTCCATGTGTGCAAATTGGTTCTTCAATCGGGCAAGGAATAAGTAGGTTGTTTGGTAGATTTAGAGTTGAAGAAAAATACCTTCTTACATGCGGAGCTAGTGCAGGGCTTGCAGCAGCTTTTAATGCACCACTTGCAGGAGTGATTTTTGCTCTTGAAGAACTGCATAAAAATTTCTCACCATTGGTACTTGTATCTAGTATGGTTTCATCACTTACATCAACTTTTGTAGCTGGTGAACTATTAGGAATCAAACCTATTTTTAATCTGAAAAATCTAGCAGTAATGCCGCTTAATAATTATCTTTATCTTATTTTACTTGGAATTATCGTTGGATTATGTGGAATCGTATTTAATAAAACCCTTTTAAAGACTCAAGATATATACAACATGTTAAAAATAAAATCACATATGAAGCCAATAATACCTCTTATTATATCCGTTGCAGTTGGACTATGGGTACCTATGGCACTTGGGGGCGGTGAGGGTCTTGTCGATACATTAAGCAATAATAGTTTTAGTTTAAAATTTCTAATTTTGCTATTAATTGTTAAATTTTTATTTACGATGGTAAGCTATGGTTCAGGTGTACCAGGAGGTATTTTTATGCCCCTCCTTATAATAGGTTCACTGATTGGCAACATATATGGAACTGTCATAATTAACATAATGCACATAAACCCTATTTATATCAAAAATTTTATTGTATTTGCTATGGCAGGATATTTTGCTGCTATAGTTAGGGCACCGATAACAGGTAGTTTGCTTGTAACTGAAATGACCGGTTCATTTAGTCATTTGTTAGCCCTAAGCACTGTTTCTATAGCAGCATATCTTTCATCAGATTTGTTCTCAAATATGCCGATTTATGAATCTTTGTTAGAACGTCTGCCGATAAAGAAAGAACAAAAATCTATAACTGCCAATAAAAAAAGAAAGACGATTTTCGAAATGCCTGTCTGTGTAGGCTCAAGTTTAGATGGCAAAAAATTAAAGGATATTAGCTTGCCCCAAAATTGCTTACTTGTTGGCATAAAGAGGGGAACGCATGAATTAATACCAAAGGGAAATACAAAAATTCTAGCCGGCGATTATCTAGTAGTCCTTGCAGATGAAGATAAAGCTACAGAAATTAGAGAAATTTTATTGAATATGACACAGAGGTAAACAACTCTTAAATAGACACGGGGAGAGTTATTCTAGTTTGATTTTTCAAACAAGAAGAACTCCCCTTTGTACTCTGTTAATTATTATACGTAAGCTCTGTAATCACCCATTTACCTTTTATTTTCTCTACAAGCATTATCAATTTTTTAATATCTCCATAGGGGTCCGCCGGGTTGACCTCGTAAGAATCTGTAAAAACATACACATAGTAAAAGTATCCTTTCCTATCTCTGAGAACAGTTTCATCGGGATTAGCAGGTTCCACTTTGTAATAATAGGTATACTCTTCTTCTTTATAATCGCTATAAAGGGCCTTTTTTACTATATCGCTCAAATAAGAATATACCGTGTTGTCCCTGATTTTCCCAGTCAGATGGTAATAATCGGCTTCCCTCAAAACTTTTTTAATTATCTCATACTGTTTCTGTCTTTCTGATTTTACAATATTTAAATCAGGCTGGACTGTAGAATTGTTTATATCCTTCTCTTCTACCACAGGAAGCACATCTGTTACATCTATTAAAAACACCTTTTTATTCTCAAGAATGCGTTTTTTATTATCATATAAGAATTTCAGAAGCTTTTCCTGGTCCTCATAAATATTGCTCTGTTCTGTAGAATTTGACAAATTCACTTGCTCAGTACTTTTCTTATCAGGGACTTCAAGATTAATTATGACCCATATCAAAGGCAAAATTAAAAAGATGAACAAAAAGACAAGTATTAAATTTCTCCTTCTCATAATTTCCCCCTCCCTATATTAAAAAATAGCTTAATTATAAAGCAATAAAAATTTTGGTATTGCTTTACCATCTTCATTTTGTACCCAGGTTAGAATGTCATAGTAAATTGTTGGTCCGCTTATAATTGGAATATTTATAAGTTGAGTTTTATTTTTCAAGATATTATAAACTTTCATGCTGCTGTTATTACTATACCATGTAACATAATCTTTATTTAAGGAGGCAGCCCACACCTCACTGCTGTATGTTGGAATTTCTATCTTCTTTTTACTTTTAATATTATAAAGTATAGCTTTATTATTTTTTTCTACCCACACAATATTGTCTCCCCATATATTTGAAAAAGCACCTTGATCAGATAATTTCAAAGTTTTATTTTCTGCAATACTATATAAATAAACTCCGCCAATATCTTTTTGCCTAGATATTTTTGACTCCTCCCAAACTATATAATTTCCATATATGTGAGGACCACTAAAATGATAATTATCATTCCCTTTTAAAGTTTGTATTATTTTCTGTTTGTTCTCTTTTAAATCATATAAAAATATTGAACTTGACTTATTATCTCCATCTGATTCATAAGTTGACCATACAAGCTTTCCGTTGTTAATGGATAAATGTGGTTCAACACTAAACTGATTATTTAAAACATCATCTTCACCAAACTTACTTTTTGCAATCATTTTTAGATCTTGGGTATTTAAATCTTTAATGTATATTCTCCAGTCATCTCCCCACATTCCCATATTATCTGATGCTTCAACCCAGCCTATATATTTACCATCTGTAACAGCACTTTTTATATTTTTACTGTAATCTACAAGTTTTACTACAATCTCAGTTTTTGTACTTTTAATATCATAAAATCCTAAACTTATTTTATTGTTTTCATCGTATATCGCAAGCAATACCTTCTTTTTATAAGGGTCAAAACCAACAGGAAATTGTTTTTCTTTAAGTGAAACAACTTTGTTTATATCTATCTCATCATTTACTTTGGTATTTGCCTTTATGCCACAAGAAGAAAATATAACAGTAATAATTAATAACCACAAAACTATTTGAACTTTCTTCAATGATTATGCACTCCTTTTTAAAAAGTATCTTCTTTTTTTATATCTTTAACAATATTATAATTCATTAAATATTAACATTTATTAAAAAATTATAAAATTTTGATTACAAAATAGTTAATAGTTACTGATTTAAATTACTTTATTTCCTAAATTTCCTAAATAATGCGATATATTCTTTATATCTTAAACAATATATTTATATTCTATAATTTGACTTATGTTTTGAATTGGTTTACAATCAAAATGGAAAAATTATATTAACGGGGGGATAAAAATGAAATGGTCTTTAGAAAAACTATATACATCCTTTGAAAGTGAGGATTTTAAAAAAGACAATGAGTACATAATAAATTCAATTAAAAACATTACAAACTGGTGTAATGAAAATCTAATAAATCACGATAATGCAAAAGAAAAACTCGAATATTACATCAAATTCAGAAATGATTTCGGAGATTTACTTGTAAAAATCAATGGTTTTTCACTATTATCTTTAAGTGTAGATGTAAAAAACGAAAAAGCATTAAATGCCGTTGAAAACCTTGAAAACATAACTGCTTTTTTGGCAGAACCAGAAACAAAATTTAAAAGATGGCTTTTAGAAATAAAAAATATAGAAGAAATAATTAATTCTTCAGAATATCTTAAATCCCATAAATTCTATATAATAGAAACACTAAAAGAAGCTTCTCACCTTTTATCTGAAAATGAAGAACTATTACTGGCTAAAATGAAAATTTCCGGTTCTGAAGCATGGTCAAAACTTCAGGAACTTCTTACTTCTACTCTTATTGTTGACATTAACTTAAATGGTGAAAATAAGAAATTACCCCTTTCAATTGTCAGAAACATGGCCTATGACAGTGATCCATATGTTAGAAAAACAGCCTATTATGCAGAGTTATCCTCATATAAAAAAATAGAAGATGCGACTGCAGCATGTCTTAATGGAATTAAAGCAGAAGTATTAACAGTCACAGAACTTAGAAAATATCAATCTGCTTTAGAAATGACACTGCAGCGTTCAAGAATGGACTTTGAAACTCTAAATGCAATGCTTGAAGCTATAAATGAATATCTTCCCGAATTTAGAAAATATTTAAAAGAAAAAGCTCATCTTTTAGGGTATAATAAAGGACTACCTTTTTATGAACTTTTTGCACCTGTAGGGAAACTTGATAAAAACTTTTCATTTGAAGAAGCAAAAGAATTTTTAATAGAAAATTTTAGTTATTTCAGCAGTGACCTCTCTCAATTTGTCAAAAATGCTTTTGAAAACAATTGGATTGATGCAGAGCCACGGGAAGGCAAAAGAGGTGGTGCTTTTTGTTTTAACCTGCATCCTATAAAAGAAAGCAGAATACTGGCAAATTTTGATGGAAGTTTTTCAAATGTTTTAACTTTGGCTCATGAACTAGGTCATGGTTATCATGGTCATTTACTTGTTAATGAAACTTTAATAAATTCTAGATATCCAATGCCAATTGCTGAAACTGCATCTATATTTAACGAACATATTATAATAAATTCTGCCAAAAAAACAGCTTCAAAAGAAGAAAAACTGTCAATAATTGAAAACTCTCTTCAGCGCTCAACGCAAACTATCGTAGATATTTACTCAAGATTCATATTTGAAGATGAAGTAATAAAAAGGCGAAAAAACCACTCTATATCTGTAGAAGAACTAAAACAAATAATGTTAGATTCTCAGAAAAAAACTTATGGTGATGGTTTAGACGAAAATTATCTTCATCCATATATGTGGATAAATAAATCTCATTATTACAATGCAGATTTAAACTACTACAACTTTCCATATGCATTTGGAGAATTATTTGTAAAAGGTTTAATTTATAAGTACAATGAAGAAGGAAATAAGTTTGTAGAAGAATATAAAAACCTTCTTTCAAATACAGGCAAGAAAAACCTATACGATTTAGGAAAAACAATAGGATTTAATTTGCATTCGAAAGACTTCTGGAAAAAATCTTTAGATGTAATAAAAGAAGAAATTGAAGAATTTATATCTTTAATTTAACATAAAACAAAAGGGATAGTTCTTATCCCCTTTTTTTATCATATTTTTGGTGAACCTATTGTCTTTTTCTTTTTTAATGTATTTTTAAGGTCTATTGCTTCATATACATCTTCATCTATTACATCACTGAATTTTTTAAGTTCTTCAAGTGGCAAATCTTCAATAGCTGATTTTCGTTCTATCGCATATAAGACAACTTTTCCTGTAATTTCATGGGCAGTTCTGAAAGGAATACCTTTTGATACCAGATAGTCTGCAAAATCTGTAGCATTCATATAACCATATCTTGCGGCCTTTTCCATGTTGCCAGTATTTACTTTAATTGTCTTTATCATCTCAGTAAATACTTTCAAAGACATTTTTAAAGTGTCTATTCCATCAAACAAAGCTTCTTTATCTTCCTGCATGTCTTTGTTATATGCAAGAGGCAGCCCTTTCATTACCGTCAATATCGTTATTAAATCGCCGTAAACCCTCCCTGTTTTGCCCCTTATAAGCTCTGCCGCATCGGGGTTTTTCTTTTGTGGCATCATACTGCTTCCTGTTGAGAACCTATCGTCCATCTCAATGAAATCAAATTCTTTGCTTGACCAAAGTATCAGTTCTTCGCAAAACCTGCTTAAATGCATCATTGTTATAGATGCAAAGCTTAGAAATTCTATAATGAAATCCCTGTCGCTTACACCGTCCATGCTGTTATACGCAATATCGTCAAATCCCAAGATTGATGCAACATACTTCCTATCAATATTAAATGTGGTTCCTGCAAGCGCACCGGAGCCTAGAGGCAGAATATTGACCCTCTTATACATATCCTCAAGTCTTGATAAATCTCTTTTAAACATTTCAACATAGGCAAGAAGATGATGACCAAATGTCACAGGCTGAGCTCTTTGCAGATGCGTATATCCCGGCATAATCGTATCTTTATGCTTGTTTGATACCTCATTAAGCACATTAATAAGTTTATTTATATCGTCCTCTATCTCATTTATCCCATTTTTTAAATAAAGCCTTACATCTGTTGCGACCTGATCATTTCTGCTTCTTCCCGTATGAAGCTTGCGCCCCGCATCCCCTATTTTCTCAGTTAATAGTCTTTCAACATATGAATGTACATCTTCATCATAAGGTATTTCATTTACATTGGTTTCTTTAAGAATTTCATTTAAGCCCTTTTCTATTAAACCAAGCTCATCATCTGTCAGTACCCCTGCCTTATAAAGCCCTTTTGCATGGGCAATAGAGCCTATTATGTCAAATTTCAAAAGCCTAATATCAAAAGAAATGGAGGAATTAAAATCCTCCATCAGTTTGTCTGTTTCGCTTTTAAATCTACCTCCCCACAGCTTCATCCGTATCCTTCCTTTCTCTTTCCATCAATGCCTTAATCTTGAGTGAAAGTCCAAAAAGGTTTATAAATCCTTCAGCATCCTTCTGATTATATACTTCATCTTTGCCAAATGTTACAAATTCCTCATTATACAAAGAATAAATAGATTTTGCACCAGCATATATTACATTCCCTTTATAAAGTTTTAATCTTACAATTCCTGTTACATTTTTCTGTGTCTCATCAACAAAAGAATCTAATGATATTTTAAGCGGTGAAAACCAAAGCCCATTATATACTAAATCAGCATATTTTTGTGCTACAAAATCTTTAAATCTCATTGTTTCTTTATCAAGTACCAGACGTTCTAATGCTTTGTGAGAATAATAAAGTATTGTTCCAGCGGGATTTTCATAAACACCGCGTGATTTCATTCCAACAAGCCTGTTTTCTACAATATCATCTATCCCTATTCCGTTTCTTCCGCCAATTTTATTTAATTCTTCTATTATTTTGACTGAACTTAATAATTTACCGTTTACTTTTACAGGTATGCCTTTTTCAAATTCTATATATACATATTCAGCTTCATCTTTAGCTTTTTCAGGATGTGTAACCATATCATAAATATTATCTTTTGGTTCATTCCATGGATTTTCAAGGTCTCCGCCTTCATGACTGATATGCCATATATTACTATCAATGCTGTATATCTTCTCATGGGTTACAGGAATTGGTATTCCTTTCTTTTTTGCATATTCTATTTCATCCTCCCTTGATTTTAAATCCCATATCCTCCATGGTGCTATAATTTTTAGAGAAGGATCTAAAGCGTGTATTGATACTTCAAACCTAACCTGATCATTCCCTTTCCCTGTTGCACCATGAACTATAGCTTTTGCGCCTTCTTTGTGAGCAATCTCAACAAGTTTTTTGGCAATTAAAGGCCTTGCCATAGATGTACCTAAAAGGTACTTATCTTCATAAACAGCACCAGCCTTTAAAGTAGGAAATATATAGTCTTTTACAAATTCTTCTTTTACGTCTTCAATATATACCTTACTGGCACCACTTGCCAAAGCTTTATCTTTTACATATTTTAGTTCATCTTCTTGACCTACATCAATGCAGGCCGCTATTATCTCACATTCATAGTTTTCTTTAAGCCAAGGTATAATTACTGACGTATCAAGTCCTCCAGAGTATGCAAGTACCACTTTTTCGCCTTTTAACATTTTTAAACACTCCTTATAAAACTAAATTTTTGACATTGTCCCTTTGTATTTCTTGATATTCATTCACAGATAAAATGGACAAACCATTCATATTTACCTTTAACAAAGAATTTAATGCAGTTTTTATAGTATCTATAGATGTAAAAAGAGTAATTCTGTATTCTACTGCTGTTCTTCTTAACTTAAATCCCGTATTATCAGGTTTTTTGCCTTTTGTCGGTGTATTTACTACAGCATCAAAATATCCATCCTTCAACAATTTTATTGCATGATCCAAAGACATAATATTTAAATGAATACCCATTAAGCTAAAGTACTTTCCAGTTCTGTATGTTGCAAATATTTCATAACCTAAACTCTGTAATTTTTCTACTAAAGACACTGCTTCTTCAAAATCCCTTTCTGCTATCGAAAGAAGAATCCTCCCTCTTTTAGGCATTTTAAGGCCTGCTCCTTCTAAAGCTTTGTATAGTGCTCCTTCATAAGTTAAATCTATACCCATTATCTCCCCTGTTGATTTCATTTCAGGATTTAATGAAACTTCAACATCCGTCAATTTTTCCATAGAAAAAACAGGAGCTTTTACAACAGTATAAAGGGTCTTTGGCCATAAACCGCCTTTATAACCTAATTCTTTTATCTTTTTGCCTAAAGCCACTTCCACCGCCAGTTTCACCATAGGAATACCTGTTGCTTTGCTCATAATAGGTACCGTCCGCGAAGCTCTTGGGTTTACTTCTAACACGTATACAGTACCTTCTTTTAATGCAAATTGAATATTTATAAGGCCTTTTACGTTTAAAGCTTTTGAAATCTTTTCTGTGTATTCGATAATAGTGTTTATTTCCCTTTCAGACAAACTTCTTGCAGGATATATTGAAAAACTATCTCCTGAATGCACTCCAGCCCTTTCTATGTGTTCCATTATTCCGGGTATTAATACACACTCGCCATCTGAAACTGCATCAACTTCTACTTCTCTTCCATCTATATATTTATCTATTAAAACAGGTTTGCCATAAGATACTTGAGTTGCATTTGAAACATAGTCAATTATCTCTTGAAGTGTGTTGACTTTTTCCATAGACTGCCCTCCTATAACATAGGACGGCCTTACAAGAAGAGGAAATCCAAGTTTTAAAGCTATATCTTTCGCATCTCCTACTGTTAATGCATATTCACCTTTAGGTTGATTTACGTTTAGAACCTTTAGAAGTTTTGAGAATTTTTCTCTATCTTCACTTATATCAATACTTTCATAAGATGTACCTATTATTTTCACAGCATTTTTAACTAAGTCTTCTGTAAGATTAATTGCTGTTTGTCCGCCAAACATTACCATTACACCAAGAGGTTTTTCTTTTTCATATATGCTTAAAACATCTTCTAATGTAATAGGCTCAAAGTACAACCTGTCTCCCGTATCAAAGTCTGTACTGACAGTTTCAGGGTTGTTGTTTATTATGATAGATTTAATACCAGCTTCTTTTAAAGCCCACAAGGCTTTAACAGAACAATAATCAAACTCAATCCCCTGACCAATTCTTATAGGACCAGAACCTATTACAATTACTTTTGGTATATCATGAATTTCTACTTCATCCTCTTCGCCATAAGTTGAATATATATATTGTGTAACTGATTCAAATTCTGCTGCACAAGTATCTACCATTTTATATGAAGGATATATACCATATTCTTTTCTTAATGCTCTTACATCTTCTTCTTTAATTCCCTTTATTGATGCAATTTCTCTGTCTGAAAATCCCATTCTCTTTGCTTTTTTAAGAATCTCTTTTGTTAACTCATTCTTTTCTATTTCTATTTCTATACCTATAATATTTAAAAGCTTGTTCAAAAACCATTTGTCTATTTTTGTAACATCATTAATATAATCAATGTCTATATCGTAGCGAAGGGCTTCTGCTATATAAAATAGTCTCATATCATTTGGAACTGATATGCCTTTTAGTATTTCTTCTTTTTTTATGCCTTTTATCTTGTTTAATTGAAGGCCGTAAGCTTTTATCTCTAATGATCTTACAGCCTTCAAGAGGGAGGCTTCAAAAGACCTTTCTATTGCCATTACTTCTCCTGTCGCCTTCATCTGTGTACCTATTTTTCTATCACTGGTATAAAATTTGTCAAAAGGCCATCTTGGTATTTTTGTCACAACATAATCCAGTGCAGGTTCAAAAAATGCAGTAGTTTTACCTGTTACAGGATTTTTTATTTCATCAAGTTTAAGCCCTATTGCAATTTTTGCAGCAATCTTTGCAATAGGATATCCTGTAGCTTTTGATGCCAGTGCACTTGAACGACTGACCCTTGGATTTACTTCTATAACATAATATCTGTGGCTTATGGGATCTAAAGCAAATTGGATATTACATCCTCCCTCAATTTTTAAAGCCTTGATTATTTTAATGCTTGCACTTCTTAACATTTGATATTCGTAATCTGACAAAGTTTGCACTGGCGCTACAACTATACTGTCTCCTGTGTGAACTCCTACTGGATCAAAATTTTCCATACTGCAAATCGTAATACAATTATCATCAGCATCTCTCATTACCTCAAACTCTATTTCTTTCCATCCGTACAGAGATTTTTCAACAAGCACTTCTTGAGCCATGCTTTTTTTAAGGCCTAAATCTACAATCGATATAAGTTCTTCGTCATTGTTGGCTATACCACCGCCTGTACCTCCGAGTGTATATGCAGGCCTTATTATCAAAGGATAACCGTAATTTTTAGCAAATTTTAAGGCATCCTCTACATTTGTGACTGTAATACTTTCAGCAACTGGCTCCCCTATTTCCTGCATTTTTCTTTTAAAAAGTTCTCTGTCTTCTGCAGTTTTTATTGACTCAAAAGAAGTTCCCAAAAGTTTTACATTATATTTATCTAAAATTCCTTCTTCTTTAAGTTTAACAGCAAGATTGAGTCCTGTCTGTCCTCCTAAGGTAGCAAGAATTCCATCAGGTTTTTCTTTAGCTATTATTTTTTCAACTACTTCTACAGTAGGATTTTCGATATAAACAATATCTGCTATATCAGTATCAGTCATTATGGTAGCCGGATTGTTGTTTATCAGGACAACTTGTACGCCTTCTTCCTTCAAGGATTTACAGGCTTGGGTTCCTGAATAATCAAACTCTGCGGCTTGCCCTATTATAATAGGGCCCGAGCCTATTACCAGAACCTTACTAATATCCTTATACTTCGGCAAAATAAGACCTCCTTTTGTAAACCATGACTATATCCATGAATTTATCAAAAATCTCTGTTGAATCACGGGGTCCAGGACATGCCTCAGGATGATACTGTACAGAAAAAACTGGCAGAAATTTATGCATAATGCCTTCTACTGTTCCATCGTTTAAGTTTATGTGTGTTACAGTTATCTTGTCTTTATCTATTGACTCCTCTTCAACAGCGTATCCGTGGTTTTGAGAAGTTATATAGTCTTTATTTGTCAGCAAATCTTTAACAGGTTGATTTGCACCTCTGTGGCCAAATTTCATCTTTACTGTATTGAATCCAAGAGCAAGGGCTATTATTTGATGCCCTAAGCATATTCCAAGCACAGGTTTCATACCCATAAATTGTTTAGTAAGTTCTATTGCATAAACTGCATCTTTAGGGTCACCCGGTCCATTTGAAAGAAATATTGCATCGGGATTTATTTGCATAACATCATCATAACTTGCATTATAAGGAAACACATAAATGTCAAATCCAACCGAATTTAGCATTTTAAAAATGCTCTTTTTTGTACCAAGGTCAATAAAAGCAAGTTTTGGACCAATACCTGCTATATGATATTCCTTTTTCGTAGAAACTTCTTCCAAAAAATTTGCTTGGTCAAATTCTATGTTGTCATCAGGGTTATAAGTTATAATACCTCTCATAGTTCCATTTTCTCTGATTTTTTTTGTCAAAATCCTTGTATCAATTCCCGATAATACTGGTATATTATGCTTATCAAGATAGCTCAAAAGTGACTCCTCACTTTGAAAATTGCTGGGCTTATCGCAATATTCCCTTATCACAAATCCCCTTATATGCGGCTTTTCTGATTGAAAGTCGTATTTGTTGATGCCATAATTTCCTATTAAAGGATATGTCATAACAACTATTTGGCCTGCGTAGGAAGGATCTGTTATAGCTTCCTGATAGCCTGTCATCCCTGTAGTGAAAACAACTTCTCCATACCCTTTTTTGTTTTTGCTTATTAGCTCACCTTCAAATATGCTTCCATCCTCAAGTTTCAAATATCCTTTCATGCTAAAACCCCATTTCACAAAGTACATCCTCCAGTATTATTAACGCCGTATCAATTTCTTCTCCTGTCACAGTCAGAGGAGGAACAAACCTTAAAACATTGTGGCTTATACAATTTATAAGCAAGCCTTTTCCCATTGCTTTTGTCACTATATCCGAAGCCTCTTCCATATTCATTTCGCAGCCTATCATAAGTCCTTTTCCTCTCACTTCTTTTATGACACTGTATTTCTCCTTTAAATTTTTAAGTTTATCCTTAAAATATTCACCCTTTTGAGCTACACTATCTAAAAAATTCTCTTTTGCTATTTCATTCATAACCGCAATCCCTGCAGCACAAGCTAATGGACTTCCTCCAAATGTAGAAGCATGGTCTCCCGGTTGAAAAACAGCTTTAGCCTCTTTTGCGACAATAGCTCCTATTGGGAAACCTCCTCCCAATCCCTTTGCCAAAGTCATAATGTCAGGAGTTATGCCATAATGCTCATATCCAAAAAGTCTTCCCGTCCTTCCTATACCTGTCTGCACTTCGTCTATTATAAAGAGAATGTCATTTTCATCACATATTTCTCTTGCCGCCTTTATATATTCCGGTGTGGCTTCATGGATACCACCTTCGCCTTGCACTACTTCAAGCATAATTGCACATACTTCATCATCAATTGCGCCATAAAGAGCATCAATATCATTAAAAGGTACATATTTAAAGCCAGAAAGAAGCGGACCAAAACCTTTGTGATATTTGTTTTGTCCTGTTGCAGTAAGTGCTCCAAAAGTTCTTCCATGAAAGGAACCTTTTGCAGATATAACTTTGTATCTTTTACTATCGTATTTTAATGATGCATATTTTCTTGCAAGTTTTATTGCGCCTTCATTTGCTTCTGCACCGCTATTTGCAAAAAAAACCTTATCCCCAAAGGAGTTTTGTGCGATTATCTTTGCAAGTTCTATCTGGTTTTCGTTCCAATAAAGATTAGAACAGTGTATAAGTTTTTCGGATTGGTTATTTATAGCACCGACTAATGCCTGATGACAGTGCCCCAGTGAATTTACTGCAATACCTGCGACAAAATCAAGATATACATTTCCTTTGTTATCCCACACTTTTGTCCCTTTTCCCTTTACTAGAGTAATAGGGTATCTGCTGTAAGTATTCATTACATATTTCTTATCATCAGAGGTTATCATCATCAAAACATTCCTTTCCTATCATAGTACCTATGCCTTCATCAGTAAAAATTTCAAGAAGTAATGAATGTGTAAGTCTTCCATCAATAATATGAGCTCTTTTTACATCATTTTCTACTGCTTTTGTGCAGCATAAAAGCTTTGGTATCATTCCACCGTTTATGCATCCTGAATTCATAAATTCTTTTGCATGCTCTAAGTCCATTCTGGATATTAGGCTGCTTTTATCATTTATATTTGATAGAATCCCTTCAACATCTGTAAGTAAAATTAGTTTTTCAGCCTTTAACGCTTCTGCGATTTTTCCTGCTGCAGTATCCGCATTTACATTGTATGTTTTGCCGTCATCTCCGAAAGATGTAGGTGCAATAACAGGTATATAGCCTTTTTCCAGCATCATCTTTATAACATCAATGTTTACATCTATAATATTTCCTACATAGCCAATATCTCCATTTGAGGTGTCTTTTTCTGCTTTTAAAAGTTTTCCATCTTTCCCACTTATGCCAATTGCATGGCCACCCAGTTCATTAATCAAAGATACAATTTCTTTATTAATGCGCCCCATAAGTACCATTTCTACAATTTCCATAGTGGCTTCGTCAGTAACTCGCAGCCCATTTACAAATTTTGACTCTATCCCTAACTTTTCTAACATTTTATTTATTTCCGGGCCACCACCATGTACAATTACAGGATTTAATCCTACAAATTTCATCAAAACAATGTCCTGCATTACCATTCTTTTTAAATTGCAGTCAAACATTGCACTACCGCCGTATTTTATTACAACTGTCTTGCCAGAGAACTTTTTAATATAAGGGAGTGCTTCTATTAAAACATGTGCTTTTGCGATTTCGTCACCAAACTTCTCTTTTCTAATCATGTTCTATAACTCCCGTTAATTTTTACATAATCATAACTTAAGTCGCACCCCCACGAAGTCGCACTATATTCTCCGGCCTTCATATCTACAGTTATAGTAATTTCTTTTTCTTTTAAAATTTCTTTGGCTAAAGCCTCATCAAAAAAGATGCAACCTCCATTTTCACAAACTTTAATTTCTCCTTTCACGCTTTTAAAATATATATCTACTTCATTTACGTCAAAATCTGCTTCTGAATACCCCACTGCTGCAAGAATCCTTCCCCAGTTGGCATCTTCGCCAAATATAGCTGTTTTTACAAGATTTGAGTTTATAATAGATTTTGCAGCTAATATTGCATCTTCTTCAGTTTTTGCATTTACAATATTTATTTCCATGAACTTAGTTGCTCCTTCTCCATCTTTCACAATAAGTTTTCCAAGAGTTTTATTCACATTTTCTAAGGCATTATAAAATAGATCAAATTCATGAGTCCCTTCTTCTATTATTTTGTTTTGTGCTTCCCCATTTGCAAATATTATCGCTGTATCATTTGTGCTCATATCCCCATCAACAGAAATCATATTATAAGTTTTATCTACAGTTTCCTTAAAAGCTTTATTTAATGCAACCTTAGTTATATTAGCATCTGTAAGTATAAAAGAAAGCATTGTAGCCATATTAGGATGTATCATACCTGAACCTTTTGCAAACCCTGTCATTGTAACAATTTTACCTTCTATTACAAACTTGGCTGTAACACCTTTTAAAAAAGTATCTGTTGTCATTATAGCTTCAGCCGCCTGATACCCACCCTCTGTTGAAAGATTTTCTGCTGCAGTCTCAATCCCTTTTAAAACTCTTTCCATAGGAAGAGGTGTACCAATAACCCCTGTAGAACATACCAACACTTTTTCTTCATCCATTTTAAGAAGTTGTGAAACTTTTTTTGCCATGTTAATAGCATCCCCAAAACCTTTTTCTCCTGTGCAGGCATTGGCATTGCCACTGTTTATAATAATCGCCTGTGCTGTACCTTTTTCTATTCTTTTCATATCAAGAATAACCGGCGCCGCTTTAACCTTATTCGTTGTAAATACTGCTGCTGCATTTGCCACTTTGTCTGAATATATCAACGCAATATCCTTTTTACTTTTTTTTATACCTGCAAAAATGCCTGAAGCTAAAAATCCCTTTGGCAGTTCAATGCTTCCTTCCAAAATCTTAAACTCTTCCATTATCAAATCCTCCAAAATTTTTATTTTATCTTTGTTTTTATCTAAGGATATATTGGAACCATATCAAGTCCTGTATTTTCATCAATTCCAAACATAATATTCATATTTTGGACAGCCTGGCCTGACGCCCCTTTAACGAGATTATCAATTGCAGACATCACTATTAAAGTATTTGTCTTTTGGTCAACTTCAAAACCAATATGGCAAAAATTTGATACATAAACATTTTTTGTTGCAGGATAATTGCCAGGTTGCAATATTTTGATAAAATATTCATTTTTATAAAAATCGGTGTAAACATTATATATAGTTTTTATATCCATATCTTTTTTTAGTTTGCAATACATAGTACTTAAAATTCCTCTTGTCATTGGCGTAAGATGGGGCGTAAACACAACAGATACCTTTTCTTTGAAAGCTTTAGAAAGCTCTTGCTCCATCTCTGGAATGTGTCTATGCTTTGCAACATTATACGCTCTTATATTTTCATTGCATTCTGCATACATATTGTTATGTGAGGGATTGTGACCTGCCCCTGATACACCTGACTTTGAATCAACAATTACCTCACCCTTTATTATGCCATTTTTCAAAAGAGGCATAAGTCCTAATATAACACTTGTAGGATAACATCCTGGATTTCCTACTACTTCAGCCTCTTTTATAGTTTCTCTGTAAACTTCCGGAAGACCATATACCCTTTTAATACCTTCATAATTTTCATAATCTTTACTATACCATTCTTTATAAACTGAATAATCATCAAATCTAAAGTCAGCTCCTAAGTCAATCACCTTTACTCCTTTATTTACAGCTTCTCTTGCAATTTTTGAAGCATGACCTGAAGGCAAAGCCGTAAATATTACATCACATTCTGACATCGCCTTTTCTAGATTTAAATCTTCCAACTCTTTGTCACAAAAACCAGTGAGAGATGTATAAACATCAGAAATTGCTTTGTTATTATAACTTTGAGAAGAAAGATATTTTATTTCTACTTTTTCATGCTTTGAAAGTATTCTTATAAGTTCAACCCCTGTATAACCTGTAGCTCCAAAAATACCCACCTTAACCATATAAAGTACCTCCCTCTTTTAAATCCTCTGTCATTTATTAATATATATACGTATTAATTTATATTTATACATAAAGCGTTAAAAAAAATATGTATATAAATAATATAAATAAATTTAATATTTAATTCATAATTATGCAACTTTTATTTTACATTATACCACCATACAAAATTTTTTCAAGACCTTTTCATAAAAAATTTATCTCTTTAAAATAACAAAATTATCTTCCTGTCTTCCAAAAAAAGATGTACCCAAAGATTAAACCTACAGCACCAGCCAAAAGAGAATTATAGAAAAACATTGCCTTTATTCCATAAGCGTCACTTAAAAATCCCCCTAATAAGCTTCCAACAATCCTTGAAATACCCATACCTATTAAATTATTCATGGTCTGTCCCGATGCCCTTAACTCTTTTGGAACTTCTTGATTGATATAAGTTGCCATAGAGTAATATAAAACTATAAAAATTAAACCATGTAAAAGTTGAAATGGCAATACCAAATATGCGTTTTTAAAAAGCGATATAATAAACCACCTTATTGCTGCCACTCCGCTTGCTCCTATAAGCGCTCCTCTTGTGCCTATTTTCGCAAGTATTTTATCGGCATACAGTAAAAATGGTATCTCGCTAATTGCAGAAATAAAATAAGCCCAGCCCAGAAGCTCATTGCTTCCGCCTATTTGCCTAAAGTAAATAGGAAAATAAGTATAATAAAACCCTAAGGTAATCTGTACTAAAAAATTGAATACCATCAACAAAACAAGTTTTTTATCCGAAAAAAGCTTCCATATAGAAACCTTTTCTTTACCAAATTGATGACCTATTACAACAGGAAGTTTAAATACAATCACAAAGGCTAAAAACAATACTACAATATTTAAAATAAAAATACTTCCAATATATCTTTGCACAAACCATCCTGCTATAACTGACATCACTGCGTATCCAATTGTTCCTGCCATTCTTATTGGCCCAAATTTTTGTTTGGTTTCGCTTAAATACTCCAATGTTATAGTATCACTTATCGGGCCAGTAGAAGTCTGAAAAAATGTAAAAAGAGTTATAACGGCTATAAGATAATAAAAGTTAAGTGACAAAGGAAACAGTGCCATTATAAAAATGCTGGCTAAAAATAAAATCTGCAAAACAAAATTTTTAGACTTCGCTCTGTCACTTGTAATTCCCCAAAACGGCTGAGCTATTATAGCGACAAAAGGACCTAAAGACATTAAAATTCCAATTTCACTTTTACTATAACCTATGTAGTCCAAATAAACTGGCACAAAAGTGCCATAAATCGCTCCCCCCATAAAAAATACTGCGTAAAAGATTATAAAAAAATAATAGCTAATAGCTGCATATCCCATTTATCTCCCTCTTTCTTTTGTGGCTAAAACTTAATTTTAGATAATTATAAAAGAACTTGCTCAAAATAGCAAATGCATATTGACAAATTATTTCACATGTAATATAATTATTACATGTGAAATAAAAAAATGAGGAGGCTTTTAAAATGGGATTTGTTTATCTTATACTCGCCCTTTCTATCACTTCAATAATTTTTTTAACAGCAATTGTTCTTGAAATAACAAAGCTTCAAGCGCAATATAAGGCTTTTTCTAAATTAACTCAAGAGACACAAGAAAAACTGTCATCTTTACGTCAAAAAGCAGTATCTATTGAGAAATTACTTGAAAATATAGAATAAAAAGGAGGATTAATATGAATACATCGGGCACAGACTTATTTACAATTATCACACTTTTTACGCCTTTTATTTTAGCAGTTGTCTTTGCCGTTTTCTCAATATTCGTCTTTGTAAAAGTATCAAATATGCGAAAACAAAATGAGTTATATATAAAAATGTCAAACGATCTATTAAATGAGATAGATGGAGTAAAAAGTGCACTAGAAAAAATAGAAAAGCTGTTAAAGGACGTCGATTAAAATGGCTGAACACAACCTCTCACCAGAATATTTAGATCCGGCAAAGATTATAAAAATTTTTGACGCTCTATCCCACCCTGTAAGAATAAAAATATTAGGCATTCTGTATGAAAATAGGCAGTATATAAGCGAACTTGCAAGAATAATAGGCATAAGCAGACCTCTTCTATACATCCATCTTCGCAAATTAGAAGAAGCAGGGCTTGTAAAAGCGAGTATGGAAATCTCCAGTGATGGAAAAGCCACAAAATATTATGAATTAAATCATTTTGATATAAAACTAACGCCTCAAATGCTTCATGAAATCTCCAAAGAAATTAATTTAGAAGATAAAAAATCTCAATAACGAAAACCCTCAGACAAAAGGAACCGTCACCTTTGTCTGAGGGTTTTTACTCATTTTTACATACTGATCTAAAATAGAAATTTAGCCTTAAGTTTTAAGTTCGCACCATAATAAATCTTTTACTCAAAATAGCAGCTAAATAAATTATTATAGCCAGCATACCAACTTTTTCTAATACTCCGAAATATGAAGCGAAAAATACCAATATTATGACAGACATGCTGCCAAATATATTCACCCATGTATCTTTTATGACTTCATATATACTATTCTTTTCTATCGGTATATCAAAGGCTACGTTGTAAATACCTATTTCTATTTCTATAATGCTTCTCAACACCTTAGAAAATTTTTCGCCTTTCAAAGATTTTTTATACTTATAGAAGTAAATTTGCTTTAAAACACTTATAAACATTACAGTTGTAAAAATTACATAATTTCCAATCTCACCGCCTATTCCTTTAGCATCAACATAAAACAATATCCCAGCCATAAACCACACAAGTGTCCCAACTTTTGACCTGGCAATCATTTTATATATAATCCCATCGTCTAGAGGAACTTTGCGCCATCTACTAAAAAACATTTTTCGCTTTTCTACAAAATTGATAATTAAAGGAGGAATTTTATCTCTATCAGACAATTTGTAAATATAAAGTACCACTTGATATAAAGATTCGAGTAGAATTAAAATGGCATTAAACCATACCATTAACATAATAATAATCTCCTCATAGATATTCTCTTTTAGTAATAATATTCAACTGTAGTCCCATATTCCCTTCCAACCTCTAATGTTTGGACTTTTAAAGGTTTTGTATAAGTTCCATCAGAATAATGTACTAATGTCACATAAATTACATAAACATTCTCATAATTGCTCCAGGCTTTCCACATCAACGCTCCCGTATAAGTATCTTGTAAATAGTTATTATTAAACCATGATATTAATGTGTTTGTAAAGCGATCTATAACATAGACCTTAGGGAATGCTAATTTATATTTATAAGCCAGAGAAGCTTCAACCAAATCAACTGATGCTTCAGCTACATATCTTGCCAATTCATTATTGTTGTGCCTTTTTATTTCTTCCGAAAGTTTAATACCTCCACCAATGTCAGCATTATAATTAGGTAAATAAATAAAATCCATACTAGAAAGTTTAGTATTTTCTACCACACTCATTTCGATGCTACCTTCAAAAATCGCAGCTGGTTCATTTTCTAATACGTTATCCGTCGCTCCAAATACAACTGTTGTTGAAAATATTAATATCAAAGTAAGTAATACTGTCACTATCCTTTTCATTTAATTCCATCA
>JBNAVY010000015.1:0-15820 GCA_049700195.1 Thermoanaerobacteraceae bacterium
TTTGGTATAAATGAAATTAATGAGCTAAATAAAGTAGCTGCAGTCGGCGATATTTGTTCACGTTTTTTTGATATTAATGGTAATCCATGTAAAAAAATAGAAATAAATGATAGGATTATTGGTATTACATTAGAACAATTAAAAAAAATAAATAAAGTTATCGGTATAGCTGGGGGGAAAAATAAAATACAAGCTATAAGAAGTGTTTTAAAAGGTGGATATATAAACATTTTAGTAACAGATAGTTTTATAGCTGAAGAGTTATTGAAGTAATTTTTAATTAAAATAAACTTAAGTGGGTTAAAAACCCACTTTTTTAAAATGGTAATAAAAGATTTAAAGCGTTTAGAGTACTTATCTTTTTTATTTCTTCTTCAGTTAGATTAGTTTGTTTCCACTCGTTATAATATTTTTTTGGGGAAAGAAGTGGGAAATCAGTTCCAAATAAAATTTTATCTAAAACTCCAGCAGATCTTGCCACTTCATAAATTTGCGGCTTATATAAAAAAGGAGATGCAGCAGTATCATAATATACGTTTTTTAAATCTCTCTGTAATTCAGGCATAAGCTCATAAAAAAACAAGCCACCTCCCCAATGTGCACATATAATTATATTGTCTGGATTGTTTTTTGCAAAAAGGTATGCCTTATCAGGACCGGTTTTACCTTTACCTGGGTAAAAATGGCCTACTGTTTCGTTACTATGTATTAAGATGGGAAATTTTAATTCCCTACATAAAGATGAAAATCTTCTGATTTCATCTTGATTGCTTATATCAATACCTACAGCATCTGGTATTATTTCACCAACACCTTTTAAACCAGAGTCAAAACAACGCACAAGTTCTTTTTCCATTTCAGGATCTTTTGGAGGGACAACAGCAAAGCCAATGAATTTATTAGGATATCGCTTTACAACATCTATGATATAGTCATTTTCTTCTTTGCACATTCCTATATCTAATGCAGAAAACCCAAATATTACTGCCTTATCTATCCCATTTGCATTCATATTTTCAATAACATCTTCAGCTGTAGCAAATTTAGATTTTGGGCTTGAGTGAAGCAATTTGAAATGTTGATCTCTTTCCAAATTGATTTTTATATTTTTTATAAAATCTGGAGATAAAACATGGACGTGGACATCTATTTTCAATTTTATCTACACCTTTCTTTTATATTTAATCTTATATTTATACCAAATGTTAATACTTTTATTATATTTTAACTCTTAAATATAATAAAGTCATTATAAGAAATTTACAATCAAATATTTATTTTTAATTATTAAAACTTAGTGTCAAAAATTAAAATTAGCGGATTATATTCAAATTAATATTTTAATACATCAGTAAGTATTTAAAATTATATTTAAAAAACAAATTTCGTCTGGGAAGTTATATTTTCAAGTTTTTAAATAATAAATTTCAGTTTTTAATTGTATATTTAATTATAAAATGATATAATATTATTAAGTATTATGAGCAGATATAAATATTAAGTTATAAGAGGTGAAATAAATGCTAAGAGAAGATATTTTTGGCAATTTGCCCAAAGTTGCTCATACCGCATATATAGATAATACAGCAATTTTAATTGGGAATATAATCATAGGAGAAAATGTATATATAGGTCCTAATGTTGTTATTAGAGCAGATGAGATTAGTGTAAGTTATAATGTTGGTAAAATTGTTATAAAAGATGGAGCAAGTATTTATGATGGAGTAAATATAAATACAATAGAGGGATCTTATATTGTAATTGGTGAAAATACTATTATCTCAAATGGTGTTATAATAAAAGGTAGTTGCAGTATTGGAGATTACTGCAGTGTGAATGTAAAAAGTATAATTTATAATTCAAGTATTGGAAATAATTGCTTTATAGGAATAAATACTATATTAGATAATATAAATATTGAAAATAATATTATGATTGATTCGGGATGCATTTTAACAAGAGAAAACTTTAATAATTTCTTAAAACCTATAACTAAGGAAAAGGAAGATACTATAATTAAGGCAAACACAGCAAATAAAGTTTTGGTAAATGGTTATAAAATGATCGGGTATTAATTTTGTTTTCTTTTTAACAGGTGCCAGGCAGTTTTATTTACAAGATGTTTATTGTTAATACTACTTGCACAAAGGTATATGGAATCAAAATCTTTAGATTTAGGTATGGTAAAATATACTATTCCTTTTTTTATTTCTCCTGTACCTTCATTACCTATTAGTTTACCATTAATGATAGTTTTGCTAAATCTTCTAATTTCTTTATTATCCTTAAATATAATACCGTATATATTATATTCGTAATTAGATTTTGCTTCTTTTCTACATTTTATTGCAAATTTAAGATTGTTTTTGCCCTCATATGCATATACATCTGTTATATCAAGACTGCCATTCTCGTAGTCTATTAAGTTATCATATTTTGGATCAATTATTACTTTAAAATCATCGATATTTTTTTTATTATTATACTGGTATATATTTCCATCGGGGTAGAATCCAAAAAGCTCTGTTTTTCTATCAAAAGCTAATAAAAAATCTTTCATAACTTTTATTTGAGTTTTATATAACATTATAGCATTACCTTTTTTTAGTATTGCATCTTTTGAAAGCGGATATAGATTCCATACAGTTTGTGTTTGCAACAAGTTTTTAGGTGGATTAAGGTTTAATTTTGTATGCATACCAAAGGGCAAAGGCCAATCAGGCCTATGAACTATATATAGAAATTGTTCTATATCATTTTTTTTTATTGTGTAAAGTGCATATTTTACAAAACTATTAGTGCTCCAATGATCTGGATGTATTTCATTTGGATGTGGATAGACAATTAATGTTGGTTCATAATTATTTATAATATTAACAATGTCATTAACGACATTTTTACCTGTATATTCTGCACTTTTTGTATATGAATTTTTGTAAGGTGAATATATTTTTTTAGTACCAAAACTTCTGAAGGGTTTATTCCAGTATTTCCACCAAAGTTCTGCAAGACCTTTGTCTGGATATCCTAAAAATATTACGTCTTCGTTATCTAAACCTAAATATTTTAAAGCATTTAAGGTTTCTATTTGTCTTGTATATCCTAAATATAAAAAATCATAAGGTTTTGGGTTAATAATATCATAATTTTCCATAACTGCTCTTTTAAACGAATCACCATTTGTCATAACAACTATTTTAACTTTTCCACCATATTTTATTGTATCTTGAATTAATCCAGCTGATGCAAGAGTTTCATCATCGGGATGAGGGGCAAAAATTAATACTCTATGATAAATTTTGGGTACAGGATAAAGCTTTTTTACTGGAGATATGCTTTCATATTTGTAATATTTTAATTCTAATATGATAAATAAAGTAAAAAACAACATAATTACTACTAAAATATTTCTGATTTTCTTATGCATAATTATCACCATATTCATTTAGTATTCAACTATAGTATTTACATTTCCTTTTAAATTTATGGTATAATAACCTTGGCAAAGTTTTAATATCATATAGATTTATTGATTTTTATATAAATCTTTTATTATATTATTTAAAAATAGAGGAGGCTGTGTAATGAGGGTATTTATTGAAAATGATTATGAAAAAATGAGTTTAAGAGCAGCTGAAATTGTTAAACAACAGATACAAAAAAAGCATAATACAATTTTAGGACTTGCCACAGGTTCAACACCAATAGGAATGTATAATTATTTAATAAGTATGTATCAAAGACAAGAAGTTGACTTTTCTGATGTAGTAACATTTAATCTTGATGAATATGTCGGTCTATCAAGGGATAATAAAAATAGTTATAATTATTTTATGTATAGCAAATTTTTTAATTACATAAATATAAAAAAAGAAAATATACATATACCTAATGGAGTTTCAAAAGATTTAGAAAAAGAATGTAGTGATTATGAGTACAATATTGAAAAGTTTGGATATATAGATCTGCAGGTTCTTGGAATAGGAGAAAATGGACATATTGGCTTTAATGAGCCGGCTGAACTTCTAGAAACAAGGACTCATGTTGCTAAATTAAGTGAAGATACTATAAAGGCAAACAAAAGATTTTTTGAATCTATAGATGATGTTCCTCTTTATGCTATTAGCATGGGTATAGGAAGTATTATGAAATCTAAAAGAATTATTTTATTGGCATCTGGAGAAAATAAAGCAAAAGCAATAAAAGAGACTTTAAGTAATAAGTTGACAACTAAAATACCGGCTACAGTTTTAGCTCTTCATCCTAATGTTGATATTATTATTGATAAAGACGCAGCAAAATTACTTAATACTTAGAAGTTTAAAGTATAGTAAATTAAGCCTCTTATATTTTAGTAAGGGGCTTAATTTGATCATACTACCTCACGATTTTATTGTTGTATAGAGGTTTAAAATATAGTATAATATTAAATAGTTATACCCAGTAGGGAGGGGAGGTGTATATATGCAAATTTATACAGCTTTTTTAGCTGGTATTTTATCCTTTTTGTCACCTTGTGTATTGCCTTTAATCCCTGCATATGTATCGTATGCGTTTGGCACTAAAAGGAATAATTTCCTTGGCCTTTTGCTTTTTGTTTTAGGCTTCAGTGTAATTTTTGTATTAATGGGTGCAACGGCAAGCCAAATTGGGAAGTTATTTTTCTTATATAAAGATATTTTTAGGAAAATTAGTGGAATAATAATAGTAATATTTGGTCTGCAAATGACAGGTATTTTTAAACCGCTATTTTTGAATAGAGAAATAAAACTAATTAATACTGAAAATATAGAAACCAGCTATATTGGTTCATTTGTTTTGGGTATTACTTTTGCAGCTGGATGGACACCCTGTGTTGGCCCTATACTTGCTTCGATACTTTTATATGCTGGCTCTGTGAGCACTTTAAGCGCTGGTATTATATTACTTTTTTCTTATTCCATGGGTTTGGGGATACCATTTATTATTACGGCATTACTCATTGATAAGTTTAAAACCGCATATAAAAAGATTAATAAAATTCTACCCTATATTGAAATTGGAAGTGGTATAATAATGATAATTTTTGGTGTTCTTTTATATTTTAATTTGCTAATGAAAATAGCCGGATATTTTTATTAGGAGGAGATTTTTGTGAAAAATAAATGGCTTTGGATTACTATAATAGTAATTATTATTTTAGGAGGATTAATTTTTTGGTTAAATTCATATACTAAGAATTCTATCAATCATACTGATAATTCAGTATCAGATTCAGGGAAAAATAATAGCAGTATTTCCATTAAGGAAGGTAATAATATTGGTGATCTTGCACCGGACTTTAAGCTAAAAGCAGTTAATGGAAAGACAATAAGTTTATCGGATTTTAGAGGGAAAAAAGTTATTTTAAATTTCTGGGCTACTACATGCCCTTATTGTAAAGCTGAGATGCCTGCTTTAAATCAGTTTTTAAAAAATCATGAAAAAGATACTGTAATATTAGCTATAGATTTAGGAGAAAGTGTATCAAAAGTACAACAATATTTAGATGGGAAAGGATATATTTTTACTGTTTTATTAGATCAGGATTTAAATACTGCATATGATTATAAAGTACAATTTATACCTATGTCTTATTTCATAGATAAAGATGGAGTTATAAGAGCAATAAGCAATGGTGCAATGTCCTATGATGAAATAGAAGAATATTTTAAATCTATATCATAAATTTTAATTGACAATGATTATAGAACGTGATATAGTAACTTTTGGAGATTGAACCCATATACCATGGGATAGTATAAGACATAAAGGAGGATATGTTAAAATGAAACCAGTTAATGTTACAGATACGACTTTTGCAGATGAGGTGTATAATTCTGATAAACCAGTTCTTGTGGATTTCTGGGCAAAATGGTGTGCTCCGTGTAGAATGATGGCACCTGTTTTAGAAGATTTTGCAGAAGAGTATGCGGACAAAATGAAAGTTGCAAAATTAGATGTTGATGAAAATCCTATGATTGCTTCAACATACAGAATTATGAGTATTCCAACAATGGGTGTATTTGTTGGAGGTAAAATGGTTGATAAAGTAATTGGCTTTATGCCTAAAGAACACCTGGTTGCAAAATTGTCAAAATACTTAAACCAGCAGTAATTTGATTAGATTATAAGTATTAATTTATTTATACAGCATAAAAATAAAAACCCTGATAATCAGGGTTTTTATTTTTATGCAATTACATTTAATATTTGTAAATCATTTACTACTTTTATATAATTTACTTCGGGATCTTCAGTTCCTTGGATACTTAAATTTGCTTCTTTCATCTTCTCAACATATTCAATTATTTCCATAGTTATTCTTTCTCCAGGACATAAAACTGGTATACCGGGCGGATAAGCTAATAAAAATTCTGCACTTATCTGTCCAATACTTTCTTCCAGAGGTAATGCAATAGTAGAACAACCAAAAGCAAATCTTGGTGAAATTATTTGTTCTGGAATTTCTGGTATATCAATAGCTTTTGCAATTTCTATATTTTCGTTGTATAGTTCGTCACTTATTTCTCTTAAAGCTCTTAAAAGATAATCTATTTTTTCCTTAGTATCTCCAATAGAAAAGACGCATAACACATTGTACATATCTGAAAGTTCAGGCTGAATATAATATTTTTCAGCAAGTATTCTTTCTAGTTGATGGCCTGTTATTCCAAGACCTTTTGCAGTAATAGTAATCTTTGTAGGATCAAAATCATAAGCACCATCTTTTCCAACAATTTCTTCACCAAAACAGTATAGACCATTAATATTGTTTATTTCTTTTCTTGCATATTCTGAAAGTTCTATTGTAGTATCCAAAAGTTCTTTTCCTTCTGTAGCCATTTGCATTCTTGCAACATCTAAAGAAGCAAGAAGTATATATGAAGGACTTGTAGTCTGTAATAAACTCATAACTTGTTTTACTCTATTTAAGTCAATTCTTTGCGATTTAACTTGAAGCATAGAACTCTGCGTCATTGAGCCAATAATCTTATGAGTGCTTTGTGCACAAATATCAGCTCCTGCTTCCATAGCTGAAATCGGAAGTTTTTCATTAAATTTAAGATGAGGGCCATGAGCTTCATCAACCATTAGAATGGCACCATATTCATGAACTATTTCAGCTATTTTTACGATGTCTGTTGAAACACCATAATAAGTTGGATTTATAATTAAAACAGCCTTTGCATCAGGATTGTCTTTTAAAGTTTTTTCTACAGTTTCAGGGGTAACATTTAATGCAACACCAATATTTTTATCTACTTCTGGCTGCATATATACTGGTATAGCACCACTTAAAATTATACCAGAAGTAACTGATTTGTGAATATTTCTTGGTACAATTATTTTTTCATTTTCTGACATTACACTTAGTATCATTGCCTGAATAGCTCCAGATGTCCCATGAATGGAAAAGAAGGTTGCATCAGCACCAAAAGCTTCTGCTGCCAGTTCTTGAGCTTCCTTTATTGGACCAGTAGGTTTATGAAGGCTGTCTACCTGTTCAAAAACAGTCACATCCATTGATAATACATTTTTACCAACGAAGTCTAAAAATTTTTTTGCAATTCCCTCACCTTTTTTATGGCCAGGGACATGAAAAGGTATAGTGTTGTTATTTACATATTCCATTAAAGCGTCAAATAATGGGGTTTTAGTTTGATTTAGATTTTTCAACTTGATAAACACCTTCTTTCATAAGTTTTGGCTCAGAATAAAAGCCTAAAACCTCGATGCGTTAAGGTTTAGGCTTAGCAGAGCATCGCTAAAATTTATAATTTTATTTTTCAATTCATTATAAGATATATTTTATAAAATATCAATATAATTTTGATTTAAATTAAAAAATTTTTAAGAATTTTTTTTACTACTTTATAATATGAAAAATAATATAGATTGTCAACACTTTATGAAGATTTATTAATAATAACTTTAATATTGATAAAATAATATAATCAATTATAATTATATAAAAAGCTTTTGAGTTTTAACGAGGTGTATTAAATGATTTTAAAAGGTTTGCCAATAGATATTGATAAAGACAACTTAATAAATAGGTTTATAGATCTAAAATATGATAACAAATTTATTAGAGAAAACATTGATGAATTATATGGTATAGCGAAAAATATTCAACATAATCGCATTTATTATGATATATTCAATATATACTCTGATAAAGAAGATAGAATTATTTTAAATGATGATTATTTTTTCCCTGATATAAGTGGTATTAAAAATTTTAAACAGTTTAATCAAGTAGTATTAGCAGTCTGCACTTTAGGGACTGAATATGATAAGCAAGTTTCAAAGTTTTTTAAAGAAGGGCATTATTTGAAAGGTATGATGCTAGATATTATAGGTAATGAATTTTTAGAAAATCTCATTAAAAATTTTAAAAATATATTAAAGGATAATAACGAAATTAATAGATTATATATTTCTGAACCATTTTTCCCGGGAGGTACTGAGGGAGAATATGAAATACAAAAAGCCATATTTAATAAACTAAAAATTGATGATAAAGAATTGTATATAAATAATAGCTGTATTATTGAACCTGGGAAAAGTACATCGTTTATATTAGGGCTAAGTAATATGATTCTTCATTTAAAAAATGAAAATTTATGTGAATCTTGTGAGTTAAATAATTGCACTTACAGAAAAAATTCAAAAAGGCAATATGAAATAATTATAAATTATAAAGAAAATCAAAAAAAAATTACTGCGAACGAAGGAGAAAATCTTTTTGATGTTTTATTAAAAAATAATATTTTTGTAACTAATTTTTGTGGGGGTGCAAAAACCTGCGGTAAATGCAAAATTTCTATAAAAGGCAGTTTTAATTACTCAGAAAATGAAAAAAAATTTTTAACTGATAATGAAATGAAAAATAACATAAAATTGGCTTGTTTTACAAGTATTGATAGCGATATGGAAATTTTTATTCCAAATGAAAATAGCGGGGAAAAAATATTGTCAGATGTATATGCAATTACAAAAAAATATAATTTTAAACCTCGAATAAAACAAAAAAACTTTTTAATTAAGAAATCTGATATGATAAATCAGAAAGATTTTGTAAGTATGATTATTGAGCAATTTAATAAAAATGTTAAAATTCCTATTAAAATATTCAAAAATATTCCAGAAACTATTAAAAATTCAAATGACAGTTTTTCTTGTTTATTAAGAAACAATGAAATTGTTTCTATTAAAAAAACAGATGATAAAAATGAGTTTTATGGAATTGCACTTGATATTGGGACAACAACACTTGTAGCATATTTATTTAATTTAAATAATGGAAATTATATGGATGTTTATTCTTCACTAAATCCTCAGAAAAACTATGGGGCTGATGTTATATCCAGAATAAATTATACTATTTTAAATAAAGAAGGTTTAATTGATATTCAAAAAGCTATAATAAACAAAATCAATGAAATAGTCGAAGAATTTTGTAAGCGTAATTTAATAAAACAAGAAGAAATTTTTGAAATTGTTGCAGTTGGAAATACAACAATGATTCATTTTTTATTAGGCATACCTGCTTACAGTATAGCTATTTCTCCATACACACCAGTATTTACCACAAAAGTTGAAGCAAAAGCGTGTTCTTTTGGCATAAATATAAATCAAGAAGGTTATATAATAACTCTTCCTTTAGTATCATCTTATATTGGATCTGATACAATTGCAGCTATTATAGATAATAGGATGTATGAAAAAGAAGATATAAGTTTATTAATTGATATTGGAACAAATGGGGAAATGGTTTTAGGTAATAAAAATGGCTTAATAGCATGTTCTGCTGCTGCAGGTCCAGCATTTGAAGGGGCAGGTATAACATTTGGAATGGGTGCTACTGATGGTGCTATAGATCATGTTAATTTTTCTAAAAACAAATATTATACTACAATAAACAATAGTATTCCTAAGGGCATATGTGGATCTGGGATTGTAGATTTAATAGCTGAATTAATAAAATATAAAGTTATTGATACTACTGGGAAAATATTAAAAAGGGAAGAATTAAAAGAAACCCCTTTATATATTGCTGATAAAATAACTCAATATAATGATGAACCTGCATTTTTATTAGTAGATGAGATTTATATTACTCAAAGGGATATAAGACAGATACAATTAGCAAAAGCAGCTATAGCAGCAGGTATAAATATAATGATTTATAAAAAAGGATTAGAAATTAAAAATATTGATAAAGTATATTTAGCTGGTGGATTTGGAAATTATATAACTCCCGAAAATGCTGTAAAAATAGGTCTAATACCCGAAGAATTAAAAGAAAAAATAGTACAAACAGGAAATAGTGCAGGGAGTGGTGCAATAATGACATTACTGTCAGATGATTATTTAGAAATAGCAGAAAAGATTAAAAATATGATTGAATATATAGAACTTTCTTTTGAATCTTCATTTCAAGAGCAGTTTATCAAAGAAATCAATTTATAAATATAAAAGGATGATAATTTGTGAAATCAAAATTATATTTTCTAAAATTACCTCTAAAGGTTGCAAGTATTTTAATTTTATGGATTGTACTTTTTTTATTAGTATGTAACAAATTTAAAATTAATAAATTTGATAGTTTATTTAAAATAATTCCTAAAGAAATAATACTAATAACAGGATTTGTTTTAGTTGCAATAGGGGTAGTTTGTTATGTTTTATCTTTAAAAGAAGTTGGTATTTTAGCAGCTTCAGGATTCCCTAGAAAATTAAAGATTAAAGGACCGTATAAATATGTGAGAAACCCTCTCTATGGATCCTTAATACTGGTTATACTGGGGTTTGGAATGATAATTAACAGTACTGGAATAATATTGGGTATTTTAACATGGATTTTTATATGTTTATTACAATGCAAAGAAGAAGAAACTCAATTAAAATCGGTTTTTAAAGAAGAATATAATAGATATTTACAAAGTACACCAATGATTATACCAAATTTTAAACTTTTGTTGGAAGATTTTATTAATAAAATAAAAAATAAATAATATTTTATAGTGATTAAAACCTTATGTTAAATTTATGTAAAGTTTTGAATTTTTATTGACAAAATAATAAATTATATTTATTCTATAATAAAAGATGTTAAATAATAATAAGAGAGGATAGAAATAAATGGAAAATAAATTATATCGATCCAAACAACAAAAGCTTATAGCTGGAGTTTGCGGTGGAATAGCAAATTATTTTAAAGTAGATGTTACAATTGTAAGATTAATTTGGGCTGTAATATCTCTTTTTTGGGGAATAGGAATTGCTGCATATATAATAGCGTGGATACTAATACCAGAGGAACCTACAGAATAATAACATAAAATAAAAAAAGTATTGAAATTTATCTTTATATGTGTTAATATATCAAATGTAACGATTGCCGAAGTGGTGGAACTGGCAGACGCGCTGGACTCAAAATCCAGTGGTAGCAATACCATGTGGGTTCGATTCCCACCTTCGGCACCAATATTGATATTTATAGCCGATTTTTATCGGCTTTTTGTTTTATAAATAAAATTGAGTTAACAAACATATCTATTTATTTTTTTAAACTATGTTGGAATTATAAAATTATGATAGAATCAAAATAAATATTTTCCTTTTTGCTTAAAATAAAGATAATGTGAATTTTAAGGTTGGTGTTTTTATGGAATTAGTTAAAAAAGACAAAAAAGAAAACGCAATTTTAGTTGGATGCATATTTAATGAACAAGATGTTGAATCTTTAGAAGAATTAAAAGAACTTGCTGATACTGCAGGTGCAGAAGTTGTTGGCGTTTTAACACAAAAAAGGGAATATAAAGATAGAGCATATTATATCGGCAAAGGTAAACTACAAGAGTTGAAAGAAATAATAGATAATCAAAATATAGATTTAGTTATATTTAATGATGAATTAACAGGAATTCAATTAAAAAATATTGAAGATTTATTACAAATTAAAATAATAGACAGAACAAATTTAATTTTAGATATATTTTCTAAAAGAGCAAAATCAAAAGAAGGAATGCTTCAAGTTGAATTGGCTCAGTTAAAATATCGACTGCCTAGGTTAACAGGTTTTGGAATAGAAATGTCTCGTTTAGGCGGTGGAATTGGGACTAGAGGTCCAGGAGAAACAAAACTTGAAACTGATAAACGACATATCAGAAGACGTATTAAAGCTATAGAACTAAAATTAGAAGAAATAAAGAGACATCGCATGCTACAAAGAGAAAGAAGAAAAAAGAACCAGGTACCCGTAGTTGCAATTGTAGGGTATACAAATGCTGGCAAATCAACCCTTTTAAATTCTTTGACTTCTGCAGAAGTTTATATTGAAGATAAATTATTTGCTACCTTGGATCCAACAGCTAGAAAACTGATTTTACCATCTAAAAAAGAGGTAATTTTAATTGATACAGTTGGTTTTATAAGAAATCTTCCTCATGACCTTATTGAGTCTTTTAAATCTACATTGGAAGAAGCAAAATATGCAGATTTACTTCTGCATGTAATTGATATAACAGCTTTTGATTTAGAATATAAGATAAAGGTTGTAGAAAATGTGTTATCCGATCTTAAAGTCTTAGATAAACCAATTTTAAATGTATTTAACAAATCTGATTTATTAGAATATATACCAGAAAATAAAGGTAATAATGTTTATATTTCAGCAAAAAATAAGCTTGGACTTGATAATTTAATAAATTTAATCGAAAAAACAATATATAAAACTGTAAAAATTATAAATTTTTATTTTCCATATAAAAATAGTAATGAATATAGATATGTTAAAGAAAAATATAAAATTTTAGAAGAATCTTTTTTAGAAGAAGGAATAAAAGTAAAGGCAGAAATAACAGAAGATATAAATAAAAATCTAGAAACATTTATTATCTTTTAACAGCATTGTACACTGCTTTTTCTTGAGCCTTTACATTTTTTACTATTTGAACAATGTTATTATAAGTTTTTTGTGTGCCATAAATAACTATTGGTCTTCCTAATACAGGTAATTTTAAGGCTATAGAAGTAAAACCTCCTATTTTCATTATCCAATTAGTAGCAGATGTTGTATCAACTAACAGTAAACCTTCATTTGTATTAAAAAGATGATAATAAAGATCTTTTAATGCAGGTTCTATTATTTTTTTTGCTTTTTTTACCCCCATAGTATAAATATTATTTCCATATTCGTCGATACCAATTGGTACTATATGCCCAGTGTCATTTTGACCATTTAATTTATCAAACATAGGTATTCCTTCAATTATATCTTTAGAAGGAATAGTATCATATGGGAGTTTTCCTATGTGTATAAAAGATGCAATAACTGAAGTATGTGTACCTCCATAACAGTGATAAATAATGTGCATATTTTAATCCCCTTTCTTTTATATATAATATTATTTTTTATATTAATAAAAAGTTTATACTAGAATAAAAAACCATGTATATTATTGGATTTAACGGATATAATAAAAACATAAAAAAATATAATTTTTAAGAAGGAATTTAAGCTTTTATAAAGAATATTATAATATAAAGATAATATTGTGATATAATCACAAAAAATAAAATAAAGCTTAGGGGGCTTTTATATGTTGATAAGAGATTGTTCTGGAGGAGTTGTATTCAAAGGTGACAATGTTTTTCTCCTTAAAAATGATAAAGGAGAATGGGTGCTTCCAAAAGGTGTTATTCGAAACAATGAATTGCCTGTAGATGTTGCTATAAAAAGAGTTTGTGCCGAAACAGGTCTCAAATCTGTTGAAGTCCTATCTACTGCTGGTGAAACCAGTTATGAATTCTATTCTGTTACACGTCAACGTCCTGTGTATAATAAAATCACTTGGTATCTCATGACTACAGATGATGAAGAATTTAATATTAGTACTGAAGATGGTTTTGTTGATGGGGGATTTTATCCTATTGATAAAGCTTTAGATTTGATTACCTATAGCCAGGATAAATCACTTGTAAACGTTTCTTATTTTAAATATAAGACATTGACAAAGGCTCTAGCATAGCATATTTATAAAAAATAAAGCCTAAAGGCTTTATTTTTTTGGATTTATATCATATAATTTTCCAATAGTTTTTTATTACTTTTATAATATTAGTTTATTTGATATAATAGTTAAGGGGTGTTATTTTGGCACAGGAGAGTTATAAAACCCTTTATAAATATGCTTCTTTTGAAATAGAAATAAAAAAATCAAGATTTATTGGACATGCCAAACCTGTTTCGTGTGAATATGAAGCTATAAAATTTATTGATGAAATCAAGGCAAATAATCGTTTAGCTTCTCATAATGTATATGCATATACTATTGGTATTAATAATGAAATTCAAAGATACAATGATGATAAAGAGCCCTCTGGTACAGCTGGATTACCTGTACTTAATGTAATAAAACTAGAAGGACTAAAAAATGTAGCAATTGTTGTTACAAGATATTTTGGAGGTATTTTGCTGGGTACAGGAGGTCTTGCACGAGCATATTCTAAAGCTGCCAGAGGAAGTATTGAAGCTGCTGAAATTGTTGAAAAAGTACCTTTTCAAGCCATTAATGTTATTTTTGGTTATACTTTACTTGGCAAATTACAGAATTATTTGACAAGAGAAGGGTATTTTATAAAAAATATCGATTATACAGATAAAGTTATTATGATAGTTTATGTTGAAAAAATACATTTAAATAATTTTATAAATTTGATTAATGACTTGACTAATAAAACTGCAGAAATAAAGATTGATAAAGATGTATACTTATTTAAAAAGGATAATTATTATATAGAATAAATGACTTGAAGAAAGTATATAAATTAAATAAAGATAATTTGCGAATTGCCTGAGATTTAAGCATGGAGGTGCCGCTATGAAGTATTATAAAGTATTAATATCCTGCGGTCATGTAGGCAATTCAAAAGAAATAACAATTACAAGATACTTTAAAGCAAAAAATATTATAGAAGCATTTGAAAGTGGAAACAGTATGCCAAGAGCTAAAAAAAAGCACTCCCACGCTGCAGTTTTACTCGTAAAGCCTATTGAGGAGAAAGAATATATAATAGGCAAATATACTGAAAGACTAAATAAATATTTATTTAATTTAAGCTAAACTAACTGGAGGGATAAATATGGATATGGATTACAGTTATATTGATTATGTTGAAGAAGCCATGAAGAGAAAGGTTTGGGCAGTTGTTGGAGCTACTCCAAGAGAAAATAAATTTGGTTTTCAGATTTATAAGAATTTGAAATTTAATGGTTATACAGCATATGCAGTTAATCCAAGATATAAAGAGGTAGATGGAGATATATGTTATGAATCTTTATCAAAATTGCCAGTGGTACCAGAAGTTGTAGATATGGTTGTATCTCCTTCTTTAGGAGAACCATATGTTGAAGAAGCTGCAAAATTAGGTGTAGAAATAATATGGTTTCAACCTGGGGCAGAAAGTGAAAGCCTTGTTGAAAAAGCAAAAAATCTTGGATTAAAAGTTGTTTACAATACATGCATAATGATGGAAAATGACAGAAGAAAGTAAAAGGGGAGATTATTCCCCTTTTAAAGTTTATACATGTTTTTTTGATATAATTTCGTAAATTCCTATAATTATTAGAAAAATTGAAAATAATTTTTTAAGATTTATAGCATTCATATATATAGATAGATATGAACCTATTATACTTCCTAATATTCCTGAAATAACTATGTAAAATGTAAATTTATAAATTATTTTTTTATTTTTTATATAATAAAAAAGAGCAATAATTGCCGCA
>JBNAVY010000015.1:15830-46209 GCA_049700195.1 Thermoanaerobacteraceae bacterium
TAAAGGAAAGTAAATTAATGCTTTGTGCTAAGTGCTGTTCGATTCCTGCAAAAATTGTTAAGGCAGGAATCAAAATTGTTCCTCCTCCTAATCCCATGCCACCTATTATTCCTGATAAAATACCAATAAAAAATAATTTCATTATATCCACATCCGTATTGCTGCTATAATCATTATTATCCCAAAAATCTTTCTTAAAATATATATAGGTACCATATTTAAAATTCGTGCACCTATATAACCGCCACAAAAACTGCCAATAGCAACATTTAATGTAATAGGTATCTCTACAATGCCATTTTTTAAATAAATAAAAGAACTTATTAATGTCAGAGGCAAAATTATTGATATAGCAGTAGCATGGGCTTTATGATCCTCAACACCCAATAAGAATACTAGTGAAGGGACTATTATAGTTCCGCCTCCAGCTCCAAAAAGTCCATTTAAAATTCCTGTTATAAATCCTATACTTAATAATTTTATTTTATTAGACAATTTTATCACCTATTTCTTATTGTTTTCTTTTGATATATTATATATTCGATAAATTATTGACTTAGATATTAATGAGGATTAAAATTTTAATAGTAATTTGAGTGGAGGTAGTATAATGATTGTAAATCACATATATGAATTAATTGGTAAAACTCCTGTAATAAAAATAAATAAATTAGTTGGAAATGATTATGCAGATATATATTTAAAACTAGAGTCTTATAACCCGGGGAATAGTGTTAAAGATAGAGTTGCATATTCTATGATTGAGGTTGCAGAAAAAGAAGGTATATTAAAAAAGGATAGTATAATAGTTGAACCTACCAGTGGTAATACAGGCATAGGTCTTGCAATGATTGGTGCTGCAAAAGGATATAAAGTCATAATAGTAATGCCAGATACTATGAGTATTGAAAGACGTAAGCTTTTAGAAGCTTATGGCGCAGAGGTTATTTTAAGTCCAGGGAATCAGGGCATGGATGGTGCAATAAAGATAGCTGAAGAAATCGTTAAGAAAAGTAAAAAATATTTTATGCCACAACAATTCAAGAATGAAGCTAATCCTTTAATACATGAAAAAACAACGGCTCAAGAAATTTTATCAGATTTCAGCAATGGACTTGATGTATTTATAGCCGGTATAGGAACAGGTGGAACTATTACAGGTGTAGGCAGGGTATTAAAAAAGAAAATGCCAAATATAAAAATCGTTGGAGTAGAACCATCTTCTTCAGCTATAATTTCAGGAGGAAAAGCAGGGCCCCATAATATTCAAGGGATTGGTGCAGGATTTATTCCTGAAATATTTGATAAAAATATCTTAGACAGTGTTATATCAGTTAGTGATGAAGATGCTTTTTGTATGGCACAAAAACTTGCAAAAGAAGAAGGAATTTTAGTTGGAATTTCTACAGGTGCAGCTTTTTTTGCTGCAATAAATATAGCTAAAGAAATTGGCAGAGGGAAAAAAGTTCTAGTAATTGCACCAGATAGTGGTGAACGTTATTTGAGTACATCACTTTTTATTAAAGAATAAGTTTACAGTATTAATAGGTTGTGATAGAATAATTAAGGCAGATTAAAAGGAGGTTTTTGTATGTCTGGACATTCAAAATGGGCAAATATAAAACATAAAAAAGAAAAAATGGATGCACAAAAGGGAAAAATTTTTACAAAGCTCACTAAAGACATAATTATGGCGGCAAAAGAAGGTGGTGGAGATCCAAACGCGAACACTAAATTAAGAGATGCTATTGAAAAAGCAAAGGCTAATAATTTGCCAAATGATAATATCCAAAGAGCAATAAAAAAAGGTACAGGAGAACTTGGTGGAGCAAATCTTGAAGAAGTAATTTATGAAGGTTATGGTCCAAATGGTACAGCAATTATAGTAGAAGCACTTACAGACAATAAGAATAGAACTGCGGGAGAAGTCAGACATATTTTTGACCGTAGTGGTGGAAGTCTTGGTGCTACAGGCTGTGTATCCTGGATGTTTGATAAACTTGGACTTATAATTATTGAAAAAAATGATAGCATTGATGAAGATGAATTAGCAATGATAGCAATAGATGCTGGTGCAGAAGATTTTTCAGTTGAAGATGATTCCTTTGAAATTATAACTCAGCCAGCAAATTTCCAAACTGTAAAAGAAACAATTGAAAGTGCTGGATTTAATATAATTGAGGCTGAGGTAACAATGATTGCTAAAAATACAGTAAAACTTAGTCCTGAAGATTATGAAAAATTTGAACGTCTTGTAGACAAGTTAGAAGAAAATGATGATGTCCAAAATGTTTATCATAATGTTGAAATTGAAGAAAATTAATATATGATAAGTAATTTATTAAAGAAACAGATAGAAGAAATGTATTACATTTCTTCTATCTGTTTCTTTTCTTTTTCATTTAAAACCCTATGTAAATCCAAGTTTATTATTAATCTTTCATTTAAATTTATAATGGATTTTATATATTCTTTACCTATACCAGATATAATTTCTGGTGCTTCTTGTATAGAATCTTTGTCTATATGAAGTACTTCTGTTACTGAATCAACTATAAATCCTATAGGTTTTTTACCTACGTTTACAACTATTATTCTTGTGTTTTCATCTTTATTAGAGATGGGAAGATTAAATCTCTTTTTTAAGTCTACTATAGGAATAACAGTTCCTCTTAAATTTGTTATTCCTTCAACAAATACAGGTGCATCAGGTACAGAAATTATACTTTGAAGTCTTATTATTTCAATTACCTGATTTATGTCTACACAGAAGTCTTCATTATTTAATTTAAAAACTACAATTTGCATTGCCAAAAATATCATCTCCTTTCTATGGATTTATATTCGATATTTATCGACAAAATCCTTCATAGGAATAAAAAAAATAAAATTGGTTATAATTACAAAAAACAGGAGGAGATGTTATGATAAAATTTTTTACGAAAAAATCGCTTTTAATATATACATTAGTTATATTTTTTGGATTTACAGGAGGTTATTTTTACTATGTCTATGACTATAAAATACATCCAAAAGAAAAATTAATACAATATAATATAGAGCAGAATAAACAAAAAGATGTGCTTGCAAAAAAACTACTACCAAATAGTAAATTAATATTTGAAACAAAATATCTTGGAAATGGACAAACAATAAAAGAAGAACAAAAGCTTAATTATTCTCTTTATGGGAAAAGTGAAGATGAAATAAGCAGAATTTATAGTGGGTGGGAAGTAAAAAAGTTTTCGGAAGAGGAAATATTTCTTTATAGAGAAAAACAGGGTTTTCCAGCTGATTATTATATAATTTCAAATATAGGAGGATATGTATGTTTATTAAAAAGTGATGGCAATGAAGGAACAGAATTAATTGAAAAAACAGATATTACAGTTGAGAGTTTAACTCCTTATGATAGAGAAAGAGTGTTAAAAAAAATAATAACAAATAGTAAAGATGAGGCTTATCAAATTCTTGCTAATTTAAGTTCATAAACTTATAGAAAACAAATTTCTATTGTTAATCTGTTAAAATTACTTATTATATAAAATGTTTTTTTAAAAATGTTATAAAACCGAAAGTTCTCTTTACAAAAAGAGAACTTTTTCTTGTCTATAATGTTCTTTGATGCTAAAATAAAATAAGGGAGTGAGGATATGAGGATATTGGGTATAGATCCTGGAATTGCAATAATGGGATATGGTATAATAGATTTTACAGGCAATAAGATATCAGTAGTAGATTATGGTGCAATAACTACTAAGGCGGGTATTGAAAAAAGTATAAGACTCTCAGATATATATAATGGGACAATTTCCGTTATTCAAAAATATAATCCTGAGATATTAGCAATAGAAGAACTGTTTTTTAATAAAAATGCAAAAACAGTTATTACGATTGGTGAATCAAGGGGTGTTTCTATTCTTGCTGGAGTAAATTCTAATATTGAAATATACGAATATACACCTTTGCAGGTAAAACAGGCTGTTGTTGGATATGGGAGAGCAGATAAAAATCAAGTACAGCAAATGGTAAAAGTATTACTTAACTTAAATGAAATACCTAAGCCCGATGATGTGGCAGATGCTTTAGCTGTTGCAATATGTCATTGCCATAGTTCAAATATTAACAATAGATTGAGGTATGTTTAATGATTGCTTATATAAAAGGTGCAATAGAAGATATTGGTACGGATTTTGTAATTATTGATTTTATGGGTATTGGCATAAGGGTTTTAGCCCCTTTTTCAACAATAACCAAGTTACCATCAAAAGGAAATTTGATTAAGCTGCATACATATTTCCAAGTTAAAGAAGATGGTTTTGTACTTTATGGTTTTAAGACTCAAGAGGAATTGGATATATTTGAAAAACTTATAACTGTTAGTGGGGTAGGCCCTAAAGCTGCATTATCTATTTTGTCTTCGATTTCTATCGATAATTTTATAAACGCTGTGAATACAGGTGATTATAAAACTCTTACTCTGGCACCTGGTATTGGAAAAAAATCTGCTGAAAGAATTATATTAGAATTAAAAGATAAATTGCCTAAAGTATTTATAAATCTTAAAGAACAAGATTTTACAAACGATGCATTAGATGCCCTAATTTCCCTTGGTTATTCAAGAAATGAAGCTTTGTTTGCTTTGTCTGAAGTTAATTGTAGCAATGTAGAAGATGCTGTAAAACAAGCTCTTAAAAAATTAATGAAATAGGATGTGAAATAAATGGAGGATAGATTAGTCAGTCAAAATTTTATGCAGGAAGATGCCTCCGAATACAGTTTAAGGCCCAAAAAGTTAACTGAATACATAGGACAGCAAAAGATAAAAGAAGAATTAAAAATATATATAGAAGCTGCAAAGCTTCGTAATGAGCCATTAGATCATGTTTTGCTTTATGGACCTCCAGGATTAGGTAAAACAACTCTTGCCAATATTATTTCAAATGAAATGGGAGTTGGTATACGTATAACTTCTGGTCCTGCCATTGAAAGATCTGGTGATCTTGCTGCTATTTTAACAAATCTACAACAGAATGACATTTTATTTATTGATGAAATACATAGACTAAATAGAAGTGTGGAAGAGATATTATATCCTGCCATGGAAGATTTTGAGCTTGATATTGTTATAGGGAAAGGACCAAGTGCTAGATCTATAAGACTTGATTTACCACGTTTTACTTTAATTGGCGCAACAACAAGAGCGGGGCTAATGACTTCACCTTTAAGAGATCGTTTTGGGGTTATAAATAGATTGGATTTTTATTCTAATAGTGAACTCAAGGAGATTATTAAAAGGTCATCTTCAATATTAAATATAGGCATAGATGAAGAAGCTGCATCTGAAATAGCAAAAAGGTCCAGAGGGACTCCTAGAATTGCCAATAGGCTGTTAAAAAGAGTCAGGGATTTTGCTCAGGTAAAAGGCAATGGTTATATTAATTACGATATTGCAAAAAAGGCTCTTGATGTATTAGGGGTTGATGAGATGGGGCTTGAATATATAGACAGAAAAATGCTAAAATCAGTTATTGACAAATTTGCAGGTGGTCCTGTAGGCATTGATGCAATAGCTGCTTCTATTGGTGAAGAAGGGGATACTATAGAAGATGTTTACGAGCCATACCTTTTACAGATTGGTTTTTTAAATAGAACTCCAAGAGGAAGAATGGTTACAAAACTTGCCTATGAATATTTGAATTATTCATTTCCAGAATAGGAGGTATTTAGTAATATGCCTGAGGGATTCGGTAAAATTCTTATTTATCTTGGAATTGGATTAATTATAATGGGTTTATTGCTTTTAGCTGGTTCTAAATTTGGTTTAGGCAAACTTCCGGGAGATATTATTTATCATAAAGGTAATTTTACTTTTTATTTTCCTGTTGTTACAAGTATTTTGCTAAGCATTTTTTTAACATTTATTTTATGGTTATTCAAAAGATAAAAATTTTAAAGGGGTTTTAATTATGAGAGTAAAAAATATTTTATCATTTATTCTAATATTTTCACTTGTTTTGACATTAGTACCTCTAAAAGATGTTAAGGCTGATGTAAGCATTCCTAAACTTATCAAAATAGGTCTTTATTATAAAGATAAAGCTAAAGTAAATTATAAACTAACATCAGATTCAGGATTTAATTTTGCATATGAAGATAATACAGGTAATTTAATTAAAATGTTTTCTGTAGGAAATAACAATATTAGTGTTTTGACAGATAATAATTTATATATAAAAATTGGTGAATATAAAGATGAAAATAATCTTAAAGAAGGTTTAAAAAGTGTGATTATGCAGCTTTCAGGTATATTGCCGTCAGCTTTACCAAATATTTTTCCTGGATTTGATGGTATATATCATGTTTATATAGGTCCTTATTCCTCTCAAGCAGAATTGAACTCAGCATTTTTAAATATATCTCTTAAATTTCCCGATTCTAAAATAGAATCGCAAAATAAAAATATTTTAGCTATAGATAATAAAGAATTTTTATTCTTGTTTAACATGCCTTGTGAATTATATGTCTTAAAAAATAATGAAAACCAGGAATTCATGGGTATTGAAGACAAACATTACCGTGGAATGTTTGAATTTTTAAGGCTTGATGGCAGTGATATGACAGCTATAAATGTTGTGCCTTTAGAAGAATACTTGTATGGCGTGGTACCGGCAGAAATGCCTTCATCATGGAATATTGAGGCATTAAAGGCACAAGCCGTAGCTGCAAGAACATATGCTGCAAAAAATATAGGTAGATACGGTAAATTCGGGTTTGATTTAACAAATGATGAATATTCACAAGTCTACAAAGGTTATGACGGAGAAAATAGTACAACAAACATAGCAGTAGATACTACTAAAGGTATAGTAGCTATATATCAGGGCAATTTGATTGATGCGTTATTCCACTCTCATAGTGGTGGATACACAGAAGATAATATTAATTATTTTTCTGGAGATTTGCCTTATTTAAAAGGTGTAAAAGATGAGTATGTTTTTGGATATTCTTTACCAAATGATAGTTGGGTTGTCACATATACAAAAGACCAGATTAGAAATAAATTAAAAACGGATATTGGTGATATAACTGATATAAAAGTTACAGAAAAAAGTTGGACAGGCAGAGCTGTTGCAGTTACAATCTATGGAACTAATGGCACATATATTTTAAAAAAAGGGAATATCAGGGATTTTTTTGGTACAAAAAGTACAATGTTTACTATAACGGGTAATGGTACAAATACTTCTGAAGATCTTTATGTTATTTCTGAATTTAGTAATACAAAAAAAGTTTCTATTAAAGATATTAATATAATATCTGCATCTAAAACAAGTACAATTTCAAATGATAAGGTCTATGTTTTAGGTGTGGACAGTGTAAAAAATATTAGTCAGTCTTCACAGCCAAGTTCTATATATACTTTAACAGGAAGCGGCTTTGGACATGGTATTGGATTAAGTCAGTACGGTGCAAGGGGCTTAGCTGATCATGGGTATAATTATATTGAAATATTAAAATACTACTATAATGGAATTGATATATATGATACAATAAATAATAAAATTCTATAAAGGATGGCAAAAAAATTATGAAATTATCTGATTTTTATTTTGAATTACCTGAAGAACTAATTGCACAAAAGCCATTAGAAAAACGTTCTGATTCAAGACTTATGGTACTTAATAAAAATAATGGTGAAGTAAGCCATGATATTTTTAGAAATATAGCAAAATATTTTAAAAAAGGTGATTGTATTGTTTTAAATAATACAAAAGTAATACCAGCTAGACTTATAGGTCATAAAGAAGATTCAGGAGGTAAGATAGAATTTGTTTTACTAAAAAAAATTACTTCTAATGATTGGGAAGTTCTTGTAAAACCAGGGCGAAGGGCTAAAATTGGCACAATTTTTACTTTTGGAAATAATGAATTGAAAGCAGAAGTTTTAAGTACAACTGATTCAGGAGGAAGAATTGTCAGGTTTTATTATAAAGGTGTATTTGAAGAAATTCTTGATAAACTTGGTGAAATGCCAGTACCACCATATATAAAACAAAAATTAGAAGATAAAAATAGATACCAGACTGTTTATGCAAAATATGAGGGTTCTGCTGCAGCACCAACAGCTGGTTTACACTTTACAGATGATATAATTGATCAAATTAAGTCATCAGGTGTAAATATTGTATTTATAACTTTGCATGTTGGTCTTGGGACATTTAGACCGGTAAAAGAAGAAATTATAGAAAATCATAAAATGCATTCAGAGTTTTATATAGTTTCTGAAGAAGCAGCTAATGCTATTAATTTGGCAAAAGCACAAGGTGGGAGGATAATAACTGTAGGAACAACCTCTACCAGAACTCTTGAAACTGTTTGCAATGATCAGGGACATGTAAAATCAGGGAGTGGATGGACGGACATTTTTATATATCCAGGATATAAATTTAAAGTGGTAGATGGTATTATTACTAATTTTCATCTTCCTGAATCCACTTTGATTATGATGATTTCTGCTTTTGCGGGAAGAGAAAATATAATGAATGCGTATAATATAGCAATAAAAAACAAATATAGATTTTTCAGTTTTGGAGATGCAATGTTAATAGTTTAATAATAGGAGGAAATAATGTTTGCAATAAAATATGAACTTATAAAAAAAGATTTAAAAACTAAAGCACGTTTAGGAGTAATTCATACACCTCATGGTGATATAGAAACCCCGGTCTTTATGCCTGTAGGCACTCAAGCAACCGTAAAAACAATGACTCCTGAGGAGTTAAAAGATATAGGTGCTAAAATTATTTTAAGCAATACATATCATCTTTATCTAAGACCAGGGCATAATTTAATAAAAAAGGCAGGCGGTCTTCATAAATTTATGAACTGGGACAGAGCAATTTTGACTGATAGTGGTGGATTTCAGGTTTTTAGCCTTGGTCCACTTAGAAAAATCACAGAAGAAGGTGTAGAATTCCGGTCTCATTTAGATGGCTCTAAACACTTTCTTACACCAGAGAAGGTAATAGAAATAGAAAATGCTCTTGGAGCAGATATAATAATGTCTTTTGATGAATGTGCCCCATATCCTGCAGAATATGATTATGTAAAAAAGTCTATGGAATTAACTTTACAGTGGGCAAAAAGGGGCAAAATAGCACATAAAAATATTGAAAAACAAGCACTTTTCGGAATAATTCAAGGTGGTACTTACAAAGACCTTAGGAAAGAATGTACATTGAGATTGAAAGATATGGACTTTCCCGGATATTCAATAGGTGGTTTAAGTGTTGGTGAGCCCAAAGATATAATGTATGATATTTTAGATTATACAACTGAGTATATGCCTGAAGATAAACCAAGATATCTTATGGGGGTTGGAAGCCCTGATGACCTTATAGAGGGTGTTATAAGAGGTGTTGATATGTTTGATTGTGTTTTACCGACACGTATAGCACGTAATGGCACTGTTTTTACCAGTAAAGGCAAACTAGTTGTTAGGAATGCAGCATATTCAGAGGATTTTTTGCCTCTTGATGAAGAATGTAGTTGTTACACATGTAAAAATTATTCTCGTGCTTATATAAGGCATTTATTTAAATCGAATGAAATTTTAGCAGCAAGACTTGCTACTATACATAATCTGCATTTTCTGATAAAATTAATGGAGGATGTAAGACAAGCAATTAAAGAAGATAGGCTGCTTGAATTTAAATCAAAATTTTTCAAAAAATACGGTTATAAGGAGGAGTGTTGATGAATTCACAGACATTGTATGTTGTAGGAGAATTGATTGTTTTTGTTGCAATTTTTTATTTTCTGTTAATTCTTCCACAACAAAGAAGAGACAAAAAAGAAAAAGCTATGTTAAATGCTTTAAAACCAGGTGATGAGATAATAACAAAGAGTGGCTTTTTTGGAAAGATACTCAATATTAAAGATGATGTAATAACTTTAGAAGTTGGTGCAGATAAAGTAAAATTAAAGATTGCAAAATGGGCAGTTGGAAGGGTTATAAATACATCTGAAGATAAACAATAAAAAAACAGGTTTAACCTGTTTTTTTATTGTTTATCTTCAGATGTACTATGTTTATTTTTTTATGCATAAACTTTTATTAAGAAGATTTTGGAGGTGTTTTGGTTGAAAACAAAAATACAAAAATATAATTCAGGTATTATAAATGTCAAAGGTATAGGTATTGGCCTTTTAATAAGTTACATTATTACATTATCTGCTTTTGTTATTTATGCATTTTTATTGACTTATACATCTTTATCAGAGTTTTCATTGCCTACTATGACTATGCTTGTAACTATAATTGGAGTTGTTATAGCCGGAGCATTTTCTACTAAAAATACAAAAAGTAAAGGATGGTTAAATGGAGGAATAGCAGGATTATTATATATAACAGTTATGTTTGTATTCGGAATACTTTTTATAAAAGAATTAGGCCCATCATCTTCTTGGCTTATAAAATATTTATGGGGAGGCTTTCTGGGGGCTTTAGGAGGAATGATAGGAATAAATTTATAACTTTAAATCTTAATTTTTATGTGATATAATTATTTCGGAAGAGGAGGGGTAAAAAGATGAAGCATATTGTTACTATTAATAAGGCAACTCTAAAAGATAGCTTAAAAAAACCAGGTTGTGGTGAATGTCAAGCTTCATGTCAATCAGCATGTAAAACATCGTGTACAGTAGCAAATCAAGAATGTCAGTATTAAATACATACGAAAGTGGCAGTAATTTTTACTGCCACTTATACTTGTAATGGAGGGTTTAAATTGTCAGAATTAATGCATAAATTTAAGAGATTAGATATGAACATTGTTGTAGATCCTGTAAGTGGATCTATTCATGTAGTTGATGATATAGTATATGATATCTTAGATTATTATGGATCATATAATAATGATGATATAGTAAATTTTCTTAGAAATAAATATAATGAAGATGATATAAAAGATGCAATAAAAGAGATAGACGAATTGAAAGAAAATGGTTCTATTTTTACTGAAGATATTTATAAAGACATAGCAAATGTGCGTGGAGATTCAGTTATAAAAGCTATGTGCTTAAATGTTGCTCATGACTGTAATTTAAGATGTAAGTATTGTTTTGCTTCAACAGGTGATTTTAAAGGCGGAAGAAAATTAATGGATTTTGAAACTGGTAAAAAGGCTATTGATTTTCTAATTAAAAGTTCCGGGAAGAGAAGAGTTGTAGAAGTAGATTTTTTTGGAGGAGAACCACTATTAAATTTTGATGTTGTAAAACAATTAGTAGAATACGGAAAAGAACAAGCAAAGAAAAATGGGAAAATAATTAAATACACTATTACCACAAATGCAGTTTTGTTAGATGATGAAAAAATTAAATATTTCAATGAAACATTTACTAATGTTGTTTTAAGTCTTGATGGAAGAAAAGAAGTTAATGATAATATGCGTGTTAGAATTGATGGGAGTGGAACTTATGATGTTATTGCTCCTAAAATAAAAAAGTTTGTTGAAAGCAGAGGGAAAAAAGAATACTATGTAAGAGGTACATTTACTGCTAAAAATCTTGATTTTGCTGCAGATGCTTTGCATATTGCTGATTTAGGAGTCTATGAGGTTTCAGTTGAGCCAGTTGTTGAAAAAGAGAATAAAGACTATACATTAAAAGAGGAACATCTTGAAAAAATATTTAGTGAATATGATAGATTAGCAGAAGAATATATAAAAAGATATGAAGAAGGTAATCCATTTTCTTTTTATCATTTTAAGATAAATTTAGACAATGGACCATGTATAAGAAAAAGATTACAAGGTTGTGGAGCTGGTTTTGAATACATAGCCGTCACGCCAGATGGCGAAATTTATCCATGCCATCAATTTGTAGGAATTGATGAATTTAAAATGGGTGATTTAGAACATGGTATAGTTGAAAAAGAAATGCAGCAGAATTTTATAGAAAGTGATATTTATAAAAGGGAAGAATGTACTAAGTGCTGGGCTAGATTTTTGTGCAGCGGCGGTTGCTATGCAAATAATTACAACATAAATGGAGATATAAATAAACCATATGAGTTAGCGTGTGAAATGCAAAAACGACGTTTTGAGAATGCAATTGCAATAAAAGCGTATAAATTATTAAAGGGTGATGATAATGATAAAAAAATATAAAAATGCGTTTCCATCAATTGCCGATGATGCCTATATTGCTAATAGTGCAGATATTATAGGTGATATTAAAATTGAAAGCGGAGTAAATATCTGGTATGGAGCAGTACTCCGCGCTGATATTGATTTTATTACTATAGGACAAGGTACAAATATACAGGATAATTCTGTTGTTCATGTTACAGAAGGCCATCCTTGTAATATTGGCAAACATTGTACAATAGGACACAATGCAATTATACATGCTTGCAAAATAGGTAATAATGTTTTGGTTGGCATGGGTTCTATAATTTTAGATGACACTGAAATAGGAGACAACTGTATAATTGGAGCGGGCTCTTTAGTTACTGGTAAAAAAAAGATTCCAGATGGTAGTCTTGTATTTGGCAATCCTGCTAAAGTAATAAGGAAATTAACTAAAGAAGAAATCAATAGTATTGATTCCTCTTATAAACATTATATAGAACTTGCCAAAGAACATTTTTTAAGTTATAAAGAATTGACCGTTTACAATAAAAGTAATATAATAGAAAATGACGAACAAAAGAAGGGGGATTTGAATGAGAAGTAGAGGATTTATAAAATTATTTTCTGTTATTTTTGTGGCATTAATAGTAGCATATGTAGCTTTTATTGGTGTAAACGCAGGAAATTATACAATTAAACCTGTTGAAGACTATATAAGGCTTGGGCTTGACTTAAGAGGTGGCGTTTATGTTTTAGAAGAAGCACAGGGAAATGTTACTCCAGATGCTATGAGTAAAGCAATCGCGGTAATAAGAAACAGGGTAGATGCCCTTGGAGTCGCTCAACCTGTTATTGTTCAACAAGGTTCAAATAGGATTCGTGTTGAATTACCAGGTATGACAGATCCTGATAAGGCTATAGATGTTATTGGAAAGACAGCACAGCTAAAATTTGTTGGTCCGGATGGAAAAGTTATATTAACAGGAGCAGACGTTAAAGATGCAAAAGCTGTTTATTCTCAAGGTCAAATGCAAGAGCCAGAAGTAACGTTGAGTTTCAATTCAGAGGGTACAAAGAAATTTGCTGACGCTACTCAGAAATTTATTGGACAGCCAATTTCTATACTTTTGGATGATAAAGTAATTTCTGCCCCAACAGTAAGAGATGCGATAACCACGGGTAATGCAGTTATTACAGGATTAAAAGATTATAAGGAAGCTACAGATTTAGCAACATTAATTAGAGCTGGTTCTTTACCTGTTACACTTAAACCTATTGCCTATCAATCCGTAGGCGCAACTTTAGGGCCAAGTGCTTATAAAGCAAGTGTAGATGCAGGAGTATATGGTGTTATACTTATATTACTTTTTATGATAGCATTTTACAGATTACCAGGCTTTGTAGCAGATATTGCTCTTGGTATATATATAATTATTAACTTTATAATATATGCTATGCTAAATGTTACCTTGGATTTACCTGGTATTGCAGGTATGCTTTTATCGATTGGTATGGCTGTTGATACAAATATTATTATTTTTGAAAGATTAAAAGAAGAACTAAGAGCAGGCAAAAGCCTTCGTTCTGCTGTTGATGCTGGATTTAACAAAGCATTCAGAGCAGTATTTGATGCAAATGTTACATCACTTATTGGAGGTGCTGTACTTTTTTACATGGGTTCAGGAAATGTAAAAGGTTTTGCACTTACTCTTATGATAGGTGTTGCCTCAAGTATGTTTACAGCAATCACTGTTACAAGATTCTTACTACATGCAATTGTTGATATGAATTTTGTAAAAAATATAAAAATATATGGGGCATAGGGAGGCGAGTATATTGAAATTTCATGTTAATGTAATGGGCAGGAGTAAAATATGGTTTTCTATTTCAGGAGTCATAATAATAATTGGTATTTTAGCTATAATTTTCAGGGGTTTTAGCTGGGGAATAGATTTTACCGGTGGTACAATAATGGAATTTAACATTGGACATTCATTTGATACAAAAGAAATAACTCAAATCTTAGACAAGTATAAAGTTGGAGACTATCAAATACAAAAACTTGGTTCAAAAGGTGATGGAGTTTCTATAAAAACAAAAGTTTTGCCTGATAATGTCAGGATATCAATAATCAAAGATATTGAGTCAACGTATAATCTTACAGATAAAGATTTAATTTCTTCCCAACAAGTAGGACCTTCTTTAGGTTCTGAAATAAAGTTTGGAACATTTTTAGCTGCTGGTATTGCTGCACTTTTAATGCTTACTTATTTAGGGTTGAGATTCAATTTTGAAATGAGTCTTGCAGCGGTTTTAGCATTGATTCATAACGTATTTATTTTAATTTCTGTTTATGCAGTATTTCACATTACAGTTGATGCACCATTTATTGCTGCAATCTTAACTGTATTTGGTTATTCAGTCCATGATACGATAATAATTTTTGATAGAATAAGAGATAATTTAAAAATTATGCGGAAATCAAGTTATGATGAAATTGCTAATATAAGTGTTAATCAGACTATGGGAAGATCAATTAACACAGTTATTACGGTTTTAATTATGTTATTGCTTATGTATTTCTTAGGTCCGTCAGCATTAAAAGATTTTGCTCTTCCTTTAATAATTGGTATAACATGGGGTGCATATTCATCAATTTTTATAGCAAGTCCTCTTTGGGTACTTATTAAAAATAAGGAAAAAGGAAAAAAAGTAATAAATAAACCTGCAAAAGTACAATAAATTATAAAAAAGATAGACTTCTTATGTTGTTTTATTATAAAATAGTAGCATAATATCTCTTATAAGGTATGTGCTACTATATTTTTATTGAGGTGGAAATTATGAATATACCTTTTTTTATACGGAATAGAAGAATATTAAAAAGATATAGAGAAATTCTTAGAGTACTGACAAGAAATGGGTTTGGTTTTATTGCTGATATAATAGCAAAGGGAGGACATATACCTTTTTATAGTTTAAAAAATCATACTTATATGCCCATGGGAGAAAGGCTAAGAGTTACTTTAGAAGAATTAGGTCCAACTTTTATAAAAATGGGACAACTTTTAAGTACAAGAGCTGATTTACTTCCTGTTGAGATTATTGAAGAATTATCAAAACTTCAGGATGATGTGCCCCCAGAAAGTTTTGATATAGCAAAGAATATTATAGAAAATGAATTAAAAGGTCTAATATCTGAAAAATTTATATATTTTGATACAATACCAATAGCATCAGCATCAATTGGACAGGTTTATAGAGCTAAAACATTAAAAAGTGAAGAAGTTATTGTTAAAGTACAACGTTCTGATGTTGTTTATAAAATAAATTCTGATATTATAATTTTAAAAGGTGTTGCAAAATTATTAAATGAAAGAATATCAGAATCACCTGTTGATTTTGAAGAAGTTATTGAAGAACTATCACAATCTTTATTAAATGAACTTGATTATACTCAAGAAGCAATAAATGCTGAAAAATTTAAAGAGAATTTCAAGGATGAAAAAGATATATATATACCATCAATTTATTGGGAGTACACAACAAAAAGAGTTTTGACGATGGAGTATGTTGAAGGAATAAGTGTAAAAGATGTAGATTTATTAAAAGAAAAAGGATATGATTTAAATAGTATTGCCAAAAAAGGTGCATGGTCAATATTTCTACAAATTTATAAATTTGGATTTTTCCATGGAGATCCACATCCTGGGAATATCTTAATTAAAGAAAATGGCCAAATTACCTATTTAGATTTTGGAATTGTTGGTTTTATTGATAAGACAACAAAAGAAATGCTTATTGACCTTTTTAAAGCTTTTGCAGATAATGATGTTGATGAAGTTGTAAATATTTTATCTGATATGGGTGCTATTAGGGCATCAACTAATATAAATAAATTAAAAGCTGATTTAGGATTAATTTTAAGTTATTTTTATAATACACCTATTAAAAAGATTAATGTAAAAGATTCTATGAAAAAAATAATGATTGTTGTATACAAACATAAATTAGTCTTACCACCTGATTTTTCTTTGTTATTAAAATCTCTTGCTACTTATGAGGGAGTTGGTAATGCACTTGATCCAAATTTCAGTATATCGGATATTGCTAGAGATTTCATAAAAGAAATGTATATACATAATTTTAGTATAACTAATTTTGTAAAAGAAAATTATAAAGATTTAAATAAAATATACAGAGAATTTAGAAAACTTCCGGATAAAATACAAAGTATTTTAAATAAACTTATAAAAGATGACATAAAAGTTAGAATTAATATAGATGAAAGTGAAAGCATGAGATATGATTTGAATATTATGATTAATAAAATAATCATAAGTATCATAGCTTCAGCCTTAATTGTAGGATCATCACTTGTTTTAACAAGTGAAAATGGTTATAAAATTTTTGGATATAATGCTATAGGCTTTTTTGGTTTTATAATAGCAGGCATTTTATGTTTATGGGTATTTTATCGTATTTTTGTTATAGATAGAAAAAAAAGATAGATAATTTAATTCAGGTGATAAAATGGCGGATTTTTATAGATGGGTTTTTAATGAAAATAAAACTGATCCTAACAATGTTAAAGATTTATACAAATTAGGGCAATTAACCTCTGAAGTTTTAGCTAAAAGATTTACACTTGAGGAAATTAATGATTTTATTGAATGTGATTTACAAAAACTTCATGATCCATTTTTATTAAATGGTATAAAAGAAGCTGTTGATTTAATCAAAAAATCTATTATTAATAAAGAAAAAATAACTATTTATGGTGATTATGATGTTGATGGAATAACTTCTACTGCAATATTATATAAGACTTTAAAAGAAATAGGTGCAAATGTTAATTTTTATATTCCAGAAAGGCTTACTGAAGGTTATGGAATAAATGAAGATGCTATCAAAAATTTAGTTTTTAATGGCACAAATTTAATGATAACCGTAGATTGTGGAATTAGTTCAATTAATGAAGTTAACCTTGGCAAATCCTTAGGCTTAAAAATTATAATTACAGATCATCATAGTGTACCAGAAGAAATTCCTCCAGCAGATGTTGTGATAAATCCTCACATAATACAGCAGTATCCATTTAAGGATTTAGCAGGTGTAGGAGTGACTTTTAAGCTTGTGCAAGCATTAATTGGCGATAAAGCATTTAATTTTTTAGATATAGTTTCTATTGGTACGATTGCAGATATAGTTCCGTTAAAAGGTGAAAATAGAATAATTGTTATAAATGGACTAAAGGAGCTCAATAAAACAAAGAATAAAGGTTTAGAAGCTCTTATTAGAGTTTCTGGGATTGATAATATAGAAATTGATGAATTCCATGTAGGTTTTGTATTGGCACCAAGGCTTAATGCAGCAGGAAGACTCAAAGATGCAAGTGTTTGTGTTAATTTGTTAATAAATGAAAATGAAAGTGAAGTATTAGAGATTGCTAATTATTTAAATCAAGAGAATATAAAAAGGCAGAAAATAGAAAAAGATATATTAGAAGATGCTGTAAAGATAATTGAAAATCAGGTAGATTTAAAAAAAGAGCGAGTAATTGTTCTTAGTAAAAATGAATGGCATTCAGGAGTTATAGGTATAGTAGCTTCACGAATCACAGAAAAATATTATCGACCTGTTATACTAATTAGTAATACGGATGGTCTAGGGAAGGGGTCGGGTAGAAGTATAGAAGGTTTTAATCTGTTTAATGCATTGGAATATTGTAAAGAATATTTAATTAAATTTGGTGGTCATGAGATGGCGGCTGGTTTGACTATTGAAGAAAATAAAATTGACTTGTTTAGAAAAAAAATTAACGAATATGCTAATAAACAATTAAAAGATATCGATCTTATACCAAGGTTGAAAATTGACTCTAATGTAAAAGATATAGCAATAGATATAAGTGTTGCAAAGGAATTAAATTTATTAAAGCCATTTGGCAGTGGTAATAATAGACCTTTATTTTTGTTTAATAATTTAAAAGTAACCAAAACATACTTAATTGGAGATAAAAGCCATATAAAGATATTTGCACAAAAAGGAAATAACACATATGAAATGATTTATTTTGGAGGAGGTAGATTTATAAATAAAATTAAAGAAGGAAGTCTAATTGATGTTGTTGGTACTATTGATATTAATGTCTGGAATGATAATACTTCAGTTGTAATATATATTAAAGATATTAGAACAAAATATAAGCTTGATAAATATTATAAAAATATTATAAAAGTCTTAAATAAAGACAGAAATTTTAGCTTTACAAAGCTGCATTATACAACTATTATAGATAAAAGAGGAATCAAGGATAAATACAATTATATTCTTGAATTGTTGTCATATGAGTATAAGGTAGCAATTATAGTTAATACTATTGAAAATTTAAATTCTTTAATTAAATTTGTCAAAAATAAAAAAATACAAAATATAACTTTTTGCAGTGAATATTATAAAGGCAATAAAATTATAGTCTTTTCTCCAGAGATAAAAAAAGATATAATAGAATATGATAATATTGTATTTTTAGACATACCTTTTGATATATCATCTTTTAAAAATATTTTATTATCAAATAAAAAAATTCACTTATTATTTAACAAATCAGATTTTATTTACAGTAAAAAGGCTTTAGAAAATATTATTCCTAATAAAAATGATTTTGCTCTTATTTATAAATCTATTAAGGACGATGATACTACATTTTTGTATAAAGATAATATTTTTAATAATATAAATCTAAATTCGGTTAAATCTTTATACTGTTTAAAAGCCATGAAAGAATTAGGATTGATTAATGCAGAAGAAAGTGATAATATTTTTATGGTAAGAAAAAATTTTATAAAAGGTAAGGTAGATTTAAAAAAAGCAGAAACGATGAAGGAAATACATTTATTAAGAGAAGATTTTCTAACTTTTGCTGAGCTTTTAGTAAATCAGAAAATTAAGGAGGATTTAAAATGACATTAGAAGAAATTAAAAATCTTATAAGGGAGATACCCGACTTCCCAAGAGCAGGGATAGGTTTTAAAGATATAACACCAGTTTTAAAAAATGGAGATGCTTTTAGATCTGCTGTTGATTTACTTGCAGATTCTTTAAAAGGTAGGAAATTTGATGCTATAGCAGGACCGGAAGCACGAGGATTTTTATTCGGTGCACCCTTGGCATATAAATTTGGTGTAGGATTTATTCCAGTCAGGAAGCCTGGCAAGCTACCTGCAGAAACAGTTAGTTATGAATATGAATTAGAATATGGTATGGATTCATTGGAAATACATAAAGATTCTATATATAAAGGAGAAAGAGTAGTTTTATTTGATGATTTGCTGGCTACTGGCGGTACAATTTATGCAGCAGCAAAGCTTATTGAGAGTTTAGGAGGTATAGTAGATTCTATTATATTTCTTACAGAATTAACTTTTTTGAATGGAAGAAATAAACTTGACGAATATGATATAATTTCATTAATAAGATTCTAAATATTTTAGGTGGCGTAAGCCACTTGATTTATATTATAAGGTGAGAAAAATGATTGAAAAAGTTGTTAAACGAATAAAAGAATATAGCAGCGAAGATGTAAATTTAGATATTATATATAAAGCCTACAATTATGCTTTAAAAGCTCATGAAGGACAAAACAGAAATTCAGGAGAACCATATATAATTCATCCTGTAGAAGTAGCATATATTTTAGCTGACTTAGAACTTGACCTTACAACTATTGCTGCAGGTTTACTTCATGATGTAGTTGAAGATACATCAGTGACTTATGATGATATTTCTAAAGAATTTGGAAATGAAATAGCGGAATTAGTTGATGGGGTAACTAAATTAGGTATGCTTGAATACAAGTCTAAAGAAGAGCAACAAGCTGAAAATATGAGAAAAATGCTTATAGCTATGGCTAAAGATATTCGAGTTATTCTTATAAAATTAGCTGACAGGCTTCATAATATGCGAACACTTAAATATTTGTCACCCGAAAAGCAGAAAGAAAAAGCTCAAGAAACTTTAGAAATATATACTCCAATTGCACACAGACTTGGTATATCAAAAATAAAATGGGAATTAGAAGATTTGTGTTTAAGATATTTATATCCCGAAGACTATTATGAAATCGTAGAAAAAGTTGCAACAAAGAGAAAACAAAGAGAAGAATTTATAGAAAATATTATACAAACTATCGAAGAAAAATTAAAAGAAATTGGTATCGTAGCTGAAATTGATGGTAGACCAAAACATTTTTATAGTATATACAAAAAAATGAAACTTCAGAATAAAACATTTGAACAAATTTATGATTTACTTGCAGTAAGAATAATAGTTAATACTATTAAAGATTGCTATGGTACTCTTGGAATTGTTCATACTTTGTGGAAACCTATTCCTGGCAGATTTAAGGATTATATCGCAATGCCAAAGCCAAATATGTATCAATCACTTCATACAACAGTAATAGGACCCAAAGGAGAGCCTTTTGAAATACAGATAAGAACGTGGGAAATGCATAAAACTGCTGAATATGGAATTGCTGCTCATTGGAAGTATAAAGAAGGTCGTTCAAATGAAGATGAATTTGACGCAAAATTATCCTGGTTAAGGCAGTTATTAGAATGGCAAAAAGAACTAAAAGATGCAAAAGAATTTATGGAAACATTAAAAATTGACTTATTTACAGATGAAGTTTTTGTATTTACTCCAAAAGGTGATGTGATAAATCTTCCTTTTGGTTCAACGCCTATTGATTTTGCTTATAGTATACACACTGAAATTGGGCATAGATTAAATGGTGCAAAAGTGAATGGCAGAATTGTTCCGATAAATTATCAGCTAAAAAATGGAGATATTGTTGAGATACTGACTACAACAAATAAAGATAGAGGGCCAAGCCGTGATTGGCTGCAGATAGTAAAAAGTTCACAGGCTAAAAATAAGATAAGACAGTGGTTTAAAAAAGAAAAAAGAGAAGAAAATATTGCAAGAGGAGAAGAAATATTACAAAGGGAGTTAAGGAGACAAGGCCTTCAACCTGTTATGTTAAAAGGAGATATATGGGAACAGGTTCTTAAAAAAATAAATGTTCATTCAATGGAAGATCTATATGCAGCAATTGGATATGGCGGATTGATGCTAAATCAAGTAATACCCAGAGTTAAGGAGGAAGTGAAGAAACTTCAAAAAACAAATACTTTAAAAGTCATAGAAAGGGATAAAGTTCAAGATAAAAAGCAGAAAATTGGTGGGATGGGTGTTATTGTAAAAGGTGTTGACAATGTTATGGTGAAGTTTTCAAAATGTTGTTCACCAGTACCTGGCGATGATATTGTAGGTTATGTAACAAAAGGACGGGGTGTTTCTATTCATAGAAGGGATTGCCCTAATATTAAAGATTATGTATATGACAAGAATAAAATAGTAGAAGTAGAGTGGGTTCAAGATAAAAACATATCCTATCAAACAGATATACAAATTATGGCAAACGATCGTTTTGGCTTATTAACAGAGGTTACAAGTATATTAGCAGATATAAAAATTGCTGTTAAGGCTGTAAACGCACGGACGACAAAAGATAATATCGCGGTTATTAATCTTACATTAGAAATTACTTCAAAGGAGCAACTGGAAAAGATTATGAATAAATTAAAAGCTCTTGAAGGCGTTGTAGATGTTTATAGAATTAGTGCATAAGAGGTGTAAATATGAGAGCTGTTGTTCAGAGAGTTACTAAGGGTAGTGTTATTGTTGAAAATGAAATTATTAGTTCGATAGATAGGGGTTTTGTCGTTTTAATAGGTATATCTGTTGATGATAATAATGATGATGTAATTTATATTGCAGATAAAATAGTTAATCTGAGAGTTTTTGAAGACCATGAAGGAAAAATGAATTTATCTCTTTTAGATGTTGAAGGTGAAGTCTTATTGGTTTCGCAGTTTACTCTAATGGGTGATGTAAGAAAAGGAAGAAGACCTAATTTTATTATGGCTAAAAAGCCAGAAGAAGCTTTAATTTATTTTAATAAACTTGTAGAAGAAATACAAAAACGAGGTATCAATGTTAAAACTGGGAAATTTCAAGCTATGATGAAAGTAAACATAGAAAATGATGGTCCTGTTACAATTTTAATTGATTCTAAAAAAACTTTTTGAGGGAGTTAATTATGAAAATTAAAAAGTTTATAACTAAATATGGTGAAAATTGCTATATTGTTTTTGATGAATATGATCATACTGCTGCAATAATTGATCCAGGCGGCAATGAAGAAGAAATACTTGATTTTATTAAACAAACTAATTTAATTGTTGAATATATATTGCTTACACATGGTCATTTTGACCATATTGCAGCAGTTGAAACTTTAAGAGATGTCACTGAAGCTAAAGTTTTAATTTCATATGAAGATGCTCCAATGTTAACAAATCCAGAGTTAAATTTGTCCAGTAGATTTTATAAAAATATAATTTGTTCTGATGCTGATGAATATTTAAAAGATCAAGATATAATAAACCTATCTAATATAAAAATAAAAGCCTTATCAACACCAGGACATACAAAGGGAGGTATGTGTTTTATCACAGACAGTATTTGTTTTACAGGTGATACTCTATTTAAAGGATCTATTGGAAGATGCGATTTTCCTGGAGGAGATATCAATATTTTGATGAATTCAATAAAGACAAAACTTTTGACGTTGAATGATGAAACTTTAATATATCCAGGCCATGGCGATTTATCTACAATAGGAGAAGAAAAAAATAACAATACTTTTATAAAGGATTTAATATTATAGATCTTTAATTTTTACTTATATAATAAATTCACTATATTGTAATAATCATATTTTAATTGACACATCATAACAATAAAGTTATAATATCAAATAAATGAATAATAAAATGTAATGACCAGGAGAGTAGCAAAAGCATGTATACAGGGAGAAGATGCCAAGATTGAGAGCATTTTTATATTGAGGCTTTATGTGAAAGACACCTGTGAGCAGACCGGTCGATAATGTAGGCTGGCTCCGTGAACCTGCGTTAATGGAATGAGTTTTAGTTAGGGTGGCACCACGGGAAAACCTCTCGTCCCTGCAATATTATTTGCGGGAGAGAGGTTTTTATTATGGTTTATTTAATAAGAAAACATAAAAAGGAGTTGATTTCATGCTTACTAAAGCACCTAGGGGAACTAAAGATGTTTTGCCTGACGAATCGTATAAATGGCAATATTTAGAGAAAACTATGAGGGATTTATGTGAAATATATGGTTTTAAAGAGATAAGAACTCCTGGCTTTGAACATACTGAATTGTTTTTAAGGGGTGTTGGAGAAACAACTGATATTGTCAGAAAAGAAATGTATACTTTTAATGACAGAGGAGGAAGAAGTATTACATTAAAGCCTGAAGGAACTTCACCTGCTGTCAGAGCTTTTATAGAACATAATTTATACGCAAATACTCAGCCTACAAAATTATATTATATAACTCCTGTATATAGATATGAAAGACCAGAATCCGGAAGATTAAGAGAACATCATCAATTTGGTGTAGAAGTTTTTGGTGCAAACAGTGCTTCATCAGATGCAGAAATAATTAACATTGCAATGAGCCTTTTTAAAAAATTAGGTGTTAACAATTTAGAACTTCATATTAATAGTATTGGTTGCCCTTTATGTAGGAAGAATTATAATGAGGTTTTAAAAAACTATATTAAAAAAAATCTAGATTATCTTTGTGATGATTGTAAATCAAGGTATGAGACAAACCCCTTAAGAGTTTTAGATTGTAAAGTAGAGAGTTGCCAATTAGTTATGAAAAATGCTCCAGCTATAACTGATTATTTATGTGACGATTGTAAAACTCACTTTGAGGATTTAAAATCATATTTAGATGCTTCGGGTCTAAAATATATTGTAGATCCTAAAATTGTAAGAGGTCTTGACTATTATACGAGAACTGCATTTGAAATAATTTCAAAGAATATTGGTTCTCAAGGCACGGTGTGTGGTGGTGGCAGATATGATGGGCTTATAGAAGAATGTGGAGGGCCACCTACTCCTGGTGTAGGCTTTGGTATGGGTATAGAAAGGTTGTTGCTAGTACTTGAAGAGCAAGGAATTAAAATACCTATACCTGATAGACCTGATTTATTTATTGCATCGATTGGCGAAAAATCGAAAATTTTTTCTTTTGCTCTTGCACAAAAACTTCGTTTTAAAGGTCTAAAAGTTGAAATAGATAATCTTGATAGAAGTCTTAAAGCACAAATGAAATATGCTAATAAACTTAATTCTAAATTTACAATAGTTATAGGTGAAGAAGAAATTGCAAGTAATATTGTAAAACTCAAAAATATGGAAGATAGTTCTGAAATAGAAATAAACATCGAAGAATTAGAAAAAATATTAACAAACATATGAAATTGGAGGAATAATCATGGGAGAACAGCTTAATGGATTAAAAAGAACACATTTATGTGGGACTTTAACAAAAAATGATATTGATAAAACCGTTATTGTAATGGGGTGGGTTCAGAAAAGAAGAGATTTAGGAGGATTAATTTTTGTTGATTTAAGAGATATTACTGGAACTGTGCAGATTGTTTTTAATGAGTCATTATCTCAAGAAGCTTTTGATAAAGCACAAAGCATAAGAACTGAATATGTCCTTGCTGTAAAAGGGACAGTTGTAAAAAGATCTAATGAAAATATAAATCCTAAAATATCTACAGGTGATATAGAAATACATGTTCAATTACTAAAAATTTTGAGCAAATCAGAAACCCCACCTTTTATGATTGAAGATAAAAACAATGTTTCTGAAGCACTTAGATTGAAATACAGGTACTTAGATTTGAGAAGACCAACTATGCAGGATATTTTTTTAAAGAGATTTAAATTAACAAAGATTGTAAGGGAGTTTTTAAATGAAAATGGATTTATTGATATTGAAACACCCTTATTGATTAAAAGTACTCCTGAAGGTGCAAGAGATTACCTAGTGCCTAGCAGGATACAGCCTGGCAAATTTTATGCATTACCACAATCTCCTCAAATTTTTAAACAACTACTTATGATTTCTGGCTTTGATAGATACTATCAAATAACTAAATGTTTAAGAGATGAAGATTTAAGAGCAGATAGACAGCCGGAGTTTACCCAGATTGATATAGAAATGTCTTTTGTAGATATTGATGATGTTATAGATATAAATGAAAAGTTAATTAAAAAAATTTTCAAAGAAATGATTAACCTGGAAATACCTTTACCTTTAAAAAGGCTTACATACCAAGAAGCAATTGATAGATACGGTTCAGATAAGCCTGATATAAGGTTTGGTTTAGAACTTAAAGATTTATCTTTAATTTTTTCAGAATCTGAATTTAAAGTATTTAAAAATGCACTAAATAGTGGCGGTTCTGTCAGAGGAATTAAAGTACCAGATGCTGCAAATATGCCAAGAAGAAAAATAGATGAATTTGCTGAATATGTAAAAACATACAAAGCCAAAGGTCTTGTATGGATACAGATTATGGCTGATGAAATTAAATCACCAGTTGCAAAATATCTAACTGATAAAGAAATTAAGGATATTTTAGAAAGTTTTGATGCGAAACCAGGAGATCTTATTTTTATAATTGCGGATAAAAATGAAATTGTTTATGATGCTTTAGGTCACTTAAGATTAGAGCTTGGAAAGTTTTTAAATCTTATAGATGAAAGTAAATATGAATTTTTATGGGTTGTAGATTTCCCTCTATTAGAATATGATGAAGAAGAAAGAAGATATATAGCTAAACATCATCCTTTTACATCGCCTAAAGATGAAGATATAGATTTACTTTTTACAGATCCGTCTAAAGTTCGTGCAAAAGCTTATGATCTTGTATTAAATGGTATGGAGATTGGCGGTGGAAGTATAAGAATACATGATATGAATTTGCAGAAAGATATGTTTAAAGTTCTCGGTTTTACAGAAGAAATTGCAAAAGAGAGATTTGGTTTTTTACTTGAGGCTTTTAAATATGGTGCACCACCTCATGGAGGCATTGCATATGGTTTAGATAGATTGACGATGGTAATAACCGGAACGGATAATATAAGAGATGTTATTGCATTTCCTAAAACTCAAAATGCTGTATGTCTTTTAACTGATGCACCATCAGTAGTATCAAAAGAACAGCTAGATGAATTGCATATAAAAATAGACTTATAAACGTTTACCTTATTGAAAAGTACTGAATTTTATGTTAAAATATAGCCAGAAGATATTAGCCCTATGGTGTGCGTGAAGTTCGGTCATTGTTTTGAGCCAACACCTATAAAAAGGGAGCTTTGACTTTGGCAGTGGAATATAAGCCGCCCATGAGCGGACATGTGAAGCTGTCAAGAGGGCACCCACCTGCGAGAGCAGGTTCAAAACTACCGTTGGCACGGCACTGTGGGGTTTTTTTATGGAGGTATGTATTTGGAAAGTGCTTTTTTAAGAACTGAACTTTTAATTGGGATAGATAAAATGAAAATCCTGAAAAATTCCACTGTTGCAGTTTTTGGCATTGGTGGTGTAGGCTCTTATGCGGCTGAGGCTATTGCTCGATCTGGGGTAGGGAATATAATACTTATTGATTCAGATAATATAAGTATAAGTAATATAAACAGGCAAATACATGCTGATGTAAATACTATTGGCATGGCAAAAGTTGATGTAATGAAAAAACGTTTAGAAAATATAAATCCTCATATAAAAGTTTTAACATATAAAGAGTATTTTAATTCTGAAAATGCATGTACACTTTTATCTCAGAATTATGATTATGTAATTGATGCTATTGACACAGTTTCTTCAAAAATTGAATTGATAATAAAATGTCAGGAAATGGGCCTACCAATAATAAGCAGTATGGGTGCAGGAAACAAATTAGATCCAACAAAATTTGAAGTAACTGATATATATAAAACAAGTATATGTCCTCTAGCTAAAATTATGAGATATGAACTTAAAAAAAGAGGTGTGAAATCCTTAAAAGTTGTTTATTCAAAAGAAACTCCTGTAAAAATAGACAATTCTAAATTTGAGGATAATAAACATGTTATTGGAAGTATTTCTTTCGTACCTCCTGTTGCGGGATTAATTCTAGCTGGAGAAGTAATAAAGGATATAGCAGGTATAAATAAAAATATAAATTCAAATGTCATATAACCCTTGACACATCTCGTTAAAAAAATTATACTATCATTAAAACATCCCTATAAGCATGGGAGGGTATATTATGTATCAGGATGATAAAGAAGATTTAATGAGAAGACTAAGAAAAATAGAAGGTCAGGTTAAAGGCATACAGAAAATGATAGATAAAGATGTTTATTGTATCGATGTACTTGTTCAGGTAGCAGCTGTTCGTTCAGCAATTAACAGTGTTGGTAAAATACTTTTAAAAAGCTATACACTTGACTGTGTAAAGGGAACTGTTTGTCAAGAAAGGCAAGAGGATGTAATTGATGATTTAGTGGATACTTTTATAAAATTTATGAAATAATTATAAATGATTAGACTTTGAATGTAATTTATATTATAATATTTTTGAGTCTAAAATTTAAGTATAGGAGTGATTTTTATGGCAGAATTAAATATTACATATCAGAATTTTGAGGAAGAAGTTGTTAAATCTGATATACCTGTTTTAGTTGACTTTTGGGCAGAATGGTGTGGACCATGTAGAATGGTATCTCCAATAATTGATGAATTAGCCAAAGATTTTGAAGGCAAGATAAAAGTAGGCAAAATAAATGTTGATGAAGAAAATGAACTTGCAATGCAATTCAGGATTATGAGTATTCCTACTATTGGTTTGTTTAAAAATGGTAAATTAGCTGACAAAATTATTGGAGCAAGGCCAAAGGCAGATTTTGTAAAGTTTATTGAAAAAAATTTATAAAATATAAATAAATTTATTAAGGGAAGATATATATAATATATACAATAATTTAATTTTAATATTATGCTTTTAAAAGTTGCATGTTATATTTTGATAAAAACTATGCAACTTTTTTATTAATATATTATAAAAATTATTCATACTATGCATAAATATAATGATAAATAACTAATTTTACAAAAAATTAAGAAAATCGTAACATTAGAAGGCATACTCTCGTAAAAACGAGAAAACTCAAATTATTATTTGGTTTTCTCGTTTTTTTAAATGATTGCAGGTTTTTATTAAAATCAAGTAAATGTATACAATATAAGTATAGATAAAATATTTTGTTGAGGTGATATAATGGAAAATATTAAGATTATTAGCTGGGGACTAGGAGCAATGGGCAGCGGCATAGCTAAAGTTGTTATGTCAAAGAAAGGCATGGAGTTGGTTGGAGCTATTGATTTAGATCCTAATAAAGTAGGGAAAGACATAAATGAAATTCTGGGTACAAACTATAAACCTGTAATCATTTCGTCAAATCATGAAGAGGTTATAAAAAAAGGTGTCGCTGATGTAGTTATTATTGCAACATCTTCTTTTACAGAAAAGGTTTTCCCGTTGATAAAATTTGCTGTTTCACAAGGTATAAATGTAATTACAACTGCTGAGGAAATGTCTTATCCTGCAGCACAGCATAAAGATTTAGCTGCTGAAATTGATAGAATCGCTAAAGAAAATAATGTTACGGTTTTAGGTACAGGAATTAATCCTGGATTCGTACTTGACTATTTAGTAATAGCACTTACAGGGGTCTGTACTGAAGTAGACAGTATTAAAGCCGCAAGAATTAACGATTTATCTCCTTTTGGGAAAGCTGTAATGGATGAGCAGGGTGTCGGACTTATGCCAGAAGAATTTAATGAAGGAGTTAAAAAAGGAACTGTTGCTGGTCATATTGGCTTTCCAGAATCAATAAATATGATTTGTGATGCTCTTGGGTGGAAATTGAGTAGTGTAGAAGAAACAAGAGAACCTATTATTTCAAATACTGAAAGAGAAACCGAATATGTTAAAGTTAAACCTGGATATGTTGCTGGTTGTAAACAAATCGGTTATGGAAAAGTTGATGATCAGTTAAAAATATATTTAGAGCATCCTCAGCAAGTTTTACCATTAAAAGAAAATATTGAAACCGGTGATTATATAGAGATAAAAGGAAATCCAGATATAAAATTAACCATAAAACCTGAAATACCTGGCGGTATAGGAACTATTGCTATTTGTGTTAATATGATACCCCATGTTATAAATGCTGAGCCTGGTCTTGCTACGATGTTAGATTTACCAGTACCTAGAGCTATTTTAGGAGATGCAAGAAATATGATTAGGAGGAAGTAAAATGGCAAAAGCAGGTGATTGGGTAAGGATTAAAAAAAATATTCTTGATTCTTCAGAAAGAGCTGACAATATACCAAACAGTACTAAAGAAACCCCTCTTACTATGTGGGTTAAAGGTTTCCTACTAGATAATGCTGAAATTGGAGAACAAGTTTCTATTAAAACTGTAATAGGAAGAATAGAGATGGGTGAGCTTATAGAAGTCAACCCAAGATTTACACATGATTTTGGCGATGCTATTCCTCAGCTTATAAATATAGGTATAAAAGCAAGAGAATTACTCTATGGCGGTGATAAAGTTGAATAACTATCAAGAAATAATGAAAAGAAAAAATCAAATAATGAGAAAATCTACTGGGATAGATTATGACAAGTTCGAATCTGGAGGAATATCATTTGATTATGAAAAAATGATGAAAGAAACAGGATATTCTATAGAAGAAATAAGAAAAATACAAAAAAGAGCAAATGTTGGGAATACACCGCTTATAGAACTAAGAAATTTAACTGAACTTGCTCGTAAAGTATCTCCATATGGTAAAGCTGCACGTATTTTTATAAAAGATGAATCTTGTAATCCTTCTGGTAGTTTTAAAGAAAGGCGTGCCAGTGTTTCTATATATCATGCAAAAAAGAATGGGTATAAAGGTGTTATTGCTGCTACAAGCGGTAATTATGGGGCAGCTGTAGCTTCTCAGGCTGCAATGGCTGGCCTTAAATGTATTATAGTTCAGGAAGCATATGACAGTAAAGGCATAGGACAGCCGGAGATATTAGAAAAAGGAAGAAAATGTGAAGCCTTTGGTGCAGAAGTTATACAATTAACTGTTGGTCCAGAACTGTTCTATGTAAATTTAAAACTTCTTGATGAAACAGGTTTCTTTAATGCCTCTTTATATACACCTTTTGG
>JBNAVY010000016.1:0-43672 GCA_049700195.1 Thermoanaerobacteraceae bacterium
TCTTACTGGGGAAAAATCTTTCCCTTTTTCGGGTAATTTTATTTTACCACTAACACCCGTTCTACAATCAGCAGAACAGGATGGCTGAATTTACAGTTGCTTTTGAAAGAATCCTGCCGGATTACGGCAATGCTTTGAAAGTAGCCGAATCTCTCGCTCAATATAGCAAGGGAGAAACATCCGCCGAATAATTGGTGCGGTGACAAGAAAGTGAGGCGTTTCGGATGGCGGACGTATATGACAAGGCAAAACGCTCCACCGTTATTTTCAAAAACAGTTAAGGGTTATAATATTATGATATGTTTGCTTGGCAGGCATGTTTTCAGAAGTAACAAAAAATTGAAATGCAACAATGCTATACATCTGTTGACGGAAGACTACCCCAACACATATAGAATGTGTAGTTTTGATGACAAGGGTAAATAATAAGTAAGTGAATGAAAAACATCTTGAATACAGGGTTTCACAGTAATTTGCCATCTGACGAAAATGTGTCTTTTGGCTATATACATGAAACCTTTTTTGTTTATATAACTGCTTCTTGAGGCATATTCTCAGTCCTTCATGAATATAAAGATACCATAAAACTAAACAGACAAAAAGTTAAAAATAAGTTAGAATATAGTTATTAATAAGAGACAAGATTTTACACTATAACAAAAATTAAATATTAGCAGTCTTAAAAGTGTAAATTACAGTAAGATTGCAAAAGGATAAAGTGGAAAATTTAATATTTAATTATGTCATGAAATATTAAACGAAATGTAAATATATGGTATAATCTAAAAGTATTTAAAAAGACGCAAAAATATTCATATAAAGAATAAGATGCATGTTGTAGTTATTGCTTACACAAATAAAAGAAAAGATTGTTTAACTAAATAGAATAAAATATTAGAACCAAAATATATTTTTAATATGGTATAATATGTGTAATTATATATTTTAATTAAAGTGATTTGTTGCTAAAGAGTTTAATAAGAAAGTGTATAAAGGTAACTTTTTTTATTAACTTTATCTGGAGGTGAAGAAATGAGTAAAAAACAAAATATATATGTTAGCTGGCTGGAAGAGCCAGAAGAACATGATTATCCAGCTGCTACATCTTATTTAAATCTTATCTTTGAATCAGAAAAAGTATTAAAACTTATAGAAGCCTTAAAACAAGCACCAATTAATAAATTTAAAGCAAAAGATATTTTTCGTGCGTCTGGATTATCACTTCTTGGTGTAAGTAATTCACATGTAGAAAAAGATACTAAAAAAATAAAACATGGACAAGCACTTTCTCCTATACTTTTAGTAAGAGATGAGAAACAAAGCAAAGTTATCATCGCTGATGGTTACCATCGATTATGTGCTGTTTATAGAGTTGATGAAGATGCAATTATTCCTTGTAAAATTGTTTAAAAAGTTGAAAGCAATAAGGAATATACAACATACAAATAAATGTTCTTTTGTCAGGAGGTATAATAATGACAGATATAACAAATGTAAATACTAATCAGCCTGTAAAAACGATAGCACCTGGTATTGATGTGCATCCAGATCATGCTGCTTTTCTTGAACTACTTGATAATGCACCCCTTCATGTTCATCATTATATGGCATGGGGACTTGCTTCTGGTGGCACATTTTTAGATGGAATGTCGGTATTTATTTTAGGTATAGCTATGCCACTTATACAAATTCAAATGAAACTTAGTTCTCTTGAATTAGGCTTGCTTGGTGCCTGCCTTGTAGCTGGTGCTATAATAGGTGCTTCTTTAGGTGGGAGAATTGCAGATCTTTTTGGGCGTAAATCTGTTTTTCTATTGGATATGTTATTATTATCAATATCAGCTTTGTTTGCTTCGATTTCCTGGAACTCATGGTTTCTTATTATAATGCAATTATTTATTGGAATTGCTATTGGAATGGATTTTCCAGTTAGTGGCAGTTATATTGCTGAATGTATGCCTAAACAGAAGCGAGGAAGAATGATGGTTGCTACAATAACAAGCCAATCTGTAGGTATGGTTTTTGCTTCATTTCTTGTAATAAGCTTACTAAAACTTTGGCCAAGTATGTATCTTTGGAGAGTTTTTATTGCAAGTGAATCTATTTTAGCAGTTTTATTTCTAATTGCACGGATGATTTTACCGGAAAGTGCGCGTTGGCTTATGGCAAAGGGGCAAAATCATGAAGCTGTTCAATCAATTATATATTTTGTCCCACAAGACCGAATTGCTTTACAAACGATGGCTTCACGACTTGATAATAAGCAGCTTCATGCTTCAAGGTTTACAAATAAAGTAAATCCTCCTAGTTTTAAGTCGTTATTTAGCCCAGCTTATTTGCGACGTACTTTATTGTCAACAGTACCTTGGTTCTTAATGGATATAGCCACATATGGCATTGGTTTATTTACAGCAGTACTGCTTTTTGCTTTGCATGTTGGTCAAAATAGTCATACAGAAATAGAAAAGATACAAGCTCTTGCATGGGGTAGTGGATTGCTTGATGTATTTTTATTTATAGGCTTTTTATTTGGAATGTGGGCAGTTGTCCGATTTGGGCGTATGCGTATGCAAATGTTTGGATTTGCTGGTATGTCTATAGGTATGATGATATTGCTATTGTCAGTTATTCTCTCAGGTGGAGCAGGAGCACATATATATCTTGTTTTTGGAGGTTTTGTCGTTTTTAATCTTCTTATGAATATGGGACCAAATTCTACAACTTTTATAATGCCTGCAGAACTTTTCCCTACAAGACTTCGTGCTACAGGGTCTGGTTTTTCCGCTGCCTTAGCTAAAACAGGTGCAACATTAGGTGTGTTTTTATTACCAATTTTAAAAAATCAATTTGGTATTCGTGCAGTGCTTATATTGATGATAATTGTCAGCATTTTAGGACTTTTAACTACATGGCTTTTTCGTGTTGATGATAATGAGCGTTCACTGGAAGAACATCAAGCTGCTAATTTACCTTAAAATTTGATTAAGTTGATAATATTTATATTAAGTTATGCTAGGCAAATCACATTATATTATTTTACATATAAAAAATACAGAGAATATTCTCTGTATTTTTTATATGTAATTTTTATTTTTTATTTGCTGTATTTATACCAAAAATTGTGTATAAAGGGCAGAAACCTATTGCTGCTGTTATTATTGGTATGAGTCCGATAAGACCCCAGTATTTAGCACTGCCGCTTACAAAAAACAGCATGCTGAGTAAAAGTATACCTATTATATATCTTATTATTTTATCTGTTGAACCTATATTTGTTTTCATAATTATCCTCCTTATCTTTTAAAAATTTTTAAAGCTAGAAAATAATGAGATTATTCTCTTACATTTAATTATATACCAAAACATAGTAAAAACAAAATTATTATTGAATTTTTAATTTATTTTTAAATCTTTTTTTAATTTCAGTTTAATTATTTCTTTTTTAAAATATATATACATAGTAATACTTTCGAAAAGCCACTGTAATGACGTTACAAACCACACGGCAACAACTCCTAATTTTAAGACATATATTACAGTATACATTAAAGGTATTCTTATAAGCCAACTGGAAATTGCAGAAATTAAAAAAGGAGTTTTTGTATTTCCACTTCCCTTTATACCACCGCCATAAACCATTCCAATAGCCATAAAAGGCTGTTCTATAGATGCTACCATTAGGCACAAAATTCCTATAGATATTACTTCGGGATCATGTATAAAAGATTTTATGAATACACCGGGTATAAATAAAAATAATAAAGACATTATACCCATAATTGTTATTGCAAATATAGCGGAAATATTTGTGTATTTTTTTGCAAGGTCATACTTTTTTGCACCTACCATTTGACCTGCCATTGTTGTTGCTGCAATTGCAAAACCCCATCCCGGCATAAAAGAAATGGATTCAATAGTAGTTGTTATTTGATTTGCAGCAAAAGCAACAGTTCCAAGGTGCATTATCATAAAAATAGATACAAGCCTGCTTATATCAAATGCCGCTTCTTGCAAAGATGCTGGAAATGCTAATTTTAAAATATTAAATAAAATATCCTTTTTAAATTTAAAAACTTCTTTTATCTTTATCCCAAGAATTTTATATTGCTTATAATAGAATATAATAAATAAAAAACCTATAAATTGTGCAGTTACTGTTGCTATAGCTGAACCTTTTGCTCCTAAAGCAGGCAGACCAAACCTGCCATATATTAATATCCAATCAAGTATTATGTTAATAATTATTACAATGCTTGCAGCAATCATTGGGGTTTTAGTATTTCCCTGAGCTCTTAATATTGCATTTAAAACATTCATAATCATACTGAACATTATTCCAATAGAAGCAATTTGTATAAATATTGTACCGAGATTTAAGACATTACCTTCAGCTCCTGCAACAAGAAGTAGTTTTTTGGAAAAAACAAATAATAAAAATGAAATTGATACAGAAATTATAATACCTATAAAAATACCATTTAAAGCATAATTTTTAGCTTCAGAAAAATTTTTTGCTCCTATATGTCTTGCTACAAATGAGATGATACTTATTGAAATACCCATTGCAATAAAAATGTTAGAGAAAGTATATATAATTTCTGATGCAAGGCCTACAGCACTGACACTGTCTTTGCCTCCAAATTGGCCTACCATCATCGTATCTACTACCCATACAACCATATATAAAAGCATTTCTCCAACTGCAGGTAAAGCTAGATTAAGAATTTCTTTTATTTCTTTTTTAATTGTCATATTTTCCTCCTGCTTTTAGAGCATAATACTTATTTTTATTTTACATCAAGTCTGTTGACATAAATTGAAGTATCTTTAAAATCAAAACCTTGCTTTTTTAAAAAGTCCCAAATCCATCTATTCATACCTATCATCTCTATAGGATTATAATGAAGGCCAAAAAGTTTTTGGGCAGCATTTATAAATCCATTTCTTTCTATATTATATTTTAAGTCTTCAGCAAAATCAGTATTTTCTACTGTTTTAGCTATATTGTAGAGCTTTTTAAGAAGATATGTATTTTTATCATTTATATTTATTTTGCTGTTAACATATTTATTTTTATCATAATATTGTATTATTTCTTCATTATTTAATATTTTATATTTTTCATCGAATATTATAGAAGATTTTGGGAGCTTTTTATTTAACTTACCTTCATATTTTGGATATCCTAAGCACATTCCAAGAACAGGTATTGTAAGATCTGGTAAAGATAATAAATCTTTTAATTCTTCATATCGCAAGTTTGGTGTTCCAAGATAAACACAGCCTATATCTTTTAATGTGCATGCACTTTCAATACTTTGAGCTGATGCCATTAAATCTTCTAAGCTGATTATAAATTCTAAAAATGATTTATGTCTTTCAAAAGGTGCTTTATTTATATTACACCATTTACGTTGTTTATAGAAGTCTAAAATAAAAATTAAAACCGTATCTGCTGTTTCAATAAAATTCTGACCAAGTATTTCTTTCAGAGACTTTTTAGTTACTTTATTTTTTATTTTTATTATAGAATAAGGCTGCGTATTGCCACCGCTAGCAGCAGCAATACCAACTTCTAAAATATCCTCAAGGTCTTCATCTTTAATAGGTATGTCAGAAAAACTTCTGCAGCTTTTTCTATTTTTTAGTTTTTCTATAGGATCCACATGAAAGCCCCCTTACAAAATCTATTCACTAAAAATATTATATCATAAAGAATAATCTAGTAATAAATGTTGAAAGCTTATAATTTTTTACCTTCACTTTATCGGTTCAATTTGATAAAATATGTACTATATATAAAAAAGAGGGGGAAAAAATTGTGAAAAATCTATTCATATATGATACTACTTTGAGAGATGGTGCACAGGCACAAGGTATTTCATTTACAGTTGAAGACAAATTAAAGATAGTAAAAGCGCTTGATGATATTGGAATTTCTTATATCGAAGCAGGAAATCCAGGATCAAACCCTAAAGATATGGAATTTTTTGAAAAAATAAAAAATATAAAACTTAAAAATTCTAAATTATTTGCATTTGGAAGTACTAGAAAAGCAAATATTTCTGTTGAAGAGGATACAAATGTTGTTGCTCTTTTGAAGGCTGAAACTAAAGGTGTAACTATATTTGGAAAGTCATGGGATTTTCAGGTAAAAGAAATATTAAGAACTACTTTGGAAGAAAATTTAAAAATGATTTACGAAACTATTAGATTTTTAAAACAAAAAGGGAAAGAAGTGGTTTATGATGCTGAACACTTTTTTGATGGTTATAAAAGTAATAGAGAATATGCTTTAAAGTCCCTAGAAGCTGCATTTGAAGCAGGTGCAGATAGTATTTGTCTAGCTGATACAAAAGGTGGATCTTTTCCTATGGAAATCTTTGAAATAACAAAAAATATTGTAAACAAGTTTAATATTGAAATTGGTATACATTGTCATAATGATAATGGGATGGCAGTAGCAGATTCTATAATGGCGGTTGAGGCAGGTGCCAGGCAAGTACAAGGTACAATAAATGGATATGGTGAAAGGTGCGGTAATGCTAATTTATGTACTTTAATACCTAATTTACAGCTATTTAAAGGATATGAGTGTGTTCCAAAAGAAAATTTAAAAAATTTAACTTATTTATCAAGATATATTAGTGAAATTGCAAATATAACACATGATGAGAGAGCTCCTTTTGTAGGTAAAAATGCTTTTTCTCATAAGGCAGGTATGCATGCAGATGCAGTTAATAAAAATACTTTTTCTTATGAGCTTTTTGATCCTTCCTTAATTGGTAATAATAGGACGTTTTTGATATCGGAAGTTGGCGGTCGTGGTGCGGTTTTAAATGCAATAAGTGAGATAGATCCTACAATTACAAAAGAATCTGCCGAAACAAAAATAATTTTAGATAAATTAAAAGAACTGGAGTATTTAGGTTATCAATATGAAAATGCTGGAGGTTCTTTGGAATTATTGATAAGAAAAGTAATTGGAAAATATAAACCGGCATTTAATTTACGTGAGTTTAAAGCTATAGTTAATGAGCCTTCAGTAAACAGTGTAAATTCATATGCAATTATAAAAGTTGAAGTTGATGGAATAGAAGAAATAGCTGCTGCGGAAGGGAATGGCCCAGTCCATGCTCTTGATAATGCTGTTAGAAAGGCTTTAGAAAGATTTTACCCTCAGATTAAAGAAATCAAACTTACAGATTTCAAGGTCAGAGTTCTAGATTCAGCTTCAGCTACGGCAGCTAAAGTAAGAGTAATAATTGAGTCTACTGATGGAAATGATTCTTGGAGCACCATAGGAGTGTCAACAGATCTTATAGAAGCAAGCTGGGAAGCACTCATTGATTCAATTGAATATAAATTAAATAAAGAAGGTTAAATATAATATATATAATAAGTAATTATGATAATACAAAAAAGTTTGAAAAATGTGTTATAATTAAAATATGGAATAAATGGAGGTGGTTATTATGCAGGAAGCTATTGAATTATCATATAATGGGAAAAAACTTAGAGGTATGATGCATATACCAGATAGTATTAACAAAAATATTCCGATAGTTATTATGTTTCACGGTTTTACAGGTAATAAAGTAGAATCACATTTTATTTTTGTTAAACTGTCAAGGTTTTTAGAAAAAGCAGGAATCAGTAGTGTGCGGTTTGATTTTTATGGATCTGGAGAAAGTGATGGGGATTTTAGTGAAATGACTTTTAGCTCTGAATTGGAGGATGCGAGACAAATTTTAAAATTTGTTAAAGATCACTTTAAAAATGATACACAAAAAATAGGGCTGCTTGGATTAAGTATGGGCGGAGCAATAGCTGGTATAATTGCCAGTGAATATAAAGAGGACATTAGTGCATTAGTTTTATGGGCTCCTGCTTTTAATATGCCAGATATTATTGGTAATCAAGGTATGAGTCAATATGGTACTATTATGGAAAAATACGGATTTGTAGATATAGGTGGGCATAAGTTAAGCAAAGCTTTTGTTGATGATATTTTAAAATATAATATATATTCATTATCTAAAGGATTTGGCAAAAAAGTGTTACTAGTACATGGTACAAATGATACCTCTGTAGAATATAAAATATCAGATAAAATTTTAAAAGAAGTATATGTTGGCAATGCTAAAAGAATTACTATTGAAGATGCAGATCATACTTTTACTAATTTACAATGGGAAAAGAAAGCTATTGATGAATCTGTAGATTTTTTTAAAAAAGAATTGAATAATTAGTATTTTAGTTTTAAAAAGTAAGATGAAAATTATATTATAAATTTTGAATTTTTAAAACAACTAAGGAATAGCAGTGCTATTCCTTAGTTGTTCGTATATAATTCTATTATTTTTAATATGACTTCTACAGCTTTTTCCATTGCATATACTGGTATAAATTCATATTTTCCATGATAATTATGTCCTCCTGTAAAAAGATTTGGAGTAGGAAGGCCCATATAACTTAATCTTGCACCATCAGTTCCACCTCTTATAGGCAAAATTTTAGGTTCAATACCGGCTGATTTTATTGCTTTAACAGCAGTTTCTACTATATGCATTTGTTTTTCAATTATTTCTCTCATATTGTAATATTGATCTTTGATCTCTAATTCTACGGTATTATTACCATATTTTTTATTTAGACTGTTTACTATATTTACAATAAATTCTTTACGGTTTTCAAAATTTTCTTTGTCAAAATCTCTTATTATGTAATATAATTTTGTTTCTTCAACATCTCCTTCAAAATTATTTAAATGATAAAAGCCTTCATAACCATCAGTGTGAGCTGGTGTTTCATATTGGGGTAACATGTTTTGAAATTCGATGCCAATTAAAATAGAATTAATCATTTTATCTTTTGCTGTACCTGGATGTACATTTCGTCCGTGGATTTTGATTTTAGCACTTGCTGCATTAAAATTTTCATATTCTATACCGCCTATTTCGCCACCATCTACTGTATAAGCAAAATCACATTTAAAATTTGAAATATCGAACTTATCAACTCCTCTGCCTATTTCTTCATCAGGAGTAAAAGCGATTTTTATGTTACCATGTTTTATTTCTGGGTGATTTATTAAATATTCTATGGCTGTAATTATTTCAGCAATTCCTGCCTTATCATCAGCGCCTAAAAGTGTTGTACCATCTGTAGTTATTATAGTTTTTCCAATATAATTTTTAAGTTCAGGGAAATTTTTTGGTGATAAAACTATTTTTTTATTTTCGTTTAAAATTATATCGTTGCCATCATAATCATTTATTATTTGAGGTTTTACGTTTTCTCCACTCATATCAGGGCTTGTATCCATATGAGCTATAAAGCCTATAGTATAAAGCATTTTATCAGTATTACTTGGGAGCAAAGCGGTAACATAACCGTTATTATCTAAAATAACATCTTTTAGCCCCAAGTCTATTAGTTCTTGTTTTAGTTTTTCAGCAAAAATAAGTTGTTCTTTAGTGCTTGGAAAAGTCTCTGAATTTTCGTTTGAAGTTGTAGGGTATTTTACATATTCCAAAAATCTTTCTAAAACTTTTGACATTATACATCCTTCTTTCATTTAAAAATTTTCCCAATGTAGAACTTGATTTAAAGAAAATTTTGATTTAAATATTGTATCTACAAGAGGGTAGCCTAAAGAAATAATTGAAATCATTCTTAAGTTTTCTGGAATATTTAAGTGTTGATTAATATCTTTCTCATATGTTCGATTATATCCTGCGACCCAGCAAGATCCAATACCATATGCTTTGGCTGCCAGTAAAATATTTTGCGTTGCTGCAGAACCATCCTCTAAATGATGATTGTTATCACTCTCACAATAGACTATTATACAAGCAGCAGCATTTTTTATAAAACTACCATGAGTTGCTTTTTCCGAAATAAATTTTAGCTTTTCTTTATTTGTAATAACTATAAAGTGCCATGGTTGAGCATTGTTTCCACTTGGAGCAAGTCTTGCACAGTCTACTATATCTTCTAAAATTTCTTTTGGAATTGGTTTTTGTAAATATTCTCTTATACTGCGCCTTTCTTTTATTGCTTTTATGGCATCCACTTTTATAACACCTCCACAATATATATTATAACCTATGCATAAAAAATATCAAAAGTAGCTTAAATTTGTTCTAAGTTATTTTTTGAATATATATATATGTTTTAAACAAAGGAGTAAACATATACATTATTTTATAAAACTTGAATATACTGATTTAATAGTATAAAATATATTTATGAAAACAAAAGAAATGGAGGATTTTAAATGGCAAAATTAATTAAATTTGACTATACAAAAGCACTTGATTTTTTTAATCAACATGAGATAGACTATCTAGAAAAACATGCTCAACTATCTTTAGATATGGTTTTAAATAAAAATGCACAAGGGAATGATTTTTTAGGTTGGGTTAATTTGCCCAAAGATTATGATAAAGAAGAATTTGAAAGAATTAAAAAGGCAGCAGAAAAAATTAAATCAGATTCTGATGTATTAATTGTAATAGGGATTGGAGGTTCTTACCTTGGAGCAAGAGCTGCAATAGAAACGCTTACACATTCTTTTTATAATATTTTACCAAAAAACACAAGAAAAGCTCCTGAGATTTATTTTGCAGGTAATAGTATAAGCTCTACATATTTATCTGATTTAATTGATGTACTTAAAGGTAAAGATGTTTCAATAAATGTTATTTCTAAATCAGGCACAACTACTGAACCGGCAATAGCTTTTCGTGTTTTTAGAGATTACCTTGAAAAAAAATATGGTAAAGAAGAAGCAAAATCAAGAATATATGTTACCACTGATAAAGAAAAAGGAGCACTAAAAAAGTTAGCTGATGAAGAAAAGTATCAAACTTTTGTTATACCTGATGATGTAGGTGGAAGATATTCTGTTTTAACAGCTGTAGGTCTGCTTCCTATTGCTGCTGCTGGAATAAATATTGAAGAAATGATGAAAGGAGCATCTGATGCATCAGATATTTACACAAAAAAAGATATAAAAGAAAATATCAGTATGCAATATGCTATAGTCAGAAATCTTCTTTACAGAAAGGGTAAATTTATAGAAATTCTTGTTAATTACGAACAAAGACTCCATTATTTTTCTGAATGGTGGAAACAGCTTTTCGGTGAAAGTGAAGGAAAAGATCATAAAGGAATATATCCTGCTTCAGTTGATTTTACAACAGATTTACATTCAATGGGACAATTTATACAAGATGGTAGTAGAACAATGTTTGAGACAGTTTTAAATGTTGATAAAGCATTAAAAGATATAGTTATTCCTGAAGATAAAGACAATATAGATGGACTTAATTTTCTATCAGGAAAAACTATGGATTTTGTAAATAACAAAGCATTCCAAGGTACTTTGCTTGCTCATTCGGATGGAAATGTTCCAAATCTTATTGTTAGTGTGCCTGAAATATCACCATATTATTTTGGGAATTTAGTATACTTCTTTGAAATGGCATGTGGTATAAGTGGGTATATAAATGGAGTAAATCCTTTTGATCAACCTGGTGTTGAAGCATACAAAAAAAATATGTTTGCTCTTTTAGGTAAACCTGGTTTTGAAAAAGAAAAAGAAATTTTGGAAAAAAGGTTAAAATAATTAAAACACCGCATTTTATATGCGGTGTTTTAATTATTTTAACCTTTTTTATACATTAAATCATAATATTCTTTTAGCATTCTGGTAGCGGAAAAAGCTTCATAAGTTGTTTTAATACTTTCTCTCATCATGTTTTCCCATTTGTTTTTGTCATTATAATATGTTGGAACGACTTTATTCAAAAGAACATTATATAAAGCATCAAGATCGTGTTTATCTAAAATGTTTGTATCTTCTGATTCAAAACCATCACCAAACTGCCAACCATTTTTGCCATCCACACAAGCTTCTGGCCACCAACCATCAAGGGTACTTAGATTTAGGACACCATTCATTGCTGCTTTCATTCCTGATGTTCCACTTGCTTCCTTTGGTCTTCTTGGATTGTTTAGCCAAACATCTGAACCACGAGTTAGCATTTTACCAATAGTCATGTCATAATCTTCGAGGAAAACTACGCTTGTTGGATATTTTTTAGTCATCTCGATTAGTTTTGCTATAATTTGTTTACCAACATCATCAAGAGGATGACCTTTTCCCGAGAATACCATTTGTATCTCATTTGATCTTAGATGATCTCCTATAATTTCATCATTTGTAAATATCAAGTCACTTCTTTTATAAGGTGCAGCTCTTCTTGAAAATCCTATTAAAAGTTTTTCTGGATCAAGTTTTACTCCAGTTCTTTTATTAATAAAGTCTATTAATTCGTTTTTTATAACATTGTGACTATTAAGGAGGCCTTCTCCTTTGTTGTATGCTTCTATTATTCTATTATCTACCCAAGTATTTCTATCAATACCATTTGTTATAGATATAATAGGAGATTTACCTTCTACGTGTTCCCACATTTTATTTGCTGTTTGACCATGGAGCTTTGAAACTCCATTTGCAATACGTGAAAGTCTAAGACCTGCTACTGTCATGTTAAATGGAACACCGCCAATTTCAGACATTTGATTAATAGTGAGGCCATTGTTTGCACCCATATACATTAGAAGTTCTAATTTATGAGATTCGTTTCCTTCAACAACTGGCGTATGTGTTGTAAAAACTATTTGTTGGCGAGTAGCATGCCATGCTTCTTCAAAGGACATTTTCTCATTTTCCATTTTTTCTCTTATAAGTTCTAAACCAGCTAAAGCAGCATGACCTTCATTAAAGTGATAAACATCAACATCAATTCCTAATGCTCTTAAGGCTCTTACGCCGCCAATTCCTAAAACTATTTCCTGTGCAACTCTTTCTTCTCCAAACCATCCATAAAGCTGACCTGTAATCCATCGATCTCCATTTTCAGGAATATCAGTGTCAAGTAAATATAATGGAGCATTGTCAAAAGTATCTACAAGCCAAACTTTGCAATATATGTCTTGATTGCGAATCTTTACTTTTACTTTAACGTTAGTATCCTTTAGGAAGTCATAATTTCTAGTGTAATTTCGATATGCATCATAAGGATAACCATCTTCTCCAATATGTTGCTCTGTATATCCTTGCTTCCAGAGTATTCCTATACCTACGAGGGGAACACCTAATTCTTTAGCAGCTTTAAGATGGTCACCAGCAAGAATTCCAAGTCCTCCAGCGTAAAGTTTGAAATCAGTTTTTAATCCATATTCCATACAAAAATATGCGACTTTAGGTAATGTATTGTTTTTCATTTTGTACCTCCTTATTGACTATAAGTATATAAATACATTATAATATTAAAAAAATTTTTATGCAAGTGCTTGCACATATTTTACTTTATTAATATAACTTAATAAATAAAAAAATTGTAAAAATATATTTTAATGAAATATTTTTTTTACAAAGAAAAAATGTTGACAGGCAAACAAAATCATAGTATTATATTATCTAAATAGTTTAACAAGTTAATACTTTAAATCTCTTATCAAGAGTGGTGGAGGGACTGGCCCTGTGAAACCCGGCAACCGGCACTATATGTGCGACTTGGTGCTAATTCCAGCAGCATATCGCTGAAAGATGAGAGAGAGTAAAATCTCTTCTTTTAGCGAAGAGATTTTTTATTTTGAATGGAGGAGATAAAATTGTTGAAAAGATATAGTTTATGCACTAAACTTAAAGAAGAAAGATTTGTCATAACTGCAGAAATATCAACACCTAAAGGTGCAGATATTACAAAAACTATTGAAGAAGCAAGAAAATTAAAAGGTATTGTTGATGCTATAAATATTACTGATTGTCCTATGGCAAATATGAGAATGAGTCCAATTGCATTAGCACATTTATTACAGGATCATTTAAATATTGAAACAATATTTCACTTAACCTGCCGTGATAGAAATTTAATTGGCCTTCAATCAGAATTACTTGGTGCTTATGCACTTGGTGTCAGAAATGTTCTTGCTCTTACTGGTGATGCTCCATCTCAAGGAGATACACCAACAGCTACAGGAGTTTTTGATGTTGATTCTATAGGTCTTTTAAAAATCGTTAATTTATTGAATAATGGTAAAGATTACAATATGAATAAATTAGATTTTCCAACAGATTTTTGCGTAGGAACAACAGCTAATCCAAATGATTTAAGCAATAAATCTATTGAAAAATTAAAAGAAAAAGTTAATAGTGGTGCAAAATTCATACAAACTCAACCAGTTTATGAAGCAGATATTTTATTAGAGTTTATTGAAAAAACAAGGGATTTAAAAACACCTATTTTAGTAGGTATACTTCCTCTAAAAAGTTATAAAATGGCTGTAAATCTTGGATTAAAAGTACCTGGGATAATAATTCCCGAAAGAATAATTACAAGATTAGAAAAACATGGGAGAGAGGAAGGTATAAATATTTCTGTTGAGCTTATTAAAAAAATAAAGAATAATATTGCTGGAATTCATGTTATGCCTATAGGCAGTGTTGATATTGTTACAGAAATAATCGGTAGAATCGAAGATTTAAATTATGATTATGATTTTTTTAATATAGATATTAATGTTGATTAACTGGAGGTCTTAAAATTGGATATATTTAAAGAAATTTCTAATAGGGTTATTTTATTTGATGGAGCAATGGGGACAGAGTTGCAAAAAAGAGGACTTAAAACAGGAGAGTGCCCAGAATATATGAATATAACAAATCCTGATACATTATATTATATACATAAATCCTATTTAGAAGCAGGAGCAGATGTCATAGAAACAAATACTTTTGGTGCGAATAAAATAAAATTGTCAAAATACGGTCTAGAAGACAGATTAGAGGAGATTATAACTGAGGCTGTGAAATTAGCTAAGATAGCCGCTGCACATAAGCCTGTAGCACTTTCAGTAGGGCCTATAGGAGAGTTACTTCATCCTTATGGGAAATTAACCTTTGAGGAAGCTTATAACATTTTTAAAGAAGTAGTTATTTTTGGAGAGAATGCGGGTGCAGAAATTGTTCTAATTGAAACAATGTCTGATATGCTTGAAGCTAAAGCTGCAATTTTGGCAGCTAAGGAGAATACTAATTTAAAAACAATATGTACAATGACATTCCAAGAAGATGGAAGGACTCTCATGGGTTCTGATCCACAAACAGTTGTTATAACATTACAAGGTTTAGGACTTGATGCCATTGGTGTAAATTGTTCCACAGGCCCTGACAAAATGATAGATGTTGTAGAAAAAATGTCTTTAGTTTCCAGAATACCTATTATAGCACAGCCTAATGCAGGGATGCCTTCAATAAAAGATGGAAAAACTTATTATGATCTAAAACCAGAAGTTTTTGCTTCGTTTTTTCCGATACTTGTTGAGAAAGGAGCTTCAATAGTAGGAGGTTGTTGTGGTACTACTCCTTATTATATAAAATTAGTAAAAAAACAAATTCAGGACTTAAAACCAGATATAAAATATAATAAATTTACAGCTGTTACTTCTAATACAAAGACCGTTTTTATTGGAAATAAAGAACCTTTAAAAATTATTGGTGAAAGAATAAACCCAACAGGGAAAAAGAAGCTTAGTGAAGCATTTTTAGCCGGTAATGTGGATCTTGCCATAGAAGAAGCATTGAGACAGCAGAAATGCGGTGCAAATATACTTGATATTAATGTAGGTGTTCCTGGATTAAATGAAGAAGAGATGCTTGTAAAAGTAGTAAAAGAAGTAGAAAATGTTTCTGATTTACCTTTGCAGATTGATAGTACAAATGTTAGAGCAATAGAAAAAGCAATTAGAATTTCAAGGGGAAGGCCTATTATAAATTCAGTTAATGCTAAAGATGAAAGTTTAAAGGAAATTTTACCGATTGTAAAGAAATATGGCGCTTGTATTGTTGGTCTTACTGTAGGAGAAAAGGGACTTCCAAAAGATAGGGAAGAAAGACTAATGAATGCTGAAAAAATCATAGAAAGAGCAAAAGAATATGGTATACCAAAAGAAGATATTATAATAGATTGCATAGTCTTGACAGTTTCATCTGAACAAGGTATGGCTTTAGAGACATTAGAATCTATAAAACTCATAAAGAATAAACTTGGTGTTAAGACAATAATAGGCCTTAGTAATGTATCTTTTGGACTTCCAGAAAGAAAAATAATAAATTCTGCTTTTTTTGCAATGGCGGCATCTTATGGTCTTGACACTGCAATTATTAATCCCTGTGATGAAGATATGATGGATATTTATAGAGCATCTATGGTTTTAATTAATAAAGATAAAGGGAGTAAATGGTATCTGGAGAGATATGGTGTAAATAAAGCTGATGTAAAAAAGAAAACAGCAATAAATGAAAATACAAAAACTTTAAATGAAATTTTATATAATGATATTTTAGAAGGTAAAAAAACAGGTGTAGAAAATGTAGTTGAAAACATTATGATAAATGGTATTGAACCACTTAAAATTGTAGATGAAATTATTATTCCTGCATTAAAAGAGGTAGGTGAAAGATATGATAAGGGAATATATTTTTTGCCACAACTTTTAAGTTCGGCTGAAGTAGTGCAGGGAGCTTTTAAGCTTATAAAAGAAAAATTACCTAAAGGTTCATCTTCAAAAGGCAAGATTATTTTAGCAACTGTTGAAGGAGATGTGCATGATATTGGCAAAAACATAGTAAAAGTTTTACTAGAAAATTATGGTTTTGAAGTTATTGACTTGGGTAAAGACGTAAAAGGTGAAACTATTCTTGAAAAGATTCGCCAATTTAATGTTAAATTAGTTGGACTTAGTGCATTGATGACAACAACACTTTTTAATATGGAGAAGATTATTAAATTGCTTAAATCTAATTCTGATGTTACAATTATGGCAGGAGGTGCTGTTCTTTCTGAAGAATATGCATATAAAATTGGAGCTGATTATTATGGTAAAACAGCTCAAGATGCAGTTAAAATCGCAAATAATTTCTTTTTAAAAGATGCTTTAATTTGTAAGACTTGTAGCTAAAATTTTAGGAGGCATATTAAAATGTCTGTTGAAAGTGTAAAAAAATATTTCGAAATAATGGGTTTTAATTTAGAAGTACGAATTTTTACTGATACAAGCACAGTAGATAAAGCGGCAAAATCTTTGGGGGTTACACCAGGTGAAATTGCAAAATCAATACTTTTCAAATTAAAAGATAAATTTATAATGGTTGTAACTGCAGGTGATAAAAAGATTGATAATAGAAAATTTAAAGAAACATTTAACACAAAAGCTAAGATGGCTTCTGCAGAAGAAGTGCTTGAAATTACAGGTCATCCTGTCGGAGGCGTATGTCCTTATGCGTTAAAAACTCCAATAGAAATATATTATGATAAATCTTTAAAAAAATATAAAATTGTATACCCTGCGGCAGGAGATATAAATGCTGCTGTTAAAATAAATGTTTCTGAAATTGACAAAATAGTTAAAGGAGAATGGATTGATGTATGTCAGTAGTTGACATACATCAATCCATTAATAAAACTTTTTGCTTTCATAAAATTCGCGTACCCGTCCTAAAGTTTCTCCAAATCTTTGGAAATGAACTATTTCTCTTTCTCTTAAGAATTTTAAAGTATCTTTAACACAGGGGTCATCTGTAAGGTTAATAAGGTGTTCATATGTTGATCTTGCTTTTTCCTCTGCTGCCATATCTTCTGTTAAATCAGCTATTACATCATCTTTGCATTGTATATAAGAAGCAGTCCAAGGCATACCTGTTGTGTCTGAATAAAAAATGCCTCTGCCATGTTCTGTATAATTTTCACCAAGACCTTCCCTTTTTAAAATTTCTACAGGAACACCTTTTAAAAGTTTAAAAACAAGAGTAGCTATTATTTCTAAATGAGCAAATTCTTCAGTTCCTATATCTGTAAGTGTTGCTTTTGATTGTCCTGTAGGCATAGTATATCTTTGTGTCTGATATCTTAGTGCAGCAGCTAGTTCTCCATCAGGCCCTCCATATTGTGCTATAAGATATTTGGCCATTTTGACATCGGCTTTACAAACCTTTGCTGGATATTGCAGCTTTTTTTCATAAATCCACATTTTTAAACCTCCTTAATACTCTATTTCCCAAGGCCATGGATCATCAACCCATCTCCATGGGAATTGGCTTTTTGAGTATCCAAAAACTGAAAGAGGACCATAAAAATTTTCATATTGTTTTTTTAGATTATTAAGCTGTTCTGAATAAAAATTATAGTCTTGAACTGCTTTTTGATCCTGACAATGAGTATCCAAATATAAATTTAAATCTATACAAAAAAATTCTATTTCCATTATTTTCTTAAGTAAAGAAAGCTGTGCTATTTCCATTATAATCACCTCGTTTTTTCATGGATATAAGGTATATCTAATTCAGGGAAAATAGTTCCTTTTTTAATTGCTTCTTCAGGAGGATATGAAGAAACATATTTCTGTAAAGGTATATAAGCCTGAGCAAGTTTTAAACCGGATAAATTGTAGTTGATGTTATAATCATACATTTTATATGACCTCCATAATATATTTTAATATATAATATTCAAATGTATTATTCTGTGACATAAAAAAAACGGTCTGTTAAGACCGTTTTTGGAAATTTTAGTGTACACCTAACAATACAAGCATTATGCCACCAGCGATAGCTGTGCCAAAAACACCTGCAAGATTTGGACCCATAGCATGCATGATTAAAAAGTTGTAGGGATTTTCTTTTACAGCAACAGAATGTGAAACCCTTGCTGCTATAGGTACAGAAGCTATACCTGCTGAGCCAATTAAAGGATTAATTTTGCCTCCTGAAAGTTTATTTAAAAATTTTGCACCTAAAACTCCACCAGCTGTACCCGTCATAAAAGCTATAAGTCCAAGTAGAATTATTTCTAAAGTTTTAAGAGTTAAAAATGTATCAGCTTTCATGGTTGAACCTATTGATATACCAAGTAAAATAGTAATAACATTCATAAATTCACCACTAGCAGTTTTAGCGAGTCTATCAACAACTCCGGATTCTTTTAACAAGTTTCCAAGCATTAACATAGTTATAAGTGGTGCTATTGGTGGAAGCAGTAAATCTATAAGTATTGTTATAACTATTGGGAATACAATTTTTTCAGTTTTTGAAACAGGTCTTGCTTGTTTCATCATTATTTGACGTTCAGATTTTGTTGTAAGCATTTTCATTACAGGTGGTTGAATTAAAGGCATTAAGGCCATATAAGAATATGCTGCTACAGAAATCTGTGCCATTAGTTCTGGCGCAAGCTTTTGTGTTACATATATCGCCATAGGTCCATCAGCACCACCAATTATACCTATTGCTCCAGCTTCAAATATGCTAAAGCCGAGTATCTTTGCTCCGATTAGAGCTATAAAAATTCCTATATGTGCAAATGCTCCTAAAATAATCAAACTTGGATTTGCTATCATGGGTCCGAAATCGGTCATTGCTCCAACTCCTAGAAAAATAAGGGGAGGATATATTACTTCTTTTACTCCAAGATAAAAAAAGTTTATAAGACCTCCCGGCTGCAATAAATCAGTAGCTGGAATGTTTGCAATAATACTTCCAAAACCTATTGGTAAAAGTAAAAAAGGTTCATATTTTTTTACAATTGCAAGATATATTAGTAAAATTCCAACAAAAATTAAGAATAGGTTTCCTAAAGATAAATGAATTAGACCAGTTGTTTCAATCATTTCCTTTAAAAGTTTAAAAATCATATTCATTATAATTGCCACTCCTTATTTTTTTCTTTTATATTGTTCAATTTTATTTATTAAGGGAAATAATTTTAACAAACCTCCTATAACTAAAAGAAGTAGTAAAAGCAAAATCATATCTATTATTGAGAGATAAACTGCTCCTAAAACAGTATTTGGTATCATTTTATCACCTCCATGTATTTATATGAGAAGTACAAAATATACAATATAAAAAGAGCCATATTTAATTACGACTCTATCACTCAATCACTAATATAATTTTTTAAAGATGCATTATACCAAAACCCATTCTTTCATGATTTGTAAGTGGGTGAAGTGCTGATTTACCAAACATAGAAACAGCAATCCACTGATTGTCAGATACAATAGCAACTTTCATCATAAGGCTGACATCAAGAGGTATATTAAGGGATAAAGATTTTACAGCTTCAATTGTTGCGTGTAAAAGTGCATGCATAGAAGTAGGTCTTTTTTCAATAATATTATTATTTAATGCAGCTCCTGTAACAGCAGAAATAATTTTATCATTAAATTCACTGCTTTTACCACCAACTTCTGTTACTGCACTTCTAAAACCTCTTTTGTTTAAATTAAGTTTAATAAATTCTTCTACTTCTCTATCTTCTGAAACTGATAATAAAATTGCACCTTTTGCAGCATTTAAATTCTTAAAAATAATTTCATTTACCATTACTTATTCACTCACTCTCTCAAAAATAGTATACAACGATAATAAATTTATGTAAAGGTTTTTTTGATATAAATATATTTATTAAAAATTATAAATATCAATCTTTTTTCTTAATTACAAAAGGTCATATTTTATAAACCCAATTTAGTAACTGTTTTGTACTCTCATTTTGTCTGCTCTTTCTTATAATTTACTTATAAAAATAATTGTTATGTATAGCTTTCATAGATGTTAATGTCAATTTAATAAAATAAATATGATTCAGATGATTTTTGTATAATTTATTAGTTTTTTTCTTTTTAAGAGTATTATATCATAGAATAATCAATTAAATTAAAAACAATAGCGGGTATTAATTTTTCCCGCTATTGTTTTAAAATGCTTTTATGGATTTTCCAATATAGCTAAAAATATTTCTGGATCATTAAAATAACATGTATTGGCTAAATTATCAAATGTAAATACACAGTACTATTAATTTTAATTTATTTAAGTAATTAAATAATAAAATTTATTACCTTTCATGTCTATAAATTCAAGATGCATGACCATAAAATCATCTATTAAATTAAAAGTGACAGTTGAGCACCATCTCTGATTGCTTCTACTGCTGATGCTACCTTATTGCAGTCGCCAATAAAGTAATACTTGTCATTATTTATTAGATCTTCTAATTCTTTATCTGGAAGATTACCAATAGCTGTAATTATATCATCAACTTTTAATACTTTATACTCATTATTAATACTAAATAAGATTTTCCCATCAGATATTTCTTTTATTATAGTTTTAGTAAATATACTGACATTAAGTTTTTTAAGTCTGTTTAAAAGAAGCTTTCTTGTCATGGGAAATATACCTTCGCCAACTTCATCTTTAGCCTCAAATATTGTTATAGTTTTGCCTTTTTCTGCAAGGTATTCAGCTGTTTCAAGGCCTGTAAGGCCACCACCAATTACTGCAATTTTATTACCTTTTGGTAAATTACCATATAAAACATCTATTGCATTATAGGATTTAATATCCATTTCTAAGTTTAGTTTCTTTGGTTTAGAACCTGTTGCAATAACAATTTTATCATGGGTCATTTCTTTTAAATCATTTAAGGTTATATTTTTATTTAAGTGTATTTTTATATCATATTTTTTTAAATCACTTTCTAAATATTCTACGATTCTGCCTATTTCATCTTTATATGGTGGTACTTTTGCAACATTTAATTGTCCCCCAAGTTTATTACTTTTTTCATATAACTCGACATTGTGACCTTTCTTTGCAAGATATTTTGCTGCAGCCATACCTGCAGGTCCACCGCCAATTACAGCAATATAAAGAGGCTTATCTGTTTTAACTTCAAATATTTTTTCTCTGCCGACTTGGGGATTAAATATACATGATACAGGCAAATCTTTTAAAATATTAGCAATACAAGCCTGATTACAATGAATACAATATCTTATGTCATCGTTGTTACCATTTCTTAATTTTTCGATGCAGTCAGGATCACTTATAAGTCCTCTTGCAATACCAATAAAATCAGCGGCTTTGTTATTTAATATTTCTTCCCAATCGCTTGCAAATCCAAGTTTATTGGCTGCTATTATAGGTACATTTACATTTTCCTTTATTTTTTTTAAAAACTCAAGTAAAGGCTTATCAGGTATGCCTATTGGTGATATATGGTATTCCGATGTTGAGCCAACACCAGCTGAAATATCAAGAGCGTCAGCACCATATCTTTCAAGTAACTTTGCAAATTTTATACTTTCTTCAATTTCAAAACCTCCATCTGTAAAATCACGGGCATTTATTCGGCAAATAACATCAAAATTAGGAAGTTGTTTTTTTATTTCTTTTAAAATGTCAATAGCAAACTTGCATCTTCCTTCAAAGCTGATACCATATTCATCATTTCTTTTATTTACGTTAGGCGATAAAAATTGATTAACAAACCAACCATGAGCAAAATGAAGTTCAATAAGATCAAATCCTGCATTTTTTGCCCTGACTGCCGCAGATGAAAAATCTTTAACAAAATCTACTATCTGTACTGTTGTAAAATCTGATGGCTTATATTTTGGATTATGCATTGCAAGCTGTATTCCTGCCTTTGCACCGTTTTTATGCAATAAATCTACCAACTTTTTAAGTCCATCTATTTTGTCATCATTATCTATGCCAAGCTGGTTAACAAAAAATTTACCTATTTTATTTACATAACTTGCTTCTACAATAACTAATGAAACATCTTTTGACCTTCTATTATAATATTCTAACTCTTCATCGCTTACAAATCCATTGTTAGATAAATTTGTAACTGTAGGTAACATAACAAACCTGTTTTTTAATTTAATATTTCCTATTTTGCCTTCGTTAAATAACAATATTAATCACCTCTTCTATATGATATTTTAAAACTTGTTTTTGTATAAGTAAAATAATATGATATTATCAAATATATAAGTAAATACTTATGAGGTGAAGAAAATGAATTTAAGAGAAATTAAAATATTTTTAACTGTATGTGAATGTGGAAGCATGTCTGATGCGGCAAGAAAATTATATATGACGCAACCATCTATAAGTCAGACAATATCTGAACTTGAAGAGGAATTAAATGTAAAACTCTTTGAAAGAATCAGTAAAAAACTTTTTTTAACTTATCCAGGTAAAATCCTACAAGAACATGGTAAAAAAATAATCATGCTTTTAAATGAGGTGCAAAATAATATTTTAGATATAGCAAATATGAATACTGGTAGACTACGAATTGGTGCGAGTACTACTATAGGAATATATCTACTGCCAGATTTAATAGGAGAATTCAATAAAGAATATAAAAACATAGAATTGGATTTTACTATTGATAATACAGGTATTATTGAAAAAATATTACTTGAAAACATTGTTGATATAGGTATTGTAGAAGGCCCTGTACACTCAAAAGATATAGTTGTTAAACCATACATTTATGATGAATTATATCTTATATGCTCAAAAGAACATAAATGGGCAAGGGAAAAATCTATAAAACCTGAAGCAATTGAAGAAGAAAATTTAATTATTCGCGAACAAGGCAGCGGTACCAGAGAAGTTTTTGATAATACTATGTTTAAACATAATTATAAATATAATATTAAACACGTATTAAACAATACTGAAGCAATAAAAAAGGCTGTTGAAGCAAATATAGGTGTATCATGCATATCTAAAATAGCTATAAAAGAGGAATTAAAAAGTGGTAAACTGATGAAGATTGATGTTGCTGGTATTGAATTTAAAAGGGAATTAAATATAATATATCATAAAGATAAATATCACACTAAGTTGTTTGATGAATTTATAAATTATTTATTAAATAATACTAACATATGATCAAAATGCAAAATTTAATCATATGCTGCAATTTTTTAATGTTATAACATTTGAGTATTATTTTTAATAGTCTGCAACTGCACGCAGTAACATTTTTAATCAATATTTTATTTTCAACATATTTTGAGAAATCTTCTGCTATAGATATTTTAAATTTAGATCCACAATTTAAATAACTTTTTTATATAAAAAGTTAAAATATTTTAGAATATTATTTGTTAATCATATAAATTTGATATAATAATCATGATATATAAAAAAAGGAGACAAAAGTATGAAAAGAAATGAGGAAATTATAATAAATATTGAAGAAATGGATACTAAAGGCTTAGGAATTGGTTATATAGATAATAAAAAAATCAAAGTAAAAAATGCTATTTTAGGTGAAAAAGTAAAAGTAAGAGTTAAGAATATTAAAAATGATATCGCTGAAGCTAATATTATAGAAATAATTGAAAAATCTCCAATAGAAAGAGAAAAAAAATGTAAGCATTTTGGAGAATGTGGCGGTTGTACATATCAAAATATAGATTATAAAGAACAAATAAAAATAAAAGCAGACACCGCAAGAAAATTATTTAAAAATGAAGGTTTAGAAGGTTTTGAGTTTTTAGAAATCGAAACAAGTCCTAAAGTGCATGAATATAGAAATAAAATGGAGTATACTTTTGGGAAAGACAAAGAAGGATCCAAAGCATTAGGTTTGCACAAAAAGGGCAGGTTTAACGAAATTGTAACTACAGATGAATGTAACATAGTGGATGAAGATTTTAATAAACTATTAAAACTTGTTTTAAATTTTTCTTTAGAAAATGATATACCTTTTTATAACAGTAAAACACATGAAGGATTTTTAAGGCATTTAGTTGTTAGAAAAGCATCTATAAATAATGAATTATTAGTAAACATAGTATCAACATCTCAAATAGATTATGACTTTTCTAAGCTTGCAGATAAAATAAAAAATACTGTTTTTAACAGTAAATTAGTAGGAATTTTACATACACAAAATGATAGTTTATCTGATGCTGTAATACTAGAAAATCTAAATATATTATATGGGAGAGATTATTTAATAGAAAAACTTTTAGGACTTAAATTTAAAATAAGTGCTTTTTCGTTTTTTCAAACAAATTCTTATGGAGCAGAATTACTTTATAAAACAGTAAGAGAATTTGCAGGGGAAATTTTAAATAAAACTGTATTTGACCTTTATTGTGGTACAGGTACTATAGGTATAATAATGGCTCCAATGGCTAAAAAAGTTATTGGCATTGAACTTGTTGAAGAATCTGTTAAGTCTGCACGTGAAAATGCTGAAATAAATAAATTAGAAAATATTATATTTTTTGCAGGAGATGTAGCAGAAAAACTAAAAGAAATAAATGAAACACCTGATGTTGTTATTTTAGATCCGCCAAGGTCAGGAGTAAATTATAAAGCTATAGAAGATATTATTAATTTTAATCCTGAAAAAATAATATATGTTTCATGTAACATAGAATCTTTGGTTAGGGACTTAAAAATTTTAAACGAACGTGGATATAATATTGATAAAATAAAGTGTGTTGACATGTTTCCACATACATATCATGTTGAGTGTGTCGTATTGATGACAAGAGAATTATTGAGATAAATTAATTTAATATTGGAAGTGGGTTAATTGACAATAATTTATTTTATTCGTCATGCAGAATCAGACTATACAGAGCACAATGATGAGTTAAGACCTCTTACAAATAAAGGCTTAATCGATAGACAACTTGTCACAGCTTATTTGATGGATAAAGATATTAAAATTATTTTATCAAGTCCATATAAACGAGCAGTTGATACTTTAGTAGATTTTGCTAATAAAGTTAACCTACCAGTAATTACTGTTCCGGATTTTAGAGAACGCAAGGTTGATAGTGAATGGATTGATGATTTTGATTCTTTTGCGAGACAGCAATGGAAAGATTTTAATTTTAAATTATCAGATGGTGAAAGTTTATCAGAGGTACAGCAACGAGGCATTGCAGCACTGAAGAAAGTTTTAGAGAATTATAAAAACCAAAATATTGCAATAGGGACTCATGGTACTATATTGAGTACTATTATCAATTTTTATGATAAATCATTTGGATATAGTGAATTTAATGAAATCAAACATGTTATGCCGTGGATTGTAAAGTTTAAGTTTGATGGTGACAAATGTATAGATATCAAAAAAATTAATATTTTTAAATATAAAAATAAATAAACAAACTGTGGTTTACTTTATGTATCAGAAATTAATATGGGGGTATAATTTCATGATGAATAAATTTTTACAGCAATTCATATTTTTGTTTTTGTAATGTTTATTTTTTGGGACGTGGCAATATTAGCAGTTATCAGAAAGAAATATAAAATGACAATGCTAAAATAATAAATGAAGGAGATAGGTGGGAAGAGAAATTTCAAGTAGCTGCGTAATTTTAAGATATTTGAAGATAATAAAAAATCTTATTGAGATAGGGAAGAAATACTTTGTTGAAATTTTTTAGATAAAAACAATAAAGTTTATAAATTGCCACTCTTAAGCCCCTTAAACAGTTTGGACAACTAACGAACTTTTAGGTAGAATAAAGATAACAAGTTTAAGGGGAGTCTAAGATGAAAGGTAAAGCTCATTCAGAAGAATTAAAGCAACAAATTTTAAAGTAAGTTGAAGAAACAGGTAATATTTCATTAGTTGCAAGAAATCATGGCATTGCTCCAAAAACAATAAGTGGCTGGGTGAAAAATAAAAATATATCAAGAACAAGAGGCCCAAAATCAAGTGATTTTAATTCAATAAATCATATAAAAGAAGTTGAGAAAGAGAACGATAAATTAAAGAAAATCCTGGGTGAAAAAGGTCTTGAGATAGCAATATTAAAGGATCTTTTAAAAAAATGAACCGTCTATAGCTGATAAGTTAGAAATAGCCAGGAAATATATAGATAAAGGCTATAACGCTTCTTTGGTTTTTAAAATAATAGGTCTGAACAGATCAACCTATTACTATCATGTTTTAATGCAATTTCATGTCGCAAAAAAATTCTATAGTAGAGGCATGCCTATTGTAGGCTACTCTTTGGATGCTGCCGGAAATAAAATATGTGATGAACAAATTAAAGAATATATTATGGAAGCCGTACAAGATGAAGATGAAGCTCTATTTTATGGATACTGTAAGATTACTTAATACCTGAGGGATAACTACAGCTTAACTATTAATCATAAGAAAGTTTACAGGTTGTGCAGGGAACTTGGTATATTAAGAAAACACAGAGTTATTAAACCGAAGGTAACAAGCAAAATATCTGTAAACAGAATAATAAAAAAATCAAATGAACTTTGGGAAGCTGATATAAAGTATGGATATATAACAGGAGAAAATAAGTTTTTCATTATACTGTCTTTCATTGATGTTTTTGACAGATCAATAATAGGTTATCACATAGGTTACGAGTTGAAAAGCACAGATGCTGTAAGCCTTTTAAAGCGTTGCCTTTTAAAAAGGGAATTCTATGATGCTGATGTAAAACCAGTAATAAGAACTGATAATGGACCTCAGTTTACAAGTAATCTTTTTGAAGAAAGCTGCAATGAAATAAATATATATCATGAAAAGGTTCCATGCAGAACTCCAAATAAAAATGCACATATAAAAGCATTTCACAGGATATTTAAGGATGAGTGCTTAGGAATCCATGAGTTTTGTAGTTATGGACATGCATATGCTGAAGTTGCAAAGTTTATACAGCGTTACAACACAAAAAGGCTTCACTCAAGCTTAAAGTATAAAGCACCAGAAATATTTTATGAGCTAAATAAAGGTAAAGAAATAGAAAGTATGGCTATACATTTTTAATCTATTGTAAGGTTGGCAAAGCATATCCTTTACATTGAGTCAATGCATATTAGACTTGATTATGGCTGGCCTTAAATATTGTCTTTCAAGGCAACAAAACCATTCTTGAAGAGGCTCAATGTAAAGGGCAATCGATTAATATATGTTAATAAAAAGTGATATTTTAAGATATTCGTAGATTTATAGAGATTTTGTCCAAACTTTGTGGGTTAATACGATATTATGGATGTTAATTATGATAATGGAGTCAAAAAAATTATAGATATAACATCTTACTTTGTCTATTATGGAGGATATAATGATGGAAGAAAAACAGCAATATCGAGCATATGGTATGATTCTGCTAACAGGTATATTATGGGGAACAATTGGTATATATGTAGATGCTCTTAGACAGACTGGTTTTTCTTCATTACAGATTGTTACTTTACGTGCAATTACAACTGTTTTTTGGATGAGTTTATACATTCTGCTTACTAAAGGAAGGATTAAGAAACTGCCAGTCACGCTATTGCCTTATGTTTTTGGTACTGGTGTTCTTAGTATGGCTTTATTTAATTGGGCTTATTTTCAAGCAATACATCTTATTACTCTTTCTGTTGCTGCTGCTTTATTGTATACGGGTCCTGCGTTTGTTGTTGTTTTAGCTCGTATATTTTTTAAAGAGCCTTTTACTAGAGAAAAACAAATTGCTGTTGTTTTAACAACTTTTGGGGCTGCATTAGCAAGTGGTGTTTCTTCGAATGAATTAGTGCAAATTTTAAGCCATACTAATATAATTTCAAATCCAACACTACTATTTGGGAACGTAACAATTGTTGGTTTACTGATTGGATTATTATCAGGATTTTCATTTGCACTTTATAGTATTTTTGCTAAGCCTCTTACTAGTTATATACCGGCAGAAGAAATTGTTTTTTACACTTTTTTAATGACAGCTTTAGCTTTAATACCTTCTTCTGGTATTATTAACAAGATTAACCTTATATTTAACACTAAAGTAATACTATGGATGTTGGCTTTTGGCCTTTTACCTACAGCACTTGCTTTTATACTTTATACATCAGGTCTGAAAATTATAGGTGCGGGGCGTGCAGCAATGCTTGCAACTGTAGAACCTGTTGTTGCTGTTTTATTAGGTGTATTTTTATTTGAAAATAGTTTGACATTAAGTCAGATTTTAGGTATAGCATTAATTTTAATTGCAGTAATTATTTTAAGTGAAAGAAAACATGTTAAATTCTAATGGTATTTAAATAAATTTTAAATTAAAATTACATATCATTAATTAGTAAGATATAAAAAAGTCTTAGTTTGCTTTAAGTTTATATTATAAGGTTATAAAAATTTTGGAGTGAGGAATTTTGAATCAATTAATTATTGTAGAAAGTATTTTACTAAATATTGGAGTTATTTTACTAGGTTATGGATTTAAAAGATTTAACTTTATGCCATCAAATTCTGGAGATGTATTAAGTAAAATAATTTTATATATTACTTTGCCAGCAACGGTGTTAACTGTTTTTTCTGAACACAATATAAGTTTACATTTATTTATTTTACCGGTTGCAAGTATTATCCTGGGTTTAATTACATTTGTATTAGGTTATTTTGTTGTAAAAAATATTAAGTTAGATGAAAAAGATAAATGGACTTTATTAGTATCAATATGTGGGTATAATATTGGGTTATTTGCTCTGCCTTTTATACAGCAGGTGTATGGAAGTAAGGGAGTAATGACTATTTCAATGTTTGATATAGGAAATTCTTTTATTGTTTTTGGACTTGCGTATGGTGTAGCATTTTTAGGTTCTTTAAAGGAAGATTTTGATTTTAAAAAAATAATTAAAAGGATATTTTTTTTCTTTCCATTTGATATATATTTATTATCAATATTTATGAATTTTATGGGGATTAAATTAATTGGATTTGCTAAAGATTTTATATATCATATATCTATACCTAATAGTTTTTTAGCTTTATTTACAATAGGTTACTTTTTGGATTTTAATTTAAATAAAAATGAATTAAAAGCTCTGGTTATAGGTATGTTTATAAAATTTTTACCTGGAATCGTATTATTTTTGTTATTTGGGTTTTTGTTTGATACAAGTCAATTAATTATAAAAATAATTGCAATTGGTTCAATTCTTCCAACACCGATGCTTGCTGTTATATATACAAATGAAAGAGGATTAAACTCTAAGCTGGCTTCCGTTTTTATAACTATGTCAATAATTATAGGAGTGTTTTTAATGACTTTTATAATGCTAAATTGGTAAAATATTTTTAACGCTTTTATTTTTGGGGTTTTATTATATTAAATTGATATGAATATACATCAATGGTATAATCAGATATATAAAATTATAATTGATAGGATGATAATAAAAATGGCAGAACTGTTTACGATAAATTTTAAATGCTATTTTGTAGGAAATGAAATTAATATAAATGCTATTGGTAAACATTTTAACTTTAGGAAAAAATATCAATGGAACGAGCCTTTATTTATTTCTTCAGAAGTTTTAAAAAATATTTTGGACAATACTAATGGGAAATCCACATATGTCTTTTCTTTTGGTTCTATAGTATTTTTGAATTTTGATGATAAAGATGTTAAAAGTTTTATGTATTATATTAAAAATATAGAAAAAAATTTAAAAGAAGTATACGAAGATTATTTTGATGATTACAGTTTGATAATTGACCCAGAGGAAGAACTATCAATAAATTACAATTATATGAATGTACCCAAATTAGATAATTTATATTCTGAAATAATTGCAATAGTATTAGCTAAATCTACAGCTCTTAGCAGAATAGAAAATGCAATTGATATATTATATGATAAAATTGAAAATATCATAAATTATCTGAAGAAAGGATATCTCAAAATTTCTAATGAGGTACTTGCAAAGATTTCAGGAGAAATTTTGAGTTTAAAATACAATACAGTTTCATATATAATGCTTTTAGATAAACCAGATATTACATGGTATGATGAAAATAGTGAAAAAATTTACAGCAGTTTAGAAAAAATTTTTGAATTAAAAGATAGATATGGGAAAATTCATGAGAAAACAGAGTTTTTGCTTAATATAATGGATACTTTTGCGAGTCTGACAAATACCCGCCGAAGTACAAGATTGGAATGGATAGTTATTATATTGATTTTTGTAGAAGTTATATTTATGATGATAACATATTTTTGGAAATAAAATACTATCATAAAACTACTTTAAAGTAGTTTGCGATAGTATTTTAATATCTTGATTATTTGACAATAGTTAGGGTGGGTATTTTTTTCAATATAACCACCTTTAAATTTTATTACAAGAAATATTTATTAAATTATGTTAGTTATGATAAAAGATATAGCTAGAAGTATGGGGGGATATTTATCTATGTTTTTTCATAAAAGATCTATCATATATTTAAATATCTTTTATCACTAAAAATAACATTGAATATAATATTATTTTCCTGTGTCTAAAGTTTTTTAGTTTTACTTATCCTTTTTCCAGGTCTTTATGGTTTTGCTTTTCTTTTAATCTTATTTACCATGCATTTCACCTCGATTAATCTTAACTTTTTAATTAATTATAAAAAATTTTGATATTTTAATTATGTTAGGATTTAGTTATGAAAAATATTTTTCATAAATATTCAAAAAATACACAGGCCTTACCCCTCCTCAGTATAGGGACGGTCTTTAGGAATTTTTTCTATCATATGTTATAATATTTTTGAAAACATTTTATTAGGGGGCGTTTTTGATGGAGAAGTTACAGCTAGAAGATTTTACAAAATTTAAATTTTTATCAGGATTAAAATTTTCTCCGAGTGGCAATTACGCAGCATTTGTAGTACATAGAATGGACGTTGAAAAGAACAAGTATTTGTCCAACATATGGATTTTGGATACAAGGACTAAAAAATATTTTCAGCTAACCTCTTTTAATGAGGAGAGAGGGTTTGTATGGCTTGACGATGATTACATACTTTTTGCAGGTAGCAGAAATACAAAGGATAAAGAGAAGGCAGAAAGAGGAGATGAATTTACAAAGTATTATAAGATTAATATACACGGTGGGGAAGCTGTTGAGGCTTTTGAGATACCTATAAAGGCTACAGAGATTTTGCCGGTTGATGTCGATACTTTCCATGTTATTGCACTTTATAACGTGAACAAAAAGGATTTAGAGGGCTTGAGTGAGGAGGAGAAGAAGAAAGAGCTTGAAAGGAGAAAAGAGGAGAAGGATTACGAAGTATTTGATGAAATTCCTTTTTGGGCGAATGGTGAAGGCGTCATCAATAAAGAAAGAGGAAGACTATATGTTTATAAATTGAGTGAAAACAAACTTACACCTGTAACAGATGAGTACACAGATGTGAGTTCTTTAAAGTTAAATAAAGACAAGACAAAGGCAGTATTTATAGGAAGGACTTATAAAGACAAGATGCCTTTGACAAGTGATGTTTATATTTACAATTTAAAGGTTGGAGAACTTAAGAAAGTGAATAAGGATTCAGATTTTTCCTATAGGTATGTGGATTTTTTAGGAGATAAGATAATATGCGCCGGAACAGATATGAAAAAATACGGTATAAATGAAAACAGTAAATTCTATGTTTTGGAAGAGGAATCAGGTGAAAGAAGGTGCATAACTTCTGACCTTGACATAAGTTTAGGAAATTCTGTAAATTCCGATGTGAGATACGGTTCGGGTCTTAGTTTTAAGATAGATGGAGATTATTTGTATTTCATATCTACAGAGAGGTACAATGCTTGTCTTAACAGGCTGAATTTGGAAGGTAAAATAGAAAAAGTTATAGATAAAGATGGATCTGTGGATATGTTTGATGTACATGGCGATAATATTCTTTTTATCGGTTTTAGAGGATTAAAGCTACAAGAGATTTATGAGTACAAAGACGGGCAAAAGATACAAATTTCCGATTTTAATGAGTGGGTGGAGAAGGAAAAGAAACTTTCAAAGCCTGAGAGAATAGATGTCAAGACGAGACCAGGTCATTTTATAGATGGATGGGTTATAAAGCCTGTAGACTATGAAGAAGGTAAGAAGTATCCTGCAATATTAGATATCCATGGTGGTCCTAAAACAGTATATGGTGATGTGTACTTGCATGAAATGCAGTACTGGGCTTCCGAAGGTTATTTTGTGTTTTTCTGCAATCCAGTAGGAAGCGATGGGAGAGGAAATGAATTTGCTGATATTAGAGGAAAATATGGGACAATTGATTATGAAGATATTATGAAATTTACAGATTATATGCTTGAAAATTACAAAGACATTGACTCTGAAAGAGTTGGCGTTACAGGTGGTTCTTATGGGGGATTTATGACAAATTGGATAATAGGGCATACTGATAGGTTTAAGGCAGCAGTATCTCAAAGAAGCATATCAAACTGGTTTACAGAGTTTGGGACTACAGATATAGGTTATTATTTTGTGCCGGATCAGGTGGGTGGTACTCCTTGGAACAACTTTGAAAAATATTGGGACAATTCTCCGCTTAAATATGCTGATAAGGTTAAGACTCCAACATTGTTCCTGCATTCTGATGAGGATTTTAGGTGCTGGCTTGCTGAAGCCCTTCAAATGTTTACAGCTCTTAAATATCTTGGAGTAGAATCAAGATTTGTACTATTCCATGGTGAAAACCATGATCTTTCAAGAAGCGGAAAACCAAAACACAGAATAAGAAGAATTAAAGAGATGACGGATTGGTTTAACAAATACCTTAAAAAATGAATAAAAGAGGCATCTTGTATTTCTTAAGATGCCTCTTTTTATGCAAGTAGTGCAGCTACTACTCCGACTAAAAATGTTTGATTGAATATCCTTTTAAAATCAATACTTATGGCATGAGAGTGTAAGTCTTTAAAATGAGGTATATTTGTTATTTGAAGCTAAAATTGTATCAGATCTTTATTTAAAGAATAATGAAAAAAAGTTTTTGTGTTTTATAGATTTATATAAAATAGGGATTTACTTTAAAGATTTTACTTAATTTATTAAGATTTAAGACGAAAACAAATAGTAGAGATGGAAAACAACATATAAATCGATTAATTTTATATTTGCAAAGTACACTATAAAATGTATAATAATATTATTAGACTACAAAATATTGTATAACACTAAGAGGAGGAATTATGTTATGCTTCCAATTTGGAACAAACAAAGGGAAAAAGTTTTTTTAGATAGGTATGCACTGAAAGATAAAAATGGCAATCCTATTGAGAAAAAACCTGAAGAAATGTTTAAAAGGGTTGCAAAAGCAATTGCGCAAAATGAAAAAGAAGAGTCAATGTTTTATGATGCTATAAAAGATTGGAAATTTATACCGGGTGGCAGAATACTTGCTGGTGCAGGGACAGGTAAAGAAGTAACATATTTTAATTGTTTTGTAATTCCAGTAGAATCTAATAACCCTAAAAAGGGTAATGATAGTAGAGCTGCTATTATGGATACTATTGCAAAAATGTTAGAGATTAATTCACGGGGTGGAGGCGTTGGAATTAATTGGAGTACCCTAAGACCAAGAGGTGCTTATGTAAAAGGGGTAGGGGGAATTTCATCGGGAGCTGTTAGCTGGATGTTAGCCGCAAATGAAGTTGCTACACAGGTTGAACAAGGTGGAAGTAGAAGAGCTGCTTTAATGTTTATGCTATGGGATTGGCACCCTGATATTGAAGAATTTATAAAAATTAAAAAAGATCTATCAAAAATGCAACAAGCTAATTTATCTGTTGCTGTTTCTGATGATTTTATGGAAGCAGTATATCAGGACAAAATATGGAAACTTGAATTTCCTGATACAAACTATCCAAACTATGATACTGAATGGGAAGGTGATATAAAAGAATGGAAAAGTAAAGGGTATCCAACTATTGTATACAAAGAGATACCTGCGCGTGAATTATGGAATATGATAGTGACTGCTGCTTGGGAATCTGCAGAACCAGGAGTTGTATTTTTAGAAAGATATAATAAATTTAGTAATACTTATTACATATCAAAGATAATTTCTACAAATCCATGTGGTGAATTAGGATTAGAACCTTATGGAGTTTGTAATTTAGGTTCTATAAATTTGGTTACTTTTGTTGAGAATAATAAAATTAATTATAAAGATTTAGAAGACACTGTAGAGGTTGCAGTAAGATTTTTGGATAATGTATTAGACTCTGGGGCATATGTATTACAAGAAAATAAAGATATGGCACAAAGAATAAGAAAAATAGGGCTTGGAATTATGGGGCTGGCTGATGCTTTAATACTTATGGGAGTAAGGTATGGTAGTGATGAAGCTATTAAATTAACAGAGAAAATAGCAGCAACGATTAGAAATGCAGCTTATGGTGCGTCTGTTAAACTTGCTAAAGAAAAAGGAACATTCCCTGAATTTGTAGCTGAAAAATATTTAAAATCACAATTTATAGAGAACTTACCTAAAGAGTTAAAAAGTGAAATTAAAACTTTTGGAATACGAAATGCCACTTTATTAACACAAGCACCTACAGGTACAACATCTATATTAACTGGTGTAAGTTCAGGGATTGAACCTAATTTTGCAAAAGAGTATATAAGGCAAGATAGAACAGGTACACATACGGTAAGGCATTGGCTCGCTGATTATCCGGCTTTTGTAAGTGCCCATGAGGTTACTCCTGAAGAACACGTAAAAATGCAGGCGGTTTTGCAAAAATATGTTGATTCAAGTATATCAAAGACAATAAATTTACCAAGTACTGCTACAGTTGATGATATTGATAACATATATAGATTAGCATATGAATTAGGGTGTAAAGGTATTACAGTATATAGGGATGGCTCTCGTGAGGGAGTTCTTGTTACTGATACAAAGCCCAAAGAAAAAGCACAAATAACACAAAGACCTCCAGTTTTAAAAGGAGTTACAAAACGCATAGAAACGCCATTAGGTAGAGCCTATGTTACAATTAATTTTATAGATGAAAAAGCTTTTGAAGTATTTGTAAATATTGGACGAGCAGGTTCAGATGTAGCGGCTTTTACAGAAGCTATTGCAAGGCTTATATCCCTTGCCTTAAGAGGCGGAGTTGCTGTTGAAGAGATAACCGATCAATTAATCGGTATTGGTGGTGCAACTGCTATAGGTTTTGGAGAGAATAGAGTTATGTCAGTTCCTGATGCGATAGGTAAAGCATTAAGAAATGGGTATCAACCTCAAAATAATAATGGAATAAAGTCAAATACTACGCATGTAGATATTTGCCCATCCTGCGGTATGGCAACTTTTGTTTATACAGAAGGATGTAAGACATGTTTAAATTGTGGCTATTCTGAATGTTAACAAATTTTTTATATAAGCTTATATAATTTTTATAGAGCCTTTAATGATTATTATAAAGGCTCTGTTTTTATTATTTTATATCCTACACCAAAACATTTATTTATTAAAGTTTTAAATTTTAATAATTGTAAATCATAAATTTTAAAAAACATATAATGATATTAAAAATAATATACTCTAAAAATAAAAGTTATTTGAAGAAGGTGAAAGTTATTGTGATATATCTTGATAATAGTGCTACATCATGGCCAAAACCAGAAAATGTATATAAAGAAGTTGAAAGGGTTTTAAAAAACTGTGGCAATCCTGGAAGAGGAGGACATATGATGGCTCTTGAATCGGGCAAGATTATTTTTGAATCAAGACAGGAAATTTGCGAAATATTTAACGTAAAAGACCCTATGAGAATTGTATTTACATCAAATGCAACACAGGCATTAAATATGGCTTTAAAAGGAGTACTAAAATATAAAGATCATGTAATTACTTCAAGTATGGAGCATAATTCAATGATAAGACCACTTATGGCATTAATAGAAAAGGGTACAGAAATAACAGTAATAAAAGGGGATGAAAATGGAGAAATAGATGTAGAAAATATAAAAAAAGCAATTAAAGGAAATACAAAACTAATAGCTATAACTCATGCCTCTAATGTTACAGGTACAATAATGCCTATTAAAGAAATAGGTGATATTGCAAGAAAAAACAATATTCTTTTTTTAGTTGATGCGGCTCAGACAGCAGGTGTTATTCCTATAGATGTTGAAGAATTTAATATAGATTTGCTTGCGTTTCCTGGGCATAAAGGTTTATATGGACCACAGGGCACTGGTGGATTATATATAAGAGAAGGTATAGATATTATTCCTTTAATAGAAGGAGGTACAGGAAGCGAATCGGAATCAATATATCAACCAAATTTGATGCCAGACAAATTAGAAAGTGGAACATTAAATACCCCAGGAATTGCAGGCTTAAAAGAAGGAATAAAATTTATTAAAAAAATTAAAATTGAATCCATAAAAAAACATGAAAAAAACCTTATTAAAATGCTTATTGAAGGATTAGAACAGATAAAAAAGGTTAAAATTTATGGACCTAAAAATTTAAATAATCGTACAGGTTCAGTTTCAATAACAGTTGATAATATGGATGTTGGAGATATAAGCTATATTTTAGATAAAGAGTATAATATAGCTACAAGAGCCGGACTACACTGTGCACCTTTAGCTCATTCTACGATAGGAACACTAGAATCTGGGACATTAAGGTTTGGTATAGGTTATTTTAATAATATTGATGAAATAAAGGAAACTATACGTGCAATTGAAATAATATGTAAAAAACATAATATTTAAAAACATAGAGTCATTCTATATTGTAATGAAAAATTTTGTGAAATATGATATTATAAATTATGTTTAAAAAATATTTTACAAAGGAGATAAAAGATATGGAGGAAATTAGTATTGCTCGTCTAGTAAAATCAGAAGATTTAAACCATCATGGTACTTTATTTGCTGGGCGAACAGCAGAGTGGTTCGTAGAAGCAGGGTTTATAGCTGCCTGTGACCTAATAAAAGAGCCAGAGAAAATAGTATGTTTAAAAATTCATGGACTGGAATTTAAAAAAAGTGCAACAAAGGGAGATATAATAAAAATAAAATCTTCAGTAGTTTTAACAGGAAGATCAAGTATTAAAACTTATTCTAGAATTTATAAAAATGATGAAACAGAGCCAATATTAGAAGGATTTGCAACTTTTGTTTATGTAGATGAAAATGGGAAACCCGCTCCTCATAATATTGTTTTGGATGAGCCTAAGACTGAAGAAGAAAAATCTATAAGAAATAGAGCAATTAACATAAGCTAAAAATAGATGAAATATACTATTTTTTAAAACAAATTAATTATTAGAAATGAATCACAAAAAGTTTTATAATTATTTAAAAATATTGAAAATGCACAAATATAAGTGCTATAATTAATATAGTGTTAATAAAAATACGAAAGGGTGATTTTATTGAAAACAATTTTAAAAACAGATGAAGCTCCAAAAGCAATAGGTCCATATTCTCAAGGAGTTTTAATTGATGGTTTTCTTTATACAGCAGGCCAAATGGGAGTTGTTCCAGAAACTGGAGAATTTGTTGAAGGTGGAATCGAAGCACAGACAGAAAGAGTTTTAGAAAATATAAAGCAAATATTAAAAGCTGCAAATATGGGATTTGAAAATGTGATAAAAACCACTGTTTTTGTTACAAACATGGGGGACTTTTCAAAAATAAATGAAATTTATGGAAGATATTTCAAGGATAATCCACCTGCACGATCTTTAGTTGAAGTAAGAAATCTTCCTAAGGGTGCTTTAATAGAAATTGAAGTAGTTGCTCATAAATAATATTTCTTTTTTTTAAAATTTTATTAAACGATTACAATTTTAAAATTATAATAGGAGGAACTTTTATGAAAGATGATTTAACAAAAATGGCTGAGCCATTTAAAATTAAAATGGTAGAACCGCTTAATATAAGAACAAGAGAAGAACGCATAGATTTAATTAAACAGGCTGGATACAATCCATTTTTATTAAAGGCCGAAGATGTATATATTGACCTTTTAACTGACAGTGGTACTTCAGCAATGAGTGATTACCAATGGGCTGGTATGATGATGGGAGACGAGTCATACGCAGGAAGCAGAAATTATATACATTTAAGTGAAGTTGTTAAAGATACTTTTGGATACAAATTTGTGCTTCCTACACATCAAGGGCGTGGAGCAGAAAAGGTACTTTTTCCAATTCTAATAAAAAAGGGTCAGTATATTTTAGGGAATATGCATTTTGATACTACTAAAGCCCATATAGAATTATCAGGTGGTATAGCAGTTGATTGTGTAGTAAAAGAGGCTGAGGATACTGACACTTATTATCCTTTTAAAGGAAATTTTGATATAGCAGGTTTGGAAAATTTTATAAAAGAAAAAGGAAAGGATAATGTTGCTTTTATATTAGCTACAGTTACATGTAACAGTGCTGGAGGGCAGCCTGTTTCAATGGAAAATATAAGAGAAGTAAAAAAAATAGCAGATAAATACCAATTACCATTATTCTTTGATGCTGCAAGATTTGCAGAAAATGCATATTTTATAAAACAAAGAGAAAAAGGTTATGAAAATAAAACTATAAAAGAGATAGTCAAAGAAATGTTTTCATATGGTGATGGCTTTACAATGTCTGCTAAAAAAGATGCTCTTGTTAATATTGGAGGTCTTATTGCCATAAAAGACAATGAAGAGCTTTTTACAAAAGTAAAGACAATGCTCATACCAATGGAGGGATTTGTAACATATGGAGGTTTAGCCGGACGAGATATGGAGGCTATGGCAAGAGGTCTGGAAGAAGTAGTAAATGAAGATTATCTTGCTTGGAGAATAAATCAAGTCAAATATTTAGGAGATAAATTAAAAGATGCCGGTATACCCATACAATATCCTACAGGAGGGCATGCAGTTTTTATAGATGGAAAGAAGTTTTTGCCTCATGTTCCTCAGGAACAGTTTCCTTCACACGCAATATGTGTTGAACTTTATATTGAAGCAGGTATAAGGGCTGTTGAAGTTGGCTCTTTATTAGCAGGACGAGACCCTAAAACAAACAAAGAAATTCTTCCTGCATTAGATTTTGTAAGACTTACTATACCAAGAAGAGTTTATACAAATAGTCATATGGATGTTATTGCAGAAGCAGTTAAAAGAGTTTATGAAAGAAGAGACAAGGTAAAAGGGCTTAGATTTACTTATGAGCCTCCAATTTTAAGGCATTTTACTGCACGATTAGAACCAGTAGAATAAAAACAGGAAGATAGCATATGCTATCTTCCTGTTTTTATTCTATTAAAAAAATCAAAATTATGATAAAATGATATTGTATATAATTTTATAGAAGGAAAAACCATTATTATATAGAATAATTACTATAGGTGATCATGTGAAAAAAAAGTTTTTTATATTTATAATCATAGTGTTTTTAACAATCTATTTAGGGAGATCATTTTTTAACACATTAAATAATTCAGTTGAAACAATAGCTGCAGAACCTGCAGATATGACAATATCTTTTAAAGGTATTGGTTATATAATAAAAAATGAGATGATAATAAATGCTCCTTTTGATGGTAAAATAAATAAACTTTTAAATAGTGGTATAAGAGTTTATAAAGGAGCTAGTTTGGCTAAAATTTATACACAGAATTTTGATCTTGAAAAATTAAAACAGTTGAAAGAAGTTAATGGAGAACTGGAAAAACAGGATTATAATTTGCCGTTTTATAAAGATATACAAAAACTCGATAATATGATTAAAAACGAAGAAAATAATTATAAAAAAGCAGTTGGAAATAAAGATGCGTCTGCAGAAAATATTAGAAAACGTATTGATGACTTAAAAAATAAAAAAGAAGTAATCTTATCTAAAAGTCCATTAGAATTAAGAAAAATTGAAGATTTAAAAGAACAAAAAAAAATATTAGAAGATTATATTGATGAGAATAGTAATATCATAAATGCACCTCAAGCCGGAATTATAAGTTTTTATTTCAACGGTTATGAAAATATATTGAATGGTAGTAATATGTATAATCTTAGTTTAAACGAACTCGATAAAATTAATAATTCTTGTAACCAGATTGAAACAGAAATAAAAAAGGATAAGCCAATTGTTAAAATTATTGATAATTTTGATTGGTATTTGGCTATACCTTTTACAAAAGATAAGATTAATTTATTTAAAGAAGACGAAAATATAAAAATTTTAATTGATAATTATCCTTATGAACTCAGAGGGAAAATCGTAAAAACATATAAAGATGACGATAACAATTATATATGTATAGTTAGAATGTCTGATAGTTATGAAGATTTTTACAAGATTTGCAAAGTGGACCTTGAAGTCATATTTAATAATTACAGTGGTATAAAAGTACCTTTATCCTCAATTGTTGAAAAAGATGGCGAAAAAGGAATATTTATTATAAAATATGGAAATAATGCAGTTTTTTATAAGATAAATATAAAAGCTAAAGATAATAATTATGCTATAATAGAAAGTGCTGATCCAAATACACCTATAAGGTTTTATGATGAAATTGCGGTTAATGGAGATAAATATCTTAAAAAATAAGGGGTGATTTATACGGATATCTGTGATAATATAAAAGAAATAAAAGAAAATATAAAAAAACATGCAAAAATTGTTCATAGAAATCCAGATGAAATATTGCTTCTTGCAGTTACGAAGACATTTGGAATAGAAGATATTAAAAAAGCTATTGAATGTGGTATTAAGGATATAGGAGAAAACAAGGTTCAAGAATTAAAAGATAAATATCCAGCTTTAGAAGGAAAAGCAGATTTTCACTTTATTGGACATTTGCAAACAAACAAAGTGAAATATATAATAGATAAAGTAAAAATGATACATTCTCTTGATAGTGATAAACTTGCTCAAGAAATAGATAAAAGAGCAGGCCAATTAGGGAAAATTATAGATTGTTTGATAGAAATAAATATAGGAGGTGAGTATTCTAAATTTGGGATTTTGCCAGAAAACATGAATAAATTTGTCAAAGAATTAGAAAAATATCATAATATTAGAATAAGAGGGCTAATGACCGTAGCACCGAATGTTGGTTTAGAAAATGTAAGGGCCTATTTTAGAAATATGAATGATTTATTTAAAGATTTGAAAAATATTAAACAGGGTAACATTCAAGCAGATTACTTATCTATGGGGATGTCAGGGGATTATACTGTTGCAGTTGAAGAAGGTGCAAATATTGTTAGAATAGGAACTGCAATATTTGGCAAAAGAAATTATAATATGGAGGGATAATATGTCTGCTAAAGTATTAGACAAATTAATGAGTTTTTTTGGTATGGAAGATGACAGTGATGAAAATGGTGAATACGTATCTGAAACAGTTATTCCCTACAACAAAAAACCTAAAATAGTTAATATACATACACAATCACAAGTGAAAGTTCTTATTGTAAAGCCGGAAAAATTTGAACAGGTAATAAATATTTGTAATGAATTAAAAAATAGAAAACCAGTTATAATTGATTTGCAAATAATGGATAAAACTGAGGCACAACGAGTTATTGACTTTTTGAGCGGTGCTGCATTTGCTCTTAATGGAGAAATAAAAAAGATTTCAAACTATATATTTTTTGTTGCACCAGAAAACTTTGATGTTTCTGGAGATATAAAAGATGAGGTAAATTCAGTGTATAATTTAACATAAAGAGGAGGTAAAAATTTGCCTGTAAATTTTGCAATATTAACAGCATTACAGTATTTTTTTGAAGTTATTAATTGGCTTATTCTAATCAGAGTTATATTATCTCTTTTACGGATGGAAAATATGAATAACCCTATTTCAAAATTTGTTATTGTTACAACAGAACCAATTTTGGAACCATTTAGGCGCCTGCAGTTTAAATCATCTGTTGGACGAAATTTAATGATTGATTTTTCACCAGTACTTGCAATACTTGTTTTGCAGTATATAGTAAGACCACTTGTTTTTGATCTAGTATTATATATAATGAGGTACATATGAAAGAGTCAGATTTTGAAGTTATAAGATTTGAAGATTTGATAAAATGGGTATTAAAAAATAAAAAAGAAAGATATACAGATTTTTTAAATTTATCTTCACAAAAACTTCTTGAAAAAATAATTTTTCCATATAAAGATATAGAGTATCTTTTTGACGGCGGGTTTGAAAGGGCTGAAAGAAAGATTGCTATAATTTATCCCAATTTTATAATCCCCAAAGAGGTGCCTATATCTGCTTTGCGAATTATGGGCAATTTAGATAGTTTATCTCATAGAGATATTTTGGGTGCTTTATTGGGACTTGGTATAAAAAGAGATAAAACTGGTGATATTGTTTTAAAAGATAATCTTTGTGATATCATAATTCATAAAGATATTGAATCCTTTGTTTTGATGAATTTAAATAAGATAGGCAGAGAAAATATTAAAATAAGCAGCATAAAATTAAGTGATATTATGCAGCCTGAAATGAAATATAAAGATATTTTTTCTACTGTTGCTTCATTAAGGCTTGACAGTATTACAGCATCAGGATTTAATATCTCAAGGAGTAAAGCATCTCAATTAATAAAATCCGGCAGTGCAAATGTTAATTGGGAATATAAAGATGATCCTTCATATCAGATAAAAGAAAATGATATTATTTCTTTGAGGGGTTTTGGAAGAATTGAATTAAAAGAAGTTAAGGGGATAACAAGAAAAGGCAGAATATCTATACATATATGCAGATTTATTTAAAACTAAATAGGATGGAGGAAAAAATATGTTAACACCTATGGATATTCACAACAAAGAGTTTAAACGTTCATTTAGGGGTTACAACGAAAATGAAGTTGATGAATTTTTGGACAAGGTAATGGAAGATTATGAGATGTTATATAAAGAGAATTCTGATTTAAAAGATAGAATTAATCTTTTAAATGACAAATTACAAAGCTATACTAGTATGGAAACCACATTAAATAAT